>CALDOK010000206.1 GCA_937912125.1 uncultured Pseudomonadota bacterium
ACGATCGCCGCGGGCGAAGGCCGTCGTGGGTCGCAGGCGCGGCGATGTGCCGCGGAGTGGAGCGTCGTCGGTACGATCGCCGCGGGCGAAGGCCGTCGTGGGTCGCAGGCGCGGCGATGTGCCGCGGTGTGGAGCGCCGTCGGTACGATCGCCGCGGGCGAAGGCCGTCGTAGGTCGGCCTTCGGCCTATTTGGCCCGCAGCTGCATCCCCAGGCTCTCGATGCGGATCTGGTCGCCCTCCAGCGGCAGGGCCGCGCTGATGACGATGGGGCTGCCGGCCGCCAGGGTGTCGAGGTTCAGGGTCCGCACCCGGCCCGAGATGCTGCAGCCCTTGGCGCTGCAGGTCTTGGTGCTGCCGATGGTGACGGTGCTGGTGAGCGCCGTAGTGGGCGGGCCGTCCGAGCGCAGGTACAGGGGACCGTCGTAGGCCGGGTTGCCGCTGGAGGTCACGGAGAGCAGGCCCTGCATGTGGTAGACGGCGTCGGTCCTGCCTTGGGTGATGTCGTGCTCGGACCCGGTCTCGAGCTTGTAGTCCAGCCACAGGCTGGCCTCCCCTTCGGGCACGGTGGTCTCCCAGGCCAGGGTGACCTTGTCGCTGGCGACGGTGAACGGGCGCTCGTCCACGAGCTTGCCGCCGCAGGCGGTCACGGTGGCGATGACGAGCATCATCGCGGGGGTGCGAAGGGTCATGGTGCGCTCCTGGACAGGGCTGATGGCTGGCAGTATACGGCGGGGCCCTCACTCCATTCCAGCGCGAGCTCGGGAGTCGACCATGGCTATCCGCATCCTGGTGACCGGCGGCACCTTCGACAAGGAGTACAACGAGCTCACCGGCGAGCTGTTCTTCCAGGACAGTCACATCCGGGAGATGCTGAAGCTGGGCCGCTGCCGGGTGGATGTGCAGGTGCGCACGCTGATGATGGTGGACTCCCTGACCCTGGACGACGACGACCGGGCCACCATCCTGAGCAACTGCGCGCGCTGCCCCGAGGACCGCATCGTGGTCACCCACGGCACCGACACCATGGAGATCACCGCCCGGCAGCTCGGTCAGGCTGGCTTGGCCAAGACCATCGTGATCACGGGGGCCATGGTGCCCTACACCTTCGGCAGCTCCGACGGGCTGTTCAACCTGGGCTCGGCCCTGGCCTATGCCCAGTGTCTGCCCCACGGGGTCTACGTCGCCATGAACGGTCGCTGCTTTTCCTGGGACGACGTGCGCAAGGACCGCAAGACCGGGACTTTCGAGACCCTCGACGCCTAGGGCTCCAGGGGGCTACACCTTTCACTGGCCGGCCTCTGCTGGCCTGTGACGGTGACGATGCGGCTGACAGCGCTCGCGCGAGCGCAGCCATCGCTTCCCCCTCGAAGACATCGTGGAGCCCCCATGACCCCCGAGCTCGAGAACCTGCGCTTCGGCTACGAATCCAAGCTGTTCCAGGCCATCGAGGCCGAGATCGGCGAGCAGCGGGGGCGGGACTCGGGGGAGGCTCAGGATCTGCTGCAGATGCGCCGCCGCAGCCTGCTGGGCGACGCGGTGCGCATCACCCCCGAGCTGCTGCCAGAGGTCCACGCGGCCTACCAGGAGTGCCTGGAGGTGCTGGGAAGCGGGCTCACCGGCAACCTCTTCGTGATGCAGAGCAGCGAGTACAACGCCTCGGTGTTGGCCCACGAGAAGACCTTCGACGTGGTGGTTCACTCGGCGTTGCTCAAGGACTTCTCCCTGCCACAGCTCAAGTTCGTCTTCGGGCACGAGCTGGGCCATGTGGTCTTCGGGCACTCGAAGTTCAGCGTGCGGGAGATCCTCTCCAACCCTGATGGCGTCCCGGGCTCTCTGGCCAGCCTGCTGTTCAGGTGGTCCCGTGCCGCCGAGGTCAGCGCCGACCGGGTGGGCCTGATGTGCTGCGGTCAGCTGGTCGATGCGGTCTCGGCCCTCTTCCTCACCGCCAGCGGTGTCTCCGGCATCGACGACGATCGGGTGCTGCGCTCCCTGCGCTCCCAGTACAACGAGCTCGAGCGTCACATCAACGAGCAGGGCGGCTCCCACGGCTGGATCCGCACCCACCCCATGATCCCCATCCGCTTCAAGGCCTGCGAGCTGGCGGCCCTGGATCTGGTGGCGCTGCGGCAGAAGCACAGCGGCTTCTCGTGGTCGGGCTTTCGGGGCATCGACAGCAAGATCATGGGGGTGCTCGAGACCCTGGACAAGCTGGTGGACTTCGTGCCCGGCGCTGGCCCCGGCGGCATGGGGGGCGGCGCGGCCTTGCGGGGCCCCCGCGAGGAGGACACCCAGCTGGCCGTGTTCCTGTCGTTGCTCCACGTGGCGCTGGCCGACGGCAAGATCCAGTGGAACGAGCGCGCCTACCTGACGGATCTCCAGATGGCCATGGGCACCCGCCTGCCGGTCAAGCACATGATGGACGCCGCCGAGAACGCCGGCCGCGACTTCGGGCGCAACGCCATCGGCGAGATCCAGGAGCGCCGCGAGCAGTTCCGGCCCGACGACGTGCGCAAGGTCCTCGAGCTGGCCGCGGTGATGATCTGCCAGCACGGCCGGGTCAAGTCCCCCGAGCAGCGGGCCATGGAGGAGATCGCTCAGGCGCTGGGGGCCAACATCCGGCTGGTCAACGAGGTGGTGATGTTCGTGCAGATGAACGGCCCCACCCAGCAGAAGGTGCTCGAGGGCTGGTAGCGCCTCGAGTGACCATGCAAGACCCTCAGCTGGACGTCGCTCTCGGGCTGCTGATCGCGGCGCTGGTGGTCTGCACCGCCGCGGCCTGGGGGCTGCGCCGCTGGCAGCCATGGGCGGGTCTCGAGCAGCGCTGGGGTGGGGCGCGGCTCGAGGTCGCCATGGTGCTGGGCGCCTTGGCGTGGGGAGGCTGGCAGGTGGCGGTCCAGCTGCCCGCGCGCAACCCCCAGCTGCTGCCCATCTGTGGCGACATGCAGGAGTACCTGGCCTACACCACCCGCTTCGTGGACCCGGCGTTTGGCGCCCTGTCCGCCTACCGCTACCCCCTGCAGCCCGCCCTGGCGGCGGGCCTGTGCCGGCTCACAGGGCTCACCCCGGTGCAGGGCACCCAGGCGGTGGTGTTGGCCGCCGCTGCGTTGCTGCCCCTGGCGCTGTACCTGCTGGGTCGCCTGCTGGCCCCACGCCCTGTGGCTCTGGCGGGGGCGCTGTTGATCGTGGCCACGCCCGCCTGGATCGGGATGCTCGGGCGCCCCAGCGACTACATGCTCTCGAGCCTGCTCATGGTGCTCGCGCTGGCGGCGGTGGTGGCGGCGCTGCTGCGGGGCGCAGCCTGGCGGCAGCTGCTGGCTGGCGTCGCCCTGGCCGGGTTCATGGCGGCGACGCCCAAGGCCCTCACCCTGCTGCTGCTGGCGTTGCCCCTGCTGCTGGTCGCCGTCCTGGTGCGGCGCCTGCCCGCCCCCAAGCCGCTGCTGCTCGATCTGGCGGCCCTGGCGGCGCCCCTGGTGCTGACCTGGTGGGTGTTCGCGGGCTTCGACTGGGAGATCCGCTCCCTCGAGCACGCCACCATTCGCGTGCTCGAGTACGCATGGCACGAGGTGGACTTCCCGGTCTCCAGCTCGATGTTCCCGGAGATCCTGCGAGGCCAGGCCGTGGAGGGCTACTGGGTGGTGGGCCAGGGCGCCGCCCTGTGGGGTCTGCCGCGCACCATCGCCTTCCTGCTGCACGTTCGCGACTACGCGCCTGCGGCCTTCCAGGGTCGGGCGCTGTTCGTCGCGGCGCTGCACAGCGGGCTCGGCCTTGGGTCGTTGCTGTGGCTGGCGCTGGTGCTGCCGGCCCTGACGGCCTGCGGCCTCGCCCCCGGTCGGGGATGGCGCTGCCGGGTCGGTCAGGTGCTGGCTGCGGCCTTCTTGGGGCTGTCCTTGTACATCCTGGCGCGCTCCCTGACCCTCATCCAGCCCCACCCGCGCTACCTGCTGGCCTTGGCCTCGCCGCTGCTGCTGCTCGCCGTGGTGGGGGCGGCCGCGTGCCTGCGCTGGCTGAGACCGGCGTGGCGCAGCTGGCAGCTGGTGTGGCTGCCGGTGCTGCTGGTGGCCCTGGTTGTCCTGGGTCGCCAAGGCGGGGCCGTGGGTGGGCATGCCCGGGCTCTGGTCGCCGCGCGTGAGCAGGCCGGGGATGAGCATCCTGCGCGGGAACTGCGGGGCATCGCCGAGCTCACAGACCTGCTCCGGCCCAGCGATCAGGTGGTGGACTTCACCCCTGGGGGCCTGGCCATCGCCAGCCTGCTGCAGCGTCACCCGCTGCTGGTGTGGCGCCCCCTGGGGGGGGCGCTGGGGCTGGCGGCCGTCGAGCCGAACCCCATGGGCCGGCGCTTCGTGGTGGACCCCTGCGAGACCATGAACCACGAAGAGTACCGCGCGGGCTGGGGCGCCAACAGCGGCCTGTTCCGGCGCAGCACCCGCTACCAACGGGTGGCGTGGTGCGTGTACGAGGACACCCGGCCGGAGCTGGAGCTGCGCTTCTAGGCCTTGCGGCGAGCGACCTTGGCCTTGACCTCGGCGTGCATGTGACCGCAGAGCTCTTCGACCGTGGTGAGGTGGCCGAGCTTGCCGTCGTGGTAGCCCTCGACGGTGATGGTGCCCTCTTCGGCCTCGCGGCCGCCCAGGACCAGCATGTAGGGGACCTTGGCGGTCTTGCCCTGGCGGATCTTCTTGTTCAGCGTCTCGCTCGAGTCGTCCAGCTCCACCCGGAAGCCCTCCATGCGCAAGGCCGAGGCGACCTTGCTGGCGTAGGCGTGGTGGTCCTGGGCGATGGGGAGCACCCGCACCTGGGTGGGAGAGAGCCACAGGGGGAAGGCCCCGCCGAACTCTTCGATCAGCAGTCCGAAGAAGCGCTCGAAGCTGCCCTGGATGGCCCGGTGGATCATCACGGGGCGCTTGCGCTCGCCGTCGGCGTCCACGTAGGACAGGTCGAAGCGCTCGGGCAGGTTGAAGTCCAGCTGGATGGTGCCGCCCTGCCACTCGCGGCCCAGGCTGTCGCGGATGACGAAGTCGATCTTGGGGCCGTAGAAGGTCGCGTCGCCTTCCTGGATGTAGTACTTGCCAGCGGCCCGCTTCTCGAGGGCCTGGCGCAGGCCGTCCTCGGCCATGTCCCAGATCTCGTCCGAGCCGATGCGCTTCTCGCCGCGGGTCTTGAGCCCGACCATGTACTCGAAGCCGAAGGTCTCGAGTACGTGGCAGCAGAAGTCGAAGACCCCCAGCACTTCCGCGTGGTAGGTCTCGGGGGTGCAGAAGATGTGGGCGTCGTCCTGGGTGAAGCTGCGCACCCGGAGCATGCCGTGCAGGGTGCCGGCCCGTTCGTAGCGGTAGACCGTGCCGAACTCGAAGTAGCGCACGGGCAGGTCGCGGTAGGACTTGGTGCCCACGTTGTAGACCATCACGTGGCCGGGGCAGTTCATGGGCTTGAGGCCGTAGTTGCCCAGGCCCTCGCCGCGGGCGCCGTCCTTGGCGTCCTTGGCGTCCTTGGCGTCCTTGGCGTCCTTGCCGTCGCCGCCGAGCATGCCCTGGTCCAGCTCGTCGAGGCTGTAGACCATGAACATGTTCTCGCGGTAGTTCTGGATGTGCCCGCTGGTGTACCAGGCGTCGGTCTTGAGGATGTGGGGGGTCTGCAGGGGCTGGTAGGGCTTGTCCTGGTGGCCGTAGCTGCCGTCGACGTGCAGGCCCCAGATCCAGCGCTTCATGCTCTCGACGATGTGGGCGCCGGCGGGCAGGTAGAAGGGCAGGCCCGGGCCGGCCAGCTCGGGGAAGGCGAAGAGCTCGAGCTGCTTGCCCAGCACGCGGTGGTCGCGCTTCTTGGCCTCCTCGATGCGCCGCATGTACTCGTCCAGCTCCTCGCGGGTCTCCCACGCGGTGCCGTAGATGCGCTGCAGCTGCTCGCGGTTCTCGTCGCCCTTCCAGTAGGCGCCGGAGACCGACAGCAGGTTGAAGTGCTGGATCTCGGAGGTGGACTCGACGTGGGGGCCGGCGCACAGGTCCACGAACTCGCCGCTCTTGTACAGGGTGATGGCGCCGTCCTCGAGGGACTGGACGTGCTCGGCCTTGAGGGCCTCGCCCTGGCCTTCGAACAGGGCCATGGCCTCGGCCTTGCCGATCTCGACGCGCTCGAACTTGGCCTTCTGCTTCTTGCGCAGGCGGAGCATCTCCTTCTTGATGTCCTTGAGGTCCTTGTCGGAGAAGCGGTGCTCGGTGTCGAAGTCGTAGAAGAACCCGTCGGCGATGGCCGGGCCGAAGCCTAGCTTGGTGCCGGGGAACAGGCTCTGGACGGCCTGGGCCATGAGGTGGGCCGCGCTGTGGCGCAGGGTGAGCAGGCGCTGCTGCTTGTCGGACTGGACGGACTGCTTGGCGACGATGGGCATGGGCCCTCCTGGAGGCTGTCTCGAGGCCCCTGCTCTTAGCCTCTCCCGCTTGGGATAGCGATGGCAATCGGGCTCGGCGGTGGTCCCGGGCCTGGAGGCCCGCGGTCGGCCGGGGGGGAGCTAGCCCTGGTCCCTGGCGAAGCCCAGGCTCTCGCTGGAGTCCATGAAGTCCTGGAGGATCACCGTGGCCGCGGCCTGGTCGATGCGCTGCTTGCGCTTCTTGCGGCTCATGTCCTGGGCCAGCAGGCGGCGCTCGGCTTCGACCGAGCTGAAGCGCTCGTCGTGGTAGGCCACGGGCAGACCGCTGGCCTGCGCCAGGGCATCGCCGACCTGCCGGGCCAGGTGGGTGGAGCGGTTCTCGGCGCCGTCCAGGCCCAGCGGGAGGCCGGTGACGATGCCCACGATGCCGTGTTCAGCGAGGATGGGCCGCAGCCTGGCGACGTCCTGGCGCACGCCCTTTCTGGCCAGCGTGGACAGCGGGTGCGCCAGGATGCGCATGGGGTCGCACACCGCTAGCCCGATGGTCTTGGTGCCCACGTCCAGGGCGATCAGGGGGCCGGTGTGGGTGGCGTTCATTGGCGCGGGAGTATTGCGTGCGAGGGGAGTGGGCTACCGGCTGGCGGGGGACGAGTGGCCCACAACTCGGATAGTCCCCCTCACTCCCGAGGTGCTCCATGTCCCCCATCCCCCCCGTGGCCGAGCTCGAGATCCTGTCCCAGGGCGATGAGGTGGTGCAGGGCTACACCGTGGACACCAACGCCGCCTGGATCGCCCAGCGGGCCACTGAGCTGGGGCTGGCGGTGGGCCGACACGCCAGCGTGGGTGACGACCCAGCCGCCATCGCCGGCCTGCTGTTCGAGGCTGCCGATCGGGCCACCGAGATCGTGTGCACCGGCGGGCTGGGCCCCACCGACGACGACCACACGGCCGACGCCGTGGCTGCGGCCTTCGGGCTCGAGCTGCGGGTGCACCCCCAGGCCCTCGAGCAGATCCGCGCGCGCTACGCGACCTTCGGGCGGGAGCTGGACGTCACGGGGCAGCGTCAGGCGCGCATCCCCGCGGGGGCCCGCCTGCTCGAGAACCGCTGGGGAACGGCGCCGGGCTTCGTGGTGGAGCGCTGGCCTTGCAGGCTGTGGTTTCTCCCTGGCGTGCCTCGAGAGATGCGCCGGATGATGGAGGCCCATGTGATCCCAGGCTGGCGCAAGCGCTATCCTCAGCTCGAGGCGGGCCGCCTGGTCACCGTCCGCTGTGTGGGCCTGGGCGAGAGCCGTGCCCAGCTGTTGCTGCGCGGCCTCGAGCACCCGGCCGTGCGCCTGGGCTTCCGGGCCGCCGTGCCCGAGGTGCAGATCAAGCTGCGCTTCGAGGCCGACGCCGACGAGGCCTTTGTCGCCGAGTATGTGGAGCAGGTGCGCGGCGTGGTGGAGCGCTGGGCCTACACCGTTCAGGACAGCACGGTGCCGGGGTCCGGGGGGAGCCTCGAAGGGGTCGTCGGGCGCGCCCTGCTGGCCAGGGGCGAGACCGTGGCCACCGCCGAGAGCTGCACCGCAGGTCGCGTGGCCGCCGCGTTGACCCGCAAGCCGGGGAGCTCCGCCTGGATGCTCGAGGGGGCCGTGGTGTACTCGAACGCGGCCAAGGAGCGGCTGTGTGGCGTACCCGCGGCCATGCTCGAAGAGCACGGCGCGGTGAGCGAGCCCGTGGCGCTGGCCCTGGCCCAGGGTGTCCGCCAGCGCTCGGGCGCCACCTGGGGCCTCGCCACCACCGGCATCGCCGGTCCCGGCGGCGGCACCGAGGACAAGCCCGTGGGCACAGTGCACATCGCCGTGGCGGGGCCCGAGGGCACGGCGCACCGGCTGCTGCGCCTGCCCGGTGACCGCCAGCACGTGATGGATCTGAGCGTGGCCTCCGTGCTGAAGCTGCTGCACGAGCAGCTGAGCTGAACCTCGCCGCGATACCTTCCAGGCAGGAGGCCGACCATGCCGAAGCTCTTAGTCCTGCTCGCCGCGCTCCCCCTGGCCACGCTCGTAGCCTGTGGCGACAAGCCCGCCGACGACACCGCCATCGAGGACACGGCTCCAGACTTCGTGCCCCCCGAAGGTGGGGTGATCCAGCTCGAGGCCCGCGACGGCGTGCTGCTCGAGGCCGACTACTACCCCTCGGACCACGCCGGGGCGCCGTCCATCGTGCTGCTCCACATGTACGCGGTCTACTACGATCGCACGGGCTGGCCCCTGGACTTCATCGAGACCCTGCAGGGGCATGGCTGGTCCGTGATCGTCCCCGATCGCCGGGGCGCCGGAAACTCCGAGGGCGATCCAGAGGAGTCTTGGGACGGCGAGAAGGGCAAGTGGGACGTGGAGGCCTGCACCCTCAGGCTCCAGGAGGACGGCTACGGGGCCCCGGCCATCATCGGCGCCAGCAACGGCACCACCAGCATGATCGACTACGCCATCTGGGCGCCCGACGAGGGCCTCCCCCAGCCCGTGGCCCTGGGCTTCATGACCGGCGGCAGCTACACCTCGGCCAACAACTTCATGTCCGGGCTGCCCGTGCTGCCGGCTATCTTCACCTACTCCACCGCCGAGGCCGCCTGGTCCCAGGGCAAGCAGGATGACAACCCCGGCGACTGGGAGTTCTTCGAGTACCCCAACGGCGACCACGGCACCCTGATGTTCGACGCCGCGCCCGAGGTGGCCGACGATCTCGAGAGCTTCCTGCTGAAGTGGCTCGAAGACCTGGGCTAGGCGCGCCGGGCCAGCGCCAGGATCCGGGCCACGAAGCAGGACTTGGCCTCGCTGTAGGCGTCGCGATCGGCCTGGTGTGTCGCCGCCAGATCGCGCTTGAGCTGCCAGTACTCGTCCCGGGCCCAGCCGTGGGCGCGCAGGAAGTCCCTGAAGGCCAGCTGGGCGTGCCACTGGCCCTCGCCGGGTGCGTACATGTGGGCGTGGCAGTCGTCCATGCGTCGGTAGAAGTGTCGCCGCTCGAGCCCGTAGGAGCCCATGTACTCGAAGCCCAGCGCGGCCATGGCGTCCGCGCAGCGAGGGCCGTCGTCGTGGCGGCGCAGCGCCGGCATCAGGTCGATCACCGGCTTGGCGCCCAGCCCGGGCACCGCGGTGCTGCCGATGTGTTCGATGTGGGTGAGCCACGGGCCGCAGGCGGCCAGGATGGCGTCGCGGTAGCGCGTGAAGCGCCCAGGCCAGGCCGGGTCGTAGGGGACCAGGACCACGGGGCCGGGGGTCGGGGCGGAGCCAGGGGAGGGGAGCATGGGCAGAGCGTATCGCGCTGTCTGTGCCTTGCGATTCCGCTCGAATGTTCGAGGCCGGGCGTTCGTCGGGGGTGGGGTTCGAGGGCGCCGGCTGTCCTCGCCGTGCTGGGTGTGCGGCTCCCGGCGCGCTACCTCCAGCTCCCCGACCGCCGAGGAAGACCATGAAGCTCGCCCTGATCGCCCTCTCTTTGCTCGTCGCCCCCACCATGGCCGGGCCCAGCGCCGTGGCCGTCAAGAAGGTGGGGTCCTGCCCCAGCGGGTACTCCACCAGCGGCGACTACTGCAATCCGTCCAGCTCGAGCTCCCGCTTCGCGGTGGAGAAGGTGGGCTCGTGCCCCAGCGGGTACAGCACCAGCGGCGACTACTGCCTGGCCAGCTCCGACAGCTCGCGCCACGCCACGCCCAAGGTGGGGTCCTGCCCCAGTGGCTACAGCACCAGCGGCGACTACTGCCTGCAGAGCTCTTCTTCTTCCTCTTCGAGCTCGGGCCGTCCCGACATGACCCCGGTGGCCCTGGCCAAGGTGGGCTCGTGCCCCAGCGGGTACAGCACCAGCGGCGACTACTGCAACCCGTCGAGCTCGAGCTCCCGCTACGCCGTGGTCAAGGTGGGGTCGTGCCCCAGCGGGTACAGCACCAGCGGCGAGTACTGCCTGGCCAGCTCGGACAGCTCCAGGCATGCGGTGCCCAAGGGTGGCAGCTGCCCGAGTGGGTATTCCTCGAGCGGGGACTACTGCCTGTCCAGTGACTGACCTTGCCCCGAGACGGGGGCGTCCCAGGGAGCCGTGCGAACCGCCGACAGGCCGCTCGCTACGCGTCTTCTTCCGCGCCGCCCAGCAGCTGGACCGCGACGTCGAACAGGCGCTGGGCCAGGTCTTCGTCTTCGATGGGGGTGAAGAACCGGCTCCCGTTCTCCACGCCCGTGTGGAAGACGAACAGCTCGAACTCGCCCTTGTCCAGCTCCTCGGCTGGGGTGAGTGCTGCGTACTCTGAGCCCTCGAGCTCGAAGGCGATCAGCTGGACGAAGTCGATGGTCTCGCCCAGCTCGTTCTCGAAGGTGATGATGTCGAGGTCGGCGTCGATGTTCGGGACGTCTCCGACGTGGTCCTTGCGGGTCATGGCTGCTCCCGGGGGGCGGGTTGCGTGGGAATCCGACGTCGCCGCATAAGCCCGCGCGCCCGGGCGCGCACCTGTGCGTGACTAAGGGGCCGGGTAGCGGCGCCAGCCCGCCGCGACCAGCTCGCCGTCGATGCCCGCCAGCACCAGCAGCAGGGAGTCCTGGCCTGTGCCTTCGAGGGTGATGACGCCGGCGGGGTGCAGGCCCCAGCCAGCCTCGAGATCCAGGCGGCCTTCACCCAGCAGGCCATTCAGGACCCCACCATCCTCGCCAAGCGGCAGGTGGGCCCATCCCAGGGTCACCGCCTCTGCCGCCATGGGTGAGCCGTCACCTCCCCGGGCGAAGGAGATCTCGACCTGCACCGCGTCACCCGAGGGCAGGGCCTGGCCGGGCACACCCTCGATGACCACGGCGTCGGCCTGGTTGACACCGAGGATGTTGTCCAGGCCGGTCAGCCCGTGCTCTTTGGCCTGCCGGTCGTAGCCCAGCAGCCCGTTGCGCTCCCACTCCACGTCGGTCAGCTGGGTGAAGACATAGCCGGCGATGCGGGGGCGGGCGCGGATGGCGCTGATCCAGCCGGTGAAGTGCTGGCCGATCTCGGGGCCCTCGAGCCCCACGGTCTCGTAGCAGCCGGCGCCCGCGAACTCCGACAGCAGCAGGGGCTGGCCCTGGTGCTCGAAGCCGTCGCAGTACAGGTGATCGCCGCCGATGGTCGACCCGGCCAGCACCTGCTCGAGGTGCTCGTCGATGGCCTGCCAGTCGTCGCTGTAGAAGTGCCAGGAGGTGAAGTCGGGGTCCAGGTGGTCGTAGACCCCGGTGACCACGTCGGTGGTGCTCTCGTCCTCGATCCAGCGGCTGGGGTCCAGCCCGCGGGCGAAGGCCAGGCTGTCGAGCACCCAGGCCTGCAGCTCGTCGTCACTGCAGATGTCGTCGGGCTCGGTGAGCCCCCACGCCTCGTTGAACAACACCCAGCTCACCAGGCTGGGGTGGTTGTGATCCCGCCGCCAGGCGTCCTCGAGGTCCCGCCGCCAGTGCTCGCGGTAGGGGGTCCCGGGGACGTTGTCGAGGAAGGCGTAGGGCGTAGGGATGTCCTGCATCACCAGCAGGCCCATGCGGTCGGCATGCCAGAGCTTGCGGGGCTCGGGGTGCATGGCGTGGACGCGCAGCAGGTTGAAGCCCAGGTCCCGGGTGGCCTCGAGGTCGGCCACCAGGGTGTCCTCGTCGGGGTAGGTGAGCAGGCCCTCGGGGTTGTAGTTCTGATCCAGCACGCCCCGCAGGTAGATGGGCTCGCCGTTGAGGGTGAAGACCTGGAACTGGTCTTCGACGGGCACGCCGTCGTGGGGACCGTGCCCCGGCGCCCAGTCCAGGCCCAGGCCGCGCACCCCGAAGGCGCTGTGGACCCGGTCCTCGCCGCGACCTACGGTGACCTCGTACAGCAGGGGGTTGGCAGGCGACCACAGGGCGGGGCCGTCATGCTGGGGGAACAGCGCGGTGAGGTCGAAGCTCGCCGCGTCGCCGATGGAGGCCTCCCAGGTGGCCGTGCCCCCTCGCGGGTCTTCGATCTCCACCGAGATCGGCTCGTCGCCGCCCTGGGAGAGCTCGAACGCCAGCTCCACCCGCCCGGTGCGCCAGTCGGGGTGGAACCAGGCCCCGGCCAGGTAGGCCTGGGGCCTGCCCTCGAGGTACACCGTCTGCCAGATGCCGCTGGAGCGGGTGTACCAGCTGCCTCCCTGCTTGCCGTTGAGGATGTCGGGCTCGTCCTCGGCCCAGTCTTCGATCCGCACGGTGAGCTGGTTGAGGCCCGGGTGCATGGCGTCGGTGAGCTCGAGCTCGAAGGGCAGCCAGCCGCCCTCGTGGCTGCCCAGCTCGATCCCGTTGAGCCAGACCGTGGCCCGCCAGTCCACGGCGCCGAAGATCAGGAAGGTCCGGTCCAGATCCCAGCGGGGCGCGGTGAAGCTGCGCTGGTACCAGCTGACCCCCTGGAAGGTGGGGTCGGTCATGGCGTGCGCGGCGGAGCCGTCGTCGGGGAAGGGCTCCCCCAGGCCGCTGGCGGGGCTCTCGAAGGGGAAGGGGACCAGGATCTCCTGGCTCAGGATCCCAGGCTGGGCGTACCAGGCCTGCTCGACGCCCAGGTCGTCGGGGTCGTGGTCGAAGGCCCAGGGGCCGTTGAGGTTGACCCAGGCGTCCCGCCGCCAGTCGGGGCGGGGGTGCTCGGGCTTGGGGATGGCGGGCGCGAGGGCGCTGTCTACCGAGGGGCCGGGGCAGCCCAATGCGGCCATCAGCAGCGCGGCGGGCCAGCCCCGGATCACTGGGGCACGTACCCGTAGAAGGTCCAGCGGAACAGGGCGGTCTGGGTGGCCTCGTCGTGGTCCCAGGAGCGGGCCTCGATCTCCACCTGGTTGATGACGGCGCCCTCGAGGCCGGACAGGTCGTAGTAGTCCTCCCGCAGGGTCAGGGCCTGGTGGAAGTCGTCCTCGAGGCCGGTGACGTAGGTGCAGAAGTCCTCGTCCACGCCATCGGTGAGGCGCTGCTGCACGCCCTCCCAGCCGCCGAGGTCCCGGGTCCAGCCCGTGGTCAGAGGCGCGTCGTGGCCGATCTCGAGGGGGGGCTCGAAGATCACCCACTGGGAGGTGGCCAGGTGGGTGTCGTAGGCCAGCTGCACGCCCAGCCGGGTGGAGGTGGTGTCCATGAAGTTCTGGCTGGTCTCGAAGATGCTCAGCCAGTCGAGCTCGCAGGCATCAGGGATGCCGTCGTCGTCGTCGTCCTGGCCGTCGTCCGCCCCCGGGCAGGCGTCGTCGCCGTCGCAGACCCCGTCGCCGTCGCTGTCGGGACAGGTGTCGGGCGCTCCGGTCTCGCCGGTGGTGTCGTCGGTGGGCTTGGGGGTGCAGGCGCCGAGCAGGCCCAGCAGCATGGTGGTCGTTCGCATGTCGTTCCTCCGCCGCGTGGGCCTCAGTCTACCAGAGGATCAATCTCGGCTTCCCATGGCGTCATCGTTGTCGTAGTCGGCCATCAGCACGCGATGACCCCCCGCCCGCTTGGCGGCGTACATGGCCTGATCGGAGCGGGCCAGGACGTTGACGTGGGGGCTGTGGTGCTCGGGGAACCTCGCGACGCCGATGCTGGCGCTGACCCGCAGCTCGTGGCCGTCGAGGGCGAAGGGTTGCTCGATGACCCCCAGCAGCTTGTTCCCCACCTGCAGGGCGTGGCCCGCCGAGATGGAGGTGGGCAGCAGCACCGCGAACTCGTCACCTCCGAGCCGTGAGACGGTGTCGGCCGCGCGGAGGGCGCCCTTCAGGCGCGCGCCCAGAGCCGCGAGGAGCTGGTCCCCCATCTCGTGGCCCAGGGTGTCGTTGATGGCCTTGAAGCCGTCGAGGTCCAGCATGAGCACGGCGAAGCTGGTGCCGTAGCGCTGGCAGGCCTCGCATGCGCGTCCGAAGCGGTCGTGGAAGAGCAGCCGGTTGGGCAGCCCCGTCAGCGCGTCGTGGGTGGCCATGTGTTCGAGCTGCTCGAAGCGCAGCAGCTCGTCGGTGACGTCGCGGACGGTCCAGACCACGCTCCCTTCGGAGCCCGTGAGCTCGATCAAGGACGCGCTCACCTGGGCTGTGAAGCTCGCGCCGTCGGCTCGGCGCATGCGGAGCTGGAACTTCACGGGGTCTCCACCGTGCTCCAGCTGGGGCTGCAGCTCCTGCTGCCAGCTCTCCCAGGAGGCTTGCTGGGCGCAGAACTCGGCCCCGGCTACGCCGATCAGCTCCCCGTCCTCCGCGCCGAGGGCCTGCCGTACGGCGCGGTTGCAGTCGGTGATCAGCCCCTGTTGGTTCAGCACCAGGATTCCCTCGGAGAGGCTCGAGAACAGGGCGCGCTGGAAGGTGGCGGCGCGCCGCACGCGCTCCTGCAGCCGCACCTGCTCAGTGATGTCTCGGGCGAAGCCGGCGAAGGCGCGGACCTGGCCGTCCTCACCCACCACCGGGTGCATGGAGCAGTCGCGGATGCGCCCGTTGGCGCGCTCGGTGTAGCGGACCGCCTTGCCTTGCACGAGCAGCGCCTTGACCTGCTCACGGCGCGCGTCCGGCTCGTCTCGGCGTCCTCGCTCTTGTCCGGTGGGCCAGGCGGGATCGTCCGGCCTGTGCACCAGCCTCTCCACGGTCTGTCGGCTGCAGGCTTGCACGCGGCCATCCAGCCCCACCAGCAGGGCGGTCTCGTCCACGGTCTCCACCCGGCCCCGCGCCAGGGCGATGCCGGCGTGCTGGGCCAGGGCCTCGACCCAGCGCTGCTCGGCGGGCGAGAGGGGCCGGGGCCGCAGCAGGGTCACGACGCCCAGCAGCGCACCCTCGTGCACCAGGCCCAGCTCGTAGCAGCTCGGGGCAGCCCAGGTGTCGTCCACGGCGCGGAGCTCTGCGGCCCGCAGGGCATCGGGCAGCCGTGACCAAGCCAGGCCGCCGGCTCCGTCGGGAGCGAGGTGCAGCCTGGCCTCGAGCAGGCGCGCGCATGTGTCGGAGGGGCAGGGGATCGCTTCCCCCGCGGCGTCCTCCTCCAGCCAGCCATCGAGGGCCGCCACGGCCCGGGGGGGGCCGGCGCAGGCCTCGTGGCGCAGCGCGGCGGCCCGCCTGTCGTAGCTGGCCACCAGCACCAGGGCTTCGGGCAGGGCCTCCCACAGCTGGGCGCCGATGCGTTGGTGGAGCGGTCGCGGCTCGCCGGGGGCGGAGCCCAGGGACAGGGAGGCACCCCTGAGGAACGCCTCGGCGTCCAGGGGATCGGCGCTGGAGGGTCGGGGAGGCGGGTTGTCGTGGGTCATCGAATCCCCCGCGGGACGGTGGACGGGACCCCTCGAGCATAGCCGGTGGACCCGGTCTCCGTGTCCCGCCTTGACCACCCCCCTGCGTCTCCGATACCCCTGGGGCAGCAGTGAGGCCCCCATGCGCATCTCCCCTCCCATCCTGTTCACCCTGGCCCTGTGCGGCTGCAACTACTCGGCGGAGCGCTTCGCCACCAAGGTCAGCTTCGAGTGGTGCGACTGGCGTCACGGCTGCGGCGAGGTGGACGCCAAGCAGGCCGAGATGTGCTGGACCACGGAGCAAGCGAGCTGGAACGAGCGTCTGGCGGCCGAAGAGTGCGAGTTCGCCTCGGATCGCTCCAAGCGGCTGTACAAGGTCTTCGTCGGGGAGCTCGCGGCCACCAACTGCGACCTGAGCGAGGCCTACACCCTGCTGGCCGAGCTGGCCGACGACATCTGCCAGCAGCCCCACTCGTCGGTGGACACCCAGGAAGATCCCGAGGACACGGGGCACACGGCGAGCGACGCCTAGGCGTCCATGTCCTTCCACTTCTTGGCCAGCTGACCGAAGACCAGCAGGGCCACGGCGGCCGCGGTGCCGATGGCGGCGAAGGGGATCCAGACCCACAGGTGGGGGTCGTAGGTCTGCCAGAGCAGCTCGGTAGCCGCGGCGGTGTCTAGGCCCTGGACCTCCATGAGCTTGGCGAAGGCCTGGGTGCGCTCGACGCCCAGGGCGAGGTCGAGGCTGGTGGCGTCGCCGTCCCAGACCTTTCCTTCACCCAGGGGGGTGTTCTCCATCAGGTAGCGCTGGGCCAGCACGGCCTTCTCACCGAAGTGGCCGTAGATGTAGCCGGACATCTTGGAGCCCACGAAGCCGCCGATGCCCACGGGGATGTTTACGTAGCCAAGGTAGAGGCCCTTCTTGCCTGGGGGGGCGATGAGCCCGAGGTACTCGTTCTTCTTGGGGCCGGTGAGCATCTCGCCCAGGGAGAACAGCATGATGCCGAACACCAGCACCCAGCCGATGCCCGTGAACCCGGCCACGATGGTGCCGCCCACGGCCATGACCATGCCGATCATCATGCAGGTCAGCGTGCGCAGGCGCCGCACCAGCCAGGACACCGGGATCATCAAGGAGACGATCATCGCCGCGTTGGTGGAGATGAGCACCTCTTGAGGCACGAAGCGCAGGCCCGAGGCGTCCACCTTGGTGAGCACCGAGGTGCCGATGCCGGGCACCAGGGCCAGCACGGCGGCCACATCGGAGCTGTCCACCCAGTCGGAGATGAAGTTGGGGTGCAGATCCCACACCTGGTACATCATCAGCCAGAAGCAGGACATGATCAGCAGCCAGGCCACCAGCCGGGGCTCGAGGATGTTGATCAGGGTGCGCTTGAACACGGCGGCCAGGCTCTCGGTCTTGTCGGCGCCCGAGGGTACGTCGGTGAAGGTGAAGAGCATGATGAGGTTGAGGCTGGTGAACCCCGCGGACATGAAGAACAGTCGCCGCCACTCATCGACGCCGTGTTCGCCGATGATGGCCGAGGCCAGCAGGGGGCCGATCAAGGCGCCGATGTTGACCACCCAGTAGAAGATGCCCCAGCCCAGGCTGGAGTTGCCCTTGTTCAGGCTCTGGGCCAGGCTGCCCTGCAGGGCGGGCTTGAAGAAGGCCGTGCCCGAGGCCAGCACCAGGATGCCGAAGAAGAAGGACCAGAAGTCCCTGGCGTAGGCCAGGATCAGGTAGCCGCCGATGTTGGCGCTGATGGCCCCCAGCAGCACCTTCTTGTAGCCGTAGCGGTCGGCGATCCCGCCGGTGAACATGGGCAGCACCGACTGGAAGACGAACCACCAGGCGTAGATGGTGCCCTTGTGGGCCATCGTGAGGTGCAGCCCGCCCACGTCGTCGGCCTGGCAGATGTAGACCGCCACCACCGAGCGCAGGGCGAAGTAGGCGAAGCGCTCCCACATCTCGATGGTGTTCAGCTTCCAATAGGTGGCGCCGAGGCCGGCCTTTTGGGCCGGGTTGGGCTTCTGTGTGAGCTCTGTCACGTAGTGAGTCCTGGTCTGGGGGCAGGCCGACCCTATGGGGCTGGGGCCTGGCGTCAAGGCCGGGGGGCTCGGCGGCGCTCAGCGCTCGAGGGGCGGCGGGCTGCCCGGGGGCTCCATCTCTCGGTCGAGGTCGCCGTACTTGCGCCAGCCTTCCTCTATGAGCGCCATGAAGGCCGTGGAGAGCTCGCTGGCCTCGGTGAGTCGAGCCTGGCCCTGCTCCACCTGGCCCGCTTCCACCAGCACCCGGCCCAGAGCCTGGCGCACCACGGCGGCGCGGTTGGGGCAGGTGCGATCCAGCTGCAGCGGGGTGAGCGCCTGGGTGGCGATCTCGATGGCCTCGTCGTACCAGCCGTTGGCCATGCAGGCGCGGAGGAACTCGTTCCTCGATCCCTTGATCTGCTGCTCGATGGCCACGGGATTGCGGTGGCCCACCTGCTGGCTCAGGGCCGCGTCCAGGTTCCAGCGGGCGTGTGCGCCGGCGGCGTGATCGTCGGCCTCGAACGCCTGGGTGGCGCGGATCGCGACCGTCTGGATGAACTCGGTCCAGTTGTCATCGGTGAAGACCCGCCGCTCCGTGAGGTAGTACGCGCCTGCTTGCCCGAGCAGGTCCGTGGAGCTGTCTCACGTGGGCACCCAGCCCAGGGCGTCGCTGTGGACGCGGCGCGGTGAGCGCGGCGAGGTCGCGCGCCACGCCTCCAGCACGGTGCTCAGCTCTTGGGTCCTCGCGCTGACGGTGGCTTGCAGCGCGGCGTCGCCCGAGAGCGTGGCGGCCTGGCTGGCGTAGCCCATCAGCGCCTCGATCTGCTTGGGCGCGGTCCGCCAGCCCCAGGGGAAGCTGGCTCCGGCGGTGGGGTAGGCGAGGGGCTCCCAGTCCCAGGTGGAGCTCGCGTCGGTGAGCGAGAGCTCGGCGCCGTCGACCTGCACGGTTTCCACCAGCAGCGCGTTCATCCCGCTGGCGGCTTGGGAGGCCAGGGCGCTCGCCTGGGCAGGGGAGCCCTGCAGCTCAGCGGCGCGGGCACGGTGGTAGGTGATGATGGACCCGCAGGGCTCCGCGGTGTGGGTGTCGTAGTCCGGGACGAGCTCTGCTCCCACGCGCTCTGCCCAGGAGGGCTCGATCTGCATGAGCGTGATCAAGCTGGCGCCGCACCAACCGTCCGAGACGGCGCCCTGGACCCTCTGCTCGAGGGGGCGCGCATCCACGGTGAGGGGCTTGGCCTGATCGCCGTGGCCCTCGAAGAAGAGGTCCGCGGGGACGCCTTGGACGGCCAGGGTGACGTCCAGCGCGTGCAGGGCATGCTCCAGGGCCTGGTCGTGGTGGTCCTGGAGCTGGGCGGTCTTGGCCAGATCCAGCTGGGAGGAGGCCAGGTTGCGTCGAACCCGCTCGTGCAGGCCGCTCCAGGACTCGTGGCCGTAGGCCTTGGGGGGCAGCAGGCCCGGCATCAGGTCGCCCGGGGCGGTGTGAGGCGCCGCATGCTGACCGCCATCTGTGGCGAGGATCATCTCGTCGCCTGGGCCTCCGCGGTCGGGCCCGGGCGTGGGCCGACAGCCGCCGACGCACGGCCCGGCCAGGAAGGTCAGGATGAGGCAGGCCAGGTGGCGGTGGCGCGGAGTGGGCACGGTGGGCGGCCTCGAACGATGGTGGCGGTGTGTTCAGAGACGTAAATTCTCTAACGCTGCCAGGATGCTGTTTTCACCGCCTTTCTGCAAGCTCACATGGATCTCACCAAGTCCGCGCGCCCGGACTTGGCCAGCTCTCTCCGTGGGCCATAGGCTCCCCCTGTCCTGGAGGGCACCATGCAGAAGGGTCTGCTCGAAGGCTACGTGGGCGTGAAGTTCACCCCCGAGTGCGCAGGGGTGCGGCCTCCCGCGGGTGCCGCTGCGCTCATCGAGGGGCTCTGCGCTGCGGGGCGGCGTTTGGCGGTCCACGGCATGGCTCCGCTGAACGGCGGCAACATGAGCGTGCGCCTGGGGAAGGGCTTCGTGGTGACCGCCTCGGGGAGCAACCTGGGCATCCTCGAGCCCGATGAGCTGGTCTATGTCGAGGCCTGCGACGTGGCCGAGCAGCGCGTTCGCTACCGCGGCCCCCGGCTCCCCAGCTCCGAGGCCATCCTGCACCACATGGTGCTGCAGGCGCGCCCCCACGCGGTGGCGGTGGTGCATGCCCACGATCCCTCGGCCACCCCAGCCGCCATGGACCGTGCGGGGCTGGTGCGCACCCAGCGGGAGGAGCCCTACGGCACCGTGGCGCTGGCCCACCGGGCCATCGAGGCCTTCGCCCACGATCAGGAGATCATCGTCCTCGAGAACCACGGCTACGTCTGCGCCGGCCCGAGCCTCGAGGCGGTCATCGAGCGCATCGTGGCCACCCACTTGCGCCTACAGTAGCCCCCCCAGGCCCAGGTCTTTGCGGATCAGGGAGCGCCCGTCGGGCCGCCCCAGCTCGATGCCTCGGAAGTAGCCGCGGCACACCCACAGCTCCATCTTGGTCATCCAGGGGGTGTCCATGAAGGGAGCGTCGGGGAGCTCGCGACCCAGGCCCTTCATGCGGCTGGCCCAGCCGTGGTCGTACAGCAGCAGCGACACCCGGGGCACGCGCTGGGAGCGCAGGAAGGCGGAGAACGATCGCAGGTTGGCGGGGGTGCTGGTGATTCCGGGGATCAGGGGGATGCGGGTCACCAGGTCGAGCTCGCCACCGAGAGCGCGGCGGTTCAGCAGGACGAAGTTCTCGAGGATGCGCTGGTTGTCCACCCCGCACCACCGCTCGTGGTCCTGGCCGCTCATCAGCTTGAGGTCGTAGAACAGCGTGTCCACCCACGGGCCCAGCAGCTCGTCGTACTCGGCCAGATCGAAGTGCCCACAGGTCTGGACCAGCACGTGTGCGCCGCGCTTCTTGAGCCGCCGCGCGAGCTTGCCAGCGGCCTCCATGTGCATGGTGGGTTCGCCGCCGGTGAAGCTCACCCCGCCCCCGGACACCCGCCAGAAGGGCATGTCCCGGCAGATGGCGGCCGCCTCGACGATCTTCCGCACCGGCACGCCCAGCTGGGTGATGGCTTCGTGGGGGCAGGCCTCGACGCAGGCATAGCAGCCCGCACACAGCGCGGGCTCCACGGCCGGCCAGCGGTCGGTGTCGATGGCGTCGGTCGGGCAGACCTCTGCGCAGCGCCCGCAGCGCTGGCACTTGCTCTTGTCGAAGGCCACCTCGGGGCCGGTGTCCAGGCCCTCGGGGGTGTTGCACCAGGCGCAACGCAGGGGGCAGCCCTTGAAGTGAACGGCGGTGCGGATCCCAGGCCCATCATCCAGCGCTTGAGGCTTGACCTCGTAGATCAGGGCGGGGTCCATGGGTGGCAGTATGCCACAGTCGCCTGGGACAGCCCCGCTCGAAGGCTACTCTTCCACGAAAAGCACCGCCGAGGCCACCGCGCCCATGCACCAGTCCGTGAGCTCGCCGTCCTCGATCCAGGCGTTCATGGCGCGGTCGAGCATGTCGGGCACGAAGAAGCTGGTCAGGCCGTCCATGTCGGCCAGGGAGCACTGCAGCATGTCGGGCTGCCAGTCCTCTGGGTCGCAGTCGTCCGGGCTGGCCAGCAGGTCGGTGTCCAGCAGCTGGACCACCGAGGTGGCGATGTCCATGGCGTCGTCGCCGCTCTCCGCGGCGATGGCGGCGGTGTCGAGCACCGTCTGCCGCTGGTCTTCGGTGATGCCTGGCGCGAAGAGGGGCTCGAGCACCAGCGGATAGATCCAGTCGCCGGGGATCGCGGAGAAGCTGTACTCGAGGGTCTGGTCCTGGGAGTCGATGTCCTGCTGGGCCACCACCGACCCCAGCGGGTCGCTCTGCAGGGCCTCGTCATCGACGACGAAGCCGCCGGCCACCAGCCGCGCTTGCCCGCCCTCGGCGCGGCCGACCTGCAGCTGGACGGTGACGTGGGCTCCGGTAGAGGGCAGGGGCACGGCGTCGCCCCACTGGTAGGTCTGCTCGCCCACGGTGATGGTGCCGAGGATCTGAGCCGACGCCGGGGTGCGGGTGACGTAGCTGTGCCGGTCGCGCATGCCGTCCACCAGGCCCTGAACGTCGGAGGTGGCGGCCTGAACGTAGGTGGTGGGGAAGCCGGGAAGCACGATGGCGTGGCGGTCACCGCCGCCCACCAGGCCCACGTGGATGCCACGGGACAGCAGGGCCTCGTACCAGGTCAGGGACTGGCCGTCGGCCCCCATGCCCTCGGCCTGGATCGCGCGCCGGTAGGTGGCCGCCGCCGTGGTGCCCTTGTTCTGCTCCCAGTTCTGCAGGTCGTCGGCGGTGGTGGGAGGCGAGGCCAGCAGCCAGCCGGAGTTCCAGACCTCGATGCTGTCGAAGCCGGTGACGTCCCAGCCGAACATGATGCCCGGGGCGAATGGGTGGTTGACCGAGAACAGCGCGCCCTGGGCGTGGGCCGACTCGATGCCGGCCTGGTAGTCCGCGAGGCTGATGCCGTCGCCGTCGGGGTCGTGGTTGACGAAGGCGTCCACGCCGGGGGTGTTGGCGTGGCCGGAGCTGCCGAACTCCTCGCTGGGGATGGGGATCACCATCTCGCTGTGGAAGTCCGGGTCGCTGTTCTGATCCACCGTGCGGTGGTCGCTGATAGCGATGAAGTCCAGCGGGCTGCCGGTGTATTCGGGGTGGTGCGCGAGGAACTCGGGCCACGCGAGGTACTCGGCCATGTCGATGACCGCGGCCACCGTGTCGAAGCCGTCGCTGTGCTCGGTGTGCATGTGCAGATCGCCCCGCAGCCAGCCGTCGGCGGCCGTGGTGATCTGTGCGGGGGCTTCGTAGGGCAGCGGCGCGGTGTCCTGCGCGGAGTCGTCGGGGCCGGGGCAGCCGATGAGCAGGAAGAGCAGCGGTGTTGCGAGGACGCGCATGGGGCGATCTCCTGGTGGGCCGTCGAGGACAATGTAGCGTGCTGCACGTTATGGATGCGCCCCAAACTCCACCCGACGGATGACCCATGCACAACCAGTTCCTCACCGATGCCCAGCTCCACGCCGAGCTGACCAAGTGCGAGTCCTGCGAAGAGAAGCCCTGTCGCCTGGCATGCCCCTCCCACTGCTCCCCTGCGGACTTCATCATGGCCGCCCGGGTGGGCGAGCCTTCGGACATCAAGCGCGCCGCGGCCGAGATCATGATGGCCAACCCCTTCGGCGGCGTCTGCGGGCTGGTGTGTCCGGACACCCACTGCGTGGCGGCCTGTGTGCACAAGGGCTTCGACACCCCCGTGCAGATCCCCTCGGTCCAGGCCACCCTGGTCCAGAAGGCCAAGGATCTGGGCGGTCTGCCCACGCTGCCCACCGTCGACAGCAACGGCAAGCTGGTCGCCGTGGTGGGCGCCGGCCCTGCTGGGCTGGCCGCCGCCAGCTACCTGGTGCGCCTGGGCTACAACGTCGAGATCTTCGAGGCGGCCCCGGTCCCTGGCGGCGCCTGCAACCTGATCCCGCCCCACCGCCTGCCCCGCAGCGTGCTGCTCACCGACATCGCGTGGCAGCTGTCCTTGGGCGACATCCAGCTGCACCTGGACAGCCCGGTGGAGTCCCCGGATCTGCTGCTCGAGCGCGGCTATGACGGCGTGGTGGTGGCCGCGGGCCTCACCCAGCCCTACAGCATGGGCATCGTCGGCGAGGAGCTGGCCATGGTGGGGCTCGACTTCCTGGGCGATCCCGCCGACGCGGCCTTCGACGGCCCCGTGGTGGTGGTCGGCGGCGGCGCCACCGCCGTGGACTGCGCGGTCACCGCCAAGCTGCGCGGTGCACCCTTTGTCGAGATGATGGCCCTCGAGCGTTGGGACGAGATGCCCCTGACCGCCGCCGAGCGGGCCGAGATCCAGGAGCACGGCATCGAGCTGTCCTGCCGCACCCGCGTCACCGGCATCCTGGGTTCCGAGGCCGGCATCACCGGCGTCGAGATCGAGAAGGTCGGCCTGCCCGCGGGCCAGCCCTTCAGCCTCCGCGCCCTGGCCGCCGTGCCCGGCACCGCCGCTCAGCGCGGCGACGTGCGGCACGTGGTCATCGCCATCGGCGCCCGCCAGGGCCTCGAGGTGGCCGCGGTGCCCACCATCGTGCGCGCTGGCGACTTCCTCAACGGCCCCACCACCGTGGTCACCGCCTCGGCCTCGGGCAAGAACGCGGCTCAGCAGCTGCACGCGGTCATCCAGGGCCTCGAGGCCCCGGTCATCGACGACACCCGCAAGTCCTGGGTCCCGGTGCCTGGCTACAACGCCGTGCCCGTCAGCCTCGAGACCGACTTCTTCGGCCGCGCCATCCGCTCGCCCTTCATCCTCTCCGCCGCGCCTCCCAGCGACGGCTACGAGCAGATGAAGCTGGCCTACGAGGCCGGGTGGGCCGGCGGCATCATGAAGACCGCCTTCGACGACGTCGAGGTCCACATCCCGGGCGCCTACATGTACTGCCTGGACGAGAAGACCTATGGCAACTGCGACAATGTCAGCGGCCACTCCCTGCGGCGGGTCTGTGACGAGATCCGGCGGCTGGTCGTCGAGTTCCCGGATCGCCTCACCATCGGCTCCACCGGCGGTCCGGTCACGGGCAACGACATGGTGGACAAGGCCGGCTGGCTGCACAACACCAAGCTGCTCGAAGACGCCGGCGCCATGGGCATCGAGTACTCCCTGTCCTGCCCCCAGGGCGGCGACGGCACCGAGGGAGACATCGTCAGCCAGAACGCCGCACTCACCGCCAAGATCATCGACTGGATCATGGAAGGCGGCCGGGGCGACGTGCCCAAGCTCTTCAAGCTCACCGGCGCCGTCACCTCCATCGCGGCCATCGTCATCGCCATCAAGGAAGTGCTCGACCGCTACCCGGACAAGAAGGCCGGCATCACACTGGCCAACACCTTCCCCAGCCTGGCCTTCGAGGATCGCGGCAGCGCGACCTGGGAAGACGGCGTGGTCGTCGGTCTGTCGGGCCGTGGCGTCACCGCCATCTCGAACCTCAACCTGGCCATGGCGGCCCCCTACGGCGTGACCATCAGCGGCAACGGCGGTCCCATGGACTACAAGGCCGCCGCCGACTTCCTGGCCTTGGGCGTGGCCACCGTGCAGTTCTGCACCATCGTGCTCAAGTACGGCTACGGGGTCATCGACGAGCTCGAGGCGGGCGTCTCCCATCTGATGGCCGAGCGCGGCATCGCTGGTATGGGTGAGCTCATCGGGCGTGCCCATCAGGGCGGCGCCATCACCGACTTCATGGCCCTCACCCCGGTCAAGGCCATCTCTCAGGTCACCCCCGAGCTGTGCCAGCACTGCGGCAACTGCGCCCGCTGCCCCTACCTGGCCATCACCCTGGACGGGGACAAGATCCCCGTGACCGATCCGGCCAAGTGCATCGGCTGCTCCCTGTGCAGCCTCAAGTGCTTCGCCGGCGCCCTGCACATGCGGGAGCGCACGGCCGAAGAGCAGGCGCTGCTCAAGGAAGACTAGGAGCAGTCCACCGTGAGCCTGGACGTCGAGGTCCGCACCAGCGCCAGGCTGGTTCTGTCGCCCTAGGGCAGAAAGCAGCTGTGGTTGGCGCCGAAGGGCCCCTTGAGCCCGCCCTGGATGGCGCGCGCCACATCGCTCTTGAAGAAGCGCCGGCCCAGCCAGCGCCGGGCCTCGAGGCGGGGATGTGATGCCCCACAGCGGAAGTCGTCGTACAGGGACAGGTCGGTGTCGGCCGAGAAGGGCGAGATCTCGGTGATGCTGTAGTCCCCGGCGTTCCGGTGCATCAGGCTGCCCCGGGGCAGGTTGAGCAGGGCGTTGTTCAGATCGTGGATGTGCTCGCCCTCAGCGGTCACGAAGGCCAGGGTCGCGTCCCGCTCGGCGTCCGTCTCGCCCGGCTGGCCGAAGAGCAGGTAGACGTGGTTCTTGATGCCGGCCGCCGAGCAAGCCCGCAGCACGGCCCGGGCCTGCTCGGGGCCTACGCCCTTGTCCATGCGCTCGAGCAGGGCAGGGGAGGCGGACTCCATGCCCCACTGCAGCAGGGTGGCGCCCCCCGCGGCCAGCTGCCGGGCCACCTCGGGCTCGGCGAAGGCCCTCTCCATGCGCACGAAGCCGTGCCAGCGCAGGGGCAGGGCGTCGCGCTCGATGATGCGGGCGATGTGCAGCAGGTGCTTGGGGGTCAGCGCCGAGTCGGTCAGGTGCAGCATGGCCCCGCGGGGGAAGCGGGCGGCCAGGGTGTGCAGCCAGCCCTCGAGGGCGTCGGTGCCGCAGGGCTCGTAGGTCGGGTGCAGGTGGTCGGGACAGAAGGTGCAGCGGCGCCAGTAGCAGCCCCGCCCGATGGCGGCGGGGACTACGGGCTGGGGGCTGAGGTAGGCGTGCCACGGCGCCTCGGCGGGGTCTACGGCCAGGGGCGCGGAGACCGGAGAGGCGGGGGCCCCAAGCTCCCGGGCGAAGGCGTCCAGATCGTCGGCACCGGGCAGGCGCAGCACACGCTGGAAGAGCTGGAAGGGGGCGGTGCCCAGATCGTTGCCCGCGGCCGCCCAGCAGTCCACCAGGGGGCCAGCCAGGACGCGCTGCACCTGGGGCAGGCGCTCCGCCAGCAAGGCGGCCAGGCGGCAGGCGGCGAAGCCTTGCTGGTAGAAGGTCAGGGAGATGCCCACATGGGTGGGAGCGAGGCGCTCGAGGGCCGGCAGCAGCACCCCCAGGAAGTAGTCGTCGAAGGGCCCCGGCTGCCGGGCGAAGGCGGCCAGGTCGGCCGAGCGCGCCGGGTGCAGCCCCTCGATCTCCAGCTCAGAGGCCCGCAGGCTCACCCCCGGCCAGGGCTCCGAGGCCAGGCGCAGGGCGTTGATCAGCACGTTGGCCGCAGAGCTGTAGCGGCGCCGATCGGCGTAGGTGGCGGCGCGGCGCAGGGGATGCTGGGGGGCTCGCGCCACCCGCAGGGCGTCCCGGTAGGCGGCGGTGGGCGCCCCGGGCTGGGCATGCTCCAGGCAGCGCTCGAGGGCCTGGGGCTGCAGGCTGTGCTCGAACCAGCCGATGCTCGCGTCGATCCAGTGGGCGTCCAGGCCCAGGGCCCGCAGCCGCGATGCCGCCGCCGCGCCGCTAAGCCCCGGCTCGCAGGGCTTGGTGGGCGGCGGGCTGACGACGACCAGGCGGGGGGCGGGCTGGGCCACGCCTACTCGACGATGCTGGCCTTGACGATGTAGTCGAGCTTGGGGAACTCGGCGCGGAAGTAGGAGTTGCCCTGGGTCTGGGCCAGGCCCTGGTTGGGTCCGCGGCCCCGGGGGGCGCTCTCGCCGTAGCCCTTGTAGAGCTTGTCGATCACGGCCATGTCCTGGACCTTGCCGAAGGGGGCGAAGCCCATGCCGTCGAGGTTCGAGTTGTCCTTGAAGCTGAAGAAGATCTGGGTGGTGCGGCTGTTGGGGGCCGAGGACTTGGCGAAGGTGACCATGCCGCGGGTGTTGCTCTCGACGACTGGATCGTCGGTGATCTGGGCCGGGCGCCAGGCCGCGTTGACCCGGGGATCGCCGTGGATGCCGATCTGGGCCATGAAGCCGCCCACCACCCGGAAGAAGGCGGTGTCGTCGTAGTAGCCGACCTTGACCAGGTTGTAGAAGCGGTCGGCGCCGTTGGGGGACCAGGCGCGGGTGACGTCGATGAGCACGTCGCCCTGAGTGGTCTCGAGCTTGACGGTGAAGGCGTCGGGGGCGGTGGCGGTGGCGCCGGCGGGATCGAGCAGCTGGGGGGGCAGCTCGGGCAGGGGCTCGGCCGGGGCCGCGGGAGCCCGGACCCTGGCGGCCTGGGCGCTGGCCACAGGGGAGGGCGTGGGGGCCGGCGGGGTGGTGGGCTGCTCGGAGCCGCCGCAGGCCGAGAGCAACAGGGGGAAGGCGAGGGAGAGCAGGGTGGCACGCAACATGGTGGTCGCTCCGGGGTGCGCGTTGAGGCCGGCAATGTAGCGGATGCCCGGGGCGCGCGCAGCCTGACGACGGCGGCTTGGAAGGCTATGGAAAGCGCCGGTCCCTGCTCCGACCCGAGGTCCCCATGGCTGCATCCCCCTACCGCACCACCCAGCACCCCGGCGCGCCCGCGGCCCAGCCCACCGGCGGCGGCATGGCCGGCACCCTGAGCAAGCTCGTCCTCGGCCTGGGCTGCGGCTGCTGCTCGGCGGTGACGCTGGTGATGTTCCTCTTCCTGGTCTGGCTGGGCAGCTTGCCCGAGAGCGGCGCCGTCCCCGGCGGCCAGATGCGCCCCGAGAGCGTGGAGCACCTGCGCAGCCTCGGGCTGGTCGAGGAGGGAGAGCGGGTGATCTACTACTACGACTACTCCATGACCATGGACGACAGCGAGGCCTGCTTCTTCTCGGACCGTCAGGTGGTCTACCACCGCGAGGGGGTGGTCAACGCCATCCCCTGGGACGAGGTGGAGGGTGTGGATGCCTGGGAGGACTTCGGTCAGGTCATCGAGGTCCAGTCCACCCGCGGTGACTACCTGCGCTGTGAGATCGCGGCCATGAACGACGGCGAGGCCTTCTACCGGGCCCTCTCCGAGCAGCTCGAGCGCCAGGCCGGCGAGCGCTGAGTCAGCGCTTCTTGGAGCTCCGTCTGCTGGTGGGGCGCGGCGCGCGGGGCACGCTGGAGCTGCTGGATGAGCCCGTGCTGGTGGAGGGGCTGCCAGCCTTGGCCTTCCACGCCCAGGACCAGGTGTAGCGGCCGAACTGCTGGTCGATCTCCACCCGGAGCTGGTGGATGCCGCTGGCCTCGGGGCACAGGGCGAGGGCGTGGCCGAAGGCTCGCTCGTTCTTCTCGACCGCGACGCTGCCGGTGGGCCCCAGGACCTCGACCGAAGTGATCAACGCGCCGGAGCCGACGGCGAAGGCGTAGCAGAGATCCTGCCGGAGCTCCACGGTGGGCAGGCTGCCGCTCGAGCCGAGCAGGCGGACCTGCTGGGCCTGGGCCGCGGCGGTGTAGCCCGAGGAGAGCAGCGCTCTCTGGGCGGCGCTGTGGGCCGAGGCTCCCGAGCTGCCCACGAAGGCGTCCAGCAGGCCCGCCTGGTACAGACCTACGCCTGGGGCGGCCAGGGAGATGGCGATGATCACCAGGGTCAGCAGGCAGCCGGGGATCGTGGCCAGGCGGCGGCCCAGGCGCTGACGACGGGCCTTGCGGGCCTGCTCTCGCTGGTGCTTGCGAGCCTGGATCTCGCGCTGGGCTTGCTGCTCCCGCTCCCGCTCCCGGCGGTGACGTTCTTTCTGCTCGCGCGCCTCGAGCTGCCGCTGGTGGGCGGCATGGCGCTCCATGGCCTCCCGGCGTTGCTCCATGTCCGGCACGGGGGCTTCGTGGCCGCAGTATTGGCACACCATGTTCAGCCCGGTCTCGGGGACCGGGATGCCCGCGCCGCAGCGGGGACAGCTGGTGTCGGTGGGAGATGCTGGCATCGGCTTGGTTTAACCCGCGCCGCGGGGCTCCCTGCGATAGGATTCGGCCTGGAGGTCCCCATGAAGCGCACCTACACCTGTCCCGCCTGCAAGGGCGTGCTCAACCCCGAGAACGCGGTCATCCTGCGCGCCACCGACGAGGGGCGGCAGATGTTGCTGGGCCTGCACCCCGAGCCTGGCAACTACGAGCTCTACATCCCCGATGGCAGCGAGCTCCCCCCGGGCTCCCAGTGGCGCATGGGCTGCCCTGTCTGCGGCACCGACCTGCAGCTGGGAGCCAACGGCCAGCTCTGCCTGGTCCACATGGAAGTGGCCGGTGAGTCCAAGCAGGTGTGGTTCTCGCCCCTGGCGGGCCAGCGCGTCACCTTCGTGGTCAACACCCAGGGTGAGGTGGAGCTGTTCGGCAACGGCGAGGACATTCCCGAGCACCTGCCCTTCGAGTTCGAGCTCTGATCCACCCGGCCCACGGCTCGGCCACCACCCCGCTCGGAGCGCCCGCCATGGAGATTCGCTGGCTCGACGTCGACGTGCCCACTGCCGGCGCCCAGCGCCCCACCCGGGGTGCCTTCGAGGAGTGCGCGGGCGGCTGGCGGCTGGCGCTCGAGTACCAGGCCGAGGGGGGAGAGACGATCACCGTCCACTTCCACGGTGCGGCCTTCAGCGCCTGGCGCGAAGCCGATGAGCTCGAGGACTGGCTGCAGGATGGCGTGTGCGAGCTGATGGACTCGCCCTGGTTGCCCGGTCTGGTGACCCTGGGCGAGATCCCCGACGCCGCCGGCCTGCGGCACCTGCAGGTCCACTTCCCCGGCCACGGGCTGCTGGACGTGGCCTGTACGGGCTTCGAACGGGTGCGCGGTGAGTAGGTCCCTCGCGGTGCTGGCGGTGCTGGTCGGCTGCGGCGCCGAGACCGTCACGCCCGCGCCCCAGGCTGGCCCTGGCACCGAGCGGGTGGTGATCTCACCCTTGGGCGTCTCCCTGTCGGTGCCCTTCGGCTACGCCGTCTACCCCCGCAGCCGCGGAGAGCACGATGTGTGGGTGGTGGACATGAACCCAGGCGGGCGCCAGCCCCGCGTGATCGTCCTCGACCCCAGCGCTCCTGAGCAGCTCACTCCGCCCACCAGCCGGGATCCCGCCTGCCCCTGGGTGGGGCCGGTGGAAGAACAGCTCGGGGCCACCAACACCCTGCGCTACTTCACCAGCGTGGGCTGCGGCGGATCGGGGGGGATCGTGGGATCCCTGGCTGGCCTGTGGGACCTGAGCGGGCACCGCTTCGCCATCTCCTGCACCGCACAGAGTGAGCAGGGTGGGCCCGATCCCGCCGGTTGCCTCGCACAGCTGCGCACCGCCCGGGCGGTCCCCGCCACCGACGCCCCCGTGCGGCTGGGGCCCACCGGCACCGAGCGGAATCCCCTGATCATCGCGCCGCCCCTGGCGGGCCGCCAGCCCCGCGGCCAGCCCGACGAGTAGTCGTCACTGCCGCTGGTGCAGCAGCCAGGCCACCAGGCCCGAGGCCATCAGGCCCACCGGGGCGGAGTACATCAACACGTCGTCGTGCAGGGCCGTGGGCAGGGGGAAACCCCAGACCACATAGGCCCCGTTGAGGACCGCGATGATGCTGGCGCCCACCATCAGACAGCTGGCGAACAGGCGGTTGGCCTGGAGCCAGGCCTGGTCAGAGGCCATGGACTTGGCCGTCCGGAAGCCGAAGTAGCCGTTGCGCGCCACCATGCCCCTGAAGAGGGGGTAGGCCATCGCGGAGCTGAGCGCAGCGATGCCCAGGTTGGCCATGGCCACCGTACGTTCGACGTCTAAGGTCATCGTTTCCATGTGCGCCTTGTATTCCAGCGGCGCGCCAGCGGCTGGGATCCGGTCGGGGGGAGCCAAGCACCGGGGAAAGCGGCTATGCATAGCCGCTCGCCGAGGTGCCTCATGCTCGAGCACACCACCCCCAGCCTGCAGATCCTGATCCAGGTGGCCACGGCCGCGGGCGGGTTCCGTCCCGTCCACGAGGACGGCGTGGTCCTCGACCCTGCCACGGGCTCCTGCGCGGTCATAGACGGCGGCGGCGCGCGGGGGGATCTGGCCACAGCGCTCATCCAGCGGGACTACGCTGGCGTGCTCGCCGGGCTGCTCTCCGCTGCCGATCTGGCCCCCGAGCTGGCCGTGGCCCGGTGCCTCGAGCGGCTCTCGGCCCTGCTGCAGCAGGCCAACCGCAGCGACCCGCGCATGGCCGGCTCCGGCGCCGCGGTCACGGCCCTGTTGGTCCACGACGACCACGCCCACATCGCCCACTGCGGCGACACCCGGGCCTACCTGTTGCGCGAGTTCACCCTCAGCCAGCTCACCACCGACGACACCATGGTGGCCGAGCTGGTGGCCAGCGGTGAGATCCAGCCCCACGAGGCGGCCGACCACCCCTACGCCAACATCGTCACCCAGGTGCTCGGCTTCTCCGACGAGATCCAGGTCCACGCCCTCGAGCAGCCGCTGCTGCCTGGCGACGTGGTGCTGCTCTGCACCGATGGGCTGTGGCGCGCCCTGCCTGCCGTCGAGCTCGAGGACCTGATGCTGGGGCCGGTGGACAGCCTGCACACCGCCCTGATCGACCGCGCCGTCGAGCTGGGCACCGACAACGTGGCCGTCATCGTGGCCCAGGTCAACTCGCTGGCGGCGGCCGAGTAGCAGCGCTCTGCGGGGGAGCGCACCAGCTGCCCCCCAGGCTCCTATCGCTCCCGTCGGCGCAGCAGCACCGCGCCCAGCAGCAGCCAGGCCATGGCCACCAGGCCCGCGCGTCCGCCCGGGGCGGCGGCGCAGCCGCAGCCCTTGTCGTCGTCGCCCTGGCCGGCCGTGTCGTCGGGAGCGCCGGTGTCGTCGGGGTTGGCCGAGTCCTCCGGGTCGGCGGGCTCGGGGCGCTCGAAGGCCAGGGGCTCGGGCTCGAACAGCCAGCTGTCCTCGAACACAGGCAGATCGATGGGGATGTCGAACTCCGCCAGGGTGTACTCGGTGCCCAGCACGTCCACGATCACCGAAGGCCAGGCGTGCAGGTTGGGCGTGAAGACGATGTCGCCGGACAGCTGTGCGGAGGCCCCGGCCAGATCGAGGGGCTCGACCTCGGCCAGCGCCAGAGGCTGGGGCTCGTCGTGGTACACCAGCTCGGCCGCGCCGCCGTCCACTTCGTCCGGCGTCACGGTCACCGAGGTGGTCTCGAACCAGGTGTTCAGCTCGCCCGAGATGGCCACCTGCACCGCCGCCGAGGCCACCAGCAGGTCCACCGCCTGGTAGTCCACCACCGTCTGCTTCTCGACCTCGGTGGTGACGTCCAGGGGACTGTCGGGGTTGCCGGGGAGCAGGTAGGGCAGGAAGGGCGCCAGGTCTTCCACCATGAACTCGATGGGGTCGCCCACCTCGCCCTCCCACTCGATACCCAGCAGGTCGAAGCGGAGGGAGGAGGTGATGTTCAGGCCCAGGTCCACCTCGTACAGCCCCATGTCGGGCTGGCCCTCGAGCACCACGGTGGCGTCGTCCCAGTCGTAGATGGCGTCGCCCAGCATGTCGATGCTGATGGTGTTGCCCGCGTGGATCACCAGCCGCACCTGGATGGGGCTGTCGGCGGGCTGCCAGTCGCTGTCGTAGTCGAAGTCGTCGACGTCGATGACCTGCTCGGCGTAGCCGGTGGCGTAGGGGCTGCTGCTGGTGGTGGCCGCCGTGGCGGTGCCGGCGGCGATGGACGTGGCGATGAGCAGCGCGAGGGTGCCGGGCGCGGTGAGGGAGGCTCGCACGGGGCTACTCCTGAGTCTCGGACGGGGCCAGCAGGGCGGCCCAGTCCACCTCGAGGATGACCATGCGCTCGGCCTGGACCAGGGCCAGGGTGCTGCTGTCGGCGGAGGCGGCCATGAAGCTGGTGGCGGAGGCCGCGTCGAGGACCTTGACCTCGGCGCCGGTGTACTGGTCGATGATGTGGACATAGGCGTCCGCACCTGCGACGGTCAGCACGGCCAGCAGGCCTCGCTGCTCGAGGGCCACCAGATCCACGATGGGGTCGTCCAGCTCCACGGAGAACACGGGGCCGCCCTCCGCGGTGACCGCCTCGACCAGGGTGCTGTCCGCGCTGGCGGTGTACAGCACCTGGCGCACGTTGTCCCAGCTGATGTGGTCCATGGGCACGTCCAGGGTGGCCTGGCTGCCGTCGGGGTCGATGCGCTGCACGCTCTCGGTGCCCAGCTCGTCGTCGTAGCCCAGGAACAGGGTGCCGTCGGCCCGCACCACGTCCAGCTCGCGGACGCGGCCGCAGGGCTCGATGGTGGCCAGATCCAGGCCGTCGCGGAAGATGCGGCAGTTCTCGGCCCGGCGTCCGATCCAGGCCAGGCCGCCCGAGAAGCCGATGGCGCTCGAGGCGTTGGCCCCTGCATCTTCGTCCTCGCGAAGCTCGTAGCCCGGCACTCCCGGCTCCCACAGGAACACGCCGCCGTCGACCGAGCGCTCGATGATGGCCACCTTGTCGCCGATCCAGTCTTCGACCTTGGGCTCGACGAAGTCTCCGGCGGGGGTGCTGGCGCTGGCCTGCCCCGAGCTGGTGTCGAAGGCGACCACTCCTGCGCTGGTGCTCATGATCGCCAGGTCGCCGTTGGCGGACAGCACCAGGCTGGTGGCGGCGAAGTCGTGGGAGTGGGTCTTGACCGGGTTGTCCTCGTCCTCGCCGGTGTCGGTCCAGCCGAACTTGCAGCCCGCGAGGGCCAGCAGGGCGAAGGGGGCGAGGGTGCGCAGGTGGGGACGGGCCTGGGGCATGGGATCTCCTCTCGGCGGGGGCCTCGGTCAAGCGATGGTAGCAGCCTGGAGCACCGGCGTCAGCGCAGCCGGACGATCTCCATCGAGACCCTGCGCCCGTCCTGCTCGAGCTGCGCTTCGTCGCCCTCGCTGCGACCCCGCAGGGCGCGGGCCAGGGGAGAGCTGGGCGAGATCACGGTGAGGGCGCCCTCGGGGCCCGCGAGGGGATCCCCCTGGCCCCCTGGGAGCAGCAGATAGCTGCGCTCTTGGCCGTGCTCGTCGGCCAGCGTCACCAGGGCCCCCGCGGCGACTTGATCCCGCGGTCCAGGGTCCACCTGCCCCAGCAGATCGAGGGCGGTCCGGATGTCGGCGGCCCGGCGGTTCAAGCCCGCGGCCAGGTAGCCCTGGGCGGTGACGGCCGCGCGCTCACCGCGGTTCTCCGGGCGGAAGCAGCCGTCCACCCGCATGCCCGCGCGGGTGTCGGCGATGCTGGCCTCGACGGCGTGCAGGCGCTCCTCGAGGATCTGCCGGAAGCGCTGGAACAGGGTGGGCTTGTCCATGGCGGGAGCCTAGCCTGTGGGCGCGGTCCGGGATAGGGGCGCTGGGTCGGCTTCCCCTCGAGGTGTCCGTGAGCTCAGCCCCCTCATCCCCTCGCAAGCGCCCCGGCCTGCCGACGTGGATCAAGGTCCTGCTGGTCGTGGGGGCCGTGGCGTCCCTGCTGGGCCTGTTGCTCGCCCTGGTGCCCATCCTGGCGCTGTTCTGGTTGATGGGCAGTGGCGATCAGGTGGACACCCGCGCCCTGGCCTCCTCCACCAGCCTGGCGGTCTTCCACATGGAGCCCGACCCCGACGACCCCGGGGTCGCGTCCTTCTTGGACCATGTGGCCACCACCCTGCCCGAGATCCAGGCGCGTATGCGCCAGGCCCAGGGCTACCCGCCGTGGCTTGCCCAGGTCGAGGCCATGCGCGACGCCCGCAACACTCAGGCGGGCATGTCCACCATGATGCCCACCCAGGTGACCCTCACCGTCGAGCCGGCGGAGCCGGGGGATGCGCTGCAGCAGGAGGTCTCGCTGATGGGGGCGGTGAACCTGCCCTCGTGGGGTCGCGGCGCCCGGCTGGGCATGTGGCTGGGAGCCCGGATGCAGGACGAGCTGGCCAGCGCCGATCCCTCGATCCAGGCCCTGCAGCGACTGGAGGTCGACGATCACACCCTCTATGTGCAGCGCAGCTCCACGGGCGAGGTGTTCTGGGGCGCCATCGACTCCACCATGTTGGGGGGAGCGGGCAGCTTCCACGCTATGGTGCGCGGCATGGAGCGCATGAGCCAGGGCCAGACCGAGCCGCTGGACCCCGAGCTGCAGGCGGTGGTGGACGCGCTGGGCGAGGTGAGCTGGGAGGCCTGGGGCGCCATGCGGTTCCAGCCCGAGACGGTGGACGTGGTCTGGCCCGAGCCCGATCCCCAGCTGCAGATCAGCGATGCCCAGGCGGCCATGATGGAGGAGGTGGTCGAGGGCCTGCTCCGGGATGGCGAAGGGGCCATGCCCGAGGGCTTCGACCCGGCCCAGCTCGACCAGCTCGACCCTGTGCAGCTGCCGCCCCCTCCTCAGCGGTCCTGCCTGGCGGAGATCGAGGGTGCCTCGGCCGTGGCTGTGGGCCTGGACGTGGTAGGTCCCGACGAGCTCAGCGGGCGCATGGCGGTGCGGGTGGGCGACCCCGAGCAGATCGAGGGCGCCCAGGCCTGCGTGCGGCGCTCCTGCGAGGACTTCGCCGCCGAGCTGGCCGAGGCGGAGCTGGTGCTGGAGTGCAGCTACCAGCAGGTGGCGCTGGCGGTGGTGGTCACCGGTCGCCTCACGGGCATCGAGGCCGCCACCCGCAGCTTCGTGCAGAAGATCGAAGCGGATGCCGCCCGCGAGCGCCTGGAGGCGCAGCAGCGCCAGCTGCCTCCCGAGCTGCAGGACATCCCCGAGCTCGAGGGGCTGGACTTCGAGTAGCGGCTTCAGCCCGTCAGGGGCTCCCCGGCACCGCCGAGCAGGACTCCCGCGGCGCGAAGCAGCTGCTGAAGCTGGAGCTCGGGCAGGGGGCCGCCGGGGTGTTCGCCGGACTGGAAGCCGGCCAGCATGGCGTTGGCGTTGCGCAGCTGGATGCCCATGGTGGCCACCATGCACTCCTTCCACGCCAGGCGAGGGCGGTCGGCCAGGGCTTCGTAGGCGGCGCGGTCCATGCGGTAGACCCAGCCGCTGCTGGCCGCCACGCAGGTGGCCGTGCGGGGCCCGGAGACCGCCAGGGTGACGGCGCCGAACAACCAGCCGGGCTGAAAGCTCACCAGCAGCTCGGCCATGCGGTTGCGGACGTGGCGCAGGGCCTGGACCTCACCCACCGCCAGCAACCAAACGGCATCCCCCGCCTCGCCCTCGCGCGCGATGATCTCGCCTTTGTCAAAGGCGTAGGGCTCGAAGGCGTCGGCGATGGCCTGGATGATCTGCTCGCCCTGGTCGCGCAGCACGGGCTGGTCGCGCAGCAGGGGCAGCAGCGCGGGGCGGCTGCCGTCGCCCACGGCCTGGCGCACGCGCTTCCAGAGCTTGGCCAGGCCGCTGTCGGCGTTGGCGCTGGGCGCGGGGAGGATGCCCTGGCTGAGCTTGGCGATGCGCACGTCGGTGGCGCGGATGCGCTTGGCCTGGGCGTCGAGGCAGCGGTCCAGCAGGCGCTCGTGGAAGCTCGGGAAGGCCTGGGCCAGGCGCTGCAGCTCGAGGCTGGGCAGCAGCAGGACCACCGAGGGCTCGACGGCCACGATGGTGGCGGAGCGCTTGGCGTTGGCCCACAGGGCGGCGGTCTCCCCCAGCACGTCGCCAGCCAGGATGGTGCCGATCTCCTCGCCGTTCACCCGGACCGAGAGCTGGCCCCGGTGCAGCAGCCCCATGGTGGGGGCGGAGTCGTCCTGCTGCCAGAGCTGATCGCCGCTGCGCAGGTTCTGCTCGTCGAAGGCCCGGGCGATGAGCTGGGCGTCCTGGGGGGTGACCTCCCGGGACGTGACCAGGCGTGAGAGCTTGTGGAAGTCGGTGGGCATGGGCTGCTCTTGGGAGGCGTTCTTCGGCGGAGGCTCAGGGCTCGAGGATCACGATGCCGCCCTCGGTGACCACCGAAAGCACCCGGGTGCTGCTGCGCCAGGGCGTCTGAACCTGGGGACCCTCGTACCAGGCGTCCACCTGGAAGGCCACGAAGGGATCGCCGGTGGCGGGGTCTTCACTGGGGGTGAGCAGGGCCAGGTCGTCGGCGGAGATCGTGGCCACGCCGGGCTCGTCGGGCAGGCATGCCAGGGCCTCGAGGGGCTCGTCTTCACCGGGCCGCATGTTTCGGAGCATCAGGTAGGTCACCTCAGCCACCGGCTCGCCGTCCACCTCGGGGACCTCCTGCAGGGTCGACCAGGTGAGGGGGAGGTCCTGGCCTGGTGGGAGCCTCAGGCGCCCCTGATCGTCCAGGCCGTCGGGCAGGGAGGTGATGAGCAAGTCGGGGCCCACGGCGAAGGCCTGCTCGGCCTCGAAGCCTTCGAGCCCGTCGCTGCCGCTCCAGCCGGGGACCTCGAGGTCCAACACCTGCGCGAAGGGGAAGCGCTCTTCGTCGCAGTCCGCCAGGCTGTAGGTGAAGCGACCCCGATCATCGGTGCCCAGGGCGAGCTCGAGGCTGCCGTCGTCGCCGTGCAGCCAGATGCTGTCGTCGGCGCGGTGGGTGCCGTGCACCGACCACAGGCCCACGGAGGGCTCCTGCTCGGCGAAGCTGGTGTAGGCGCAGCTGCCGGGGGCGGTGGGCAGCGCGATGTCGGCGCCGCCGTCGCTCTCGAAGAGCCCGTCGTGCTGGCCTTCTTCGAGGAAGGCCACCTCGACCTGGCAGCGCGTGACCGAGGCACCCCAGTCTCCCCGCTGCAGGGCCACGGAGAAGGCCATGGTGATGCGGGGGGGGAGCTCGACGATCCCGCCGGTGTCGGTCAGCCCGGTCTCGCCGAGCTTGCCCTGGTCGAGCTCGGGGGAGGCGTTGCAGCCTGCCAGCGAGCAGACGAGCAGGGAGGTGGTGAGCCGCATGGGGGCATCATTTCACCCGAGCGGGTGGAAGGCAACGCCCCCGAGGCCTCACTCGATGATGTGGCCGAGCTCGCCCGGCGCCAAGCCCGCGGGGGGCTCGGGCTCGGGCTGCGTGTCCTTGTGGCCGTCCTTGGACCCGAACATCTGCAGCTTGCGCTGCCACTCGCTGTCTTCTGGGTCCAGGGCGTTGGCCTTGCGGTAGGCGCCGCGGGCGTCGTCGCGCAGCCCCAGGTCGAGGTAGAGGTCGCCCAGGTTGCCCCACAGCTCGTCGTTGGCGGGGTTCTCGCCGGTGAGCTCCAGCAGGATGTCGAGCTTGGGCTGCCCGGAGATGGCCACCACCTTGTCCAGCCACTCGCTGTCGCCCGGATCCACCGCCAGGGCCTTGCGGTAGTACTCGAGAGCGCCCTGGCTGTCGCCAGAACTGAGCAGGGTGTCGCCCATGGTGCCCATGAGCTCGTCGTTGTTCGGATCGGCGGCCAGGCGGGCCTCGAGGGCCTCGACCAGGCTGCCCGCCTGGGTCGGGTCCACGTCGCCGGAGCCCGCGCACTCGGCCACACGGTCGCTCCACTCGCTGTCCTCGGGGTCGATCTGCGCCGCCCGCTGGTAGGCCATGCAGGACTCCTCGCGGCGGCCCAGGAAGGCGAGCAGATCGGCGTAGTCGCCCATGAGCTCGTCGTTGTTGGGCTGGCCCAGCATCTGATCCTTGTACAGCTGCAGCAGGGTGTCCTCGCCCCCCAGCTCCATCACCTTGTTGATCCACTCTTCGTCGGTGGGGTCCATGCGCAGGGCGTGTATGTAGTACCGCAGGGCCTTGTCCACGTCGCCGCGCATGACCAGCTCATCGGCCACGTCGCCCCAGATCTCGTCGTTGGTGGGATCGCGCAGGGCGCGACGCTCGAGCCGGGACACCTTGTTGCGGGGCTGCAGCTCGACCAGGGCCGCGCGGGCTGCGCCGATCTCGGGGTCGATGGCCAGCACCTTGTAGTAGGCCGAGCGAGCCTTCTTCTTGGCGTGGGCGCGCTGGTAGGCCTCGCCCAGGTTCATCCACGCGGTGGCGGAGTCGGGCTCGGCCAGCACGTTGGTCTGGGCGTGGCGGATGCGGCGTGCGGACCAGGGCATGTGGGCGCAGCCGACGAGGCCGGCGGCGAGGAGCAGGACGACGGTGGGGCGGACCAGGGCGGACATGGGCGGACCTCGGGGAGAAAGCGGCGCAAAACCTAACGGGTTGGCGCAGGACTGTGGGGTTGCAGGGGATACCGACCCTCGAGGACAGGGGAGGGTTCCATGGGAGGCCGAGCGGCGGGTGGGGCGGTCATGCTCCTCCGTCTCTCTGCACCCCGGCTTCCGGCAGCTTCAGCCCTCCTCCTCCCTCCGCGAGTTGTCCCCCCCTCCACAGGGAGGCTACGGATTCGAACCCACGATCCCTCGGAGCTTCCATGTCCGCCCGCCTGTTCCCCGCTGTCGAGCGCTGCGCCTTGGTGGGCATGGTCCACCTGCTCCCCCTGCCGGGCTCGCCGGGCTGGGGTGGAGACATGGGTGCGGTGTTGGACGGGGCCCTGCGCGACGCGGAGCGGCTGCTCGAGGGCGGCTGCGATGCGCTGCTGGTGGAGAACATGGGCGATCTGCCCTACCTGCGCGGGCACGTGCTGCCCGAGACGGTGGCGGCCATGGCCCTGGCCGCGGGCGCGGTGGTGGGCTTGGGCGCGCCGGTGGGGCTGCAGCTGCTGGCGGGCGCCAACCGTGAGGCCCTGGGGGTCGCCGCGGCCTGCGGGGCCAGCTTCCTGCGGGCCGAGGCCTTCGCCTACGCCCACGTGGCGGACGAGGGCTGGCTCGAGGCCTGCGCCGGCGAGCTACTCCGGGCCCGCCGTGGCCTGGGCGCCCAGGTCGCCGTCTGGGCCGATGTGCGCAAGAAGCACGCCGCTCACGCGGTCACCGGCGATCTCTCCCTGGCGGATCTGGCCAGAGGCTCGGCGTTCTGCGGGGCCGATGCCCTGGTGATCACCGGCTCGGCCACCGGCCAGCCCACCCACCCCGCTGACCTCGAGGCCGCCCGGCAAGCCGGCCTGCCCGTGGTGGTGGGCTCGGGGGTCAGCGAAGACGACGCCGGGCAGCTGGCCGGCATGGCCGACGCCCTCATCGTGGGCTCTTGGCTCAAAGAAGGCGGCGACTGGCGCAAGCCCGTGGATCTGCGGCGGGTGCGGCGGCTGCGTGAGGTGATGGATGCCGCCAGCGGCTGACCCTCCCAGCGCTGCGGCCGCTGACTCCCTGCGCACCCGCGGTCCGGCGGTGTGGCGGTGGGTGCTCGAGCCCTGGGGGCCCGACGGGCCGTCACCCAGGCTGCGGCTTGTCCTGGCGGCGGCGCTGCTGGTGGTGGCGGGCTTGCTGCGCGCGGGGCGGGCCCTGCTGCGCTGGGAAGAGGTCTCCATCGCCTACGCGGCCTACCAGGCCCCCCTGGTGAAGGCCTGGGGCGATCCCGGCCTGCTGCTGGACAGCTGGGTGGGCCTGCACCCGCCCCTGTACGGCCTGTTCTTCGCGGCCATCGAGCACACCGCGCCCGTGCCCTTGCTGTTCCTGGGGTTCTCGGCCTGCTGCTCCTGGCTGGCGGTGCTGTTCGTCTACCGGGCTGCCCGGCTGCTGGGAGGGACCGTGGCGGGCTTGGTGGCCCTGGCCTTGGCGGCCGGGGCGCCGGTGGCCCTGCACTACGCCGCCGAGCTCAACAACTACCCCCTGCTGCTGGCCCTGGTGGCGGCGCTGATCTGGGCCTGGGCGCGCTACCGTCAGGGCGTCGGCGGTTGGCTGCCCGTGGCCTTGCTGGGGGTCGCCGCGGGCTGGACCCACCTGCTGGGGGGCGTGGCCGCGGGCCTGATCGTGCTGGCGGTGCTGGCTCGGCACCGGGGCGACGGCCTGCGCGCCCTGGCCGTGCTGGCCTTGGGGTGCAGCCCCGTGGTGGCGGGCGCCCTGGAGCTGGCGGGCAGCCAGGACACCTTCAGCCAGCCCGAGCTCCACCTGGATCTCAGCCTGATGGACTGGAGGGAGCGCTTCGGCCTGCTCTGCCTTCCCGCCGGGTTGCTGGCCTTGCCCGGCCTGCGCCGGGCGCCGGGGCTGGCCTTGGGCTGGCTGGGCATGGTGGCCACCATCGCGGCCATGATCGCGGTGGGCGTCGCCGCGCCTCATCAGTTCCCCTATTGGGCCCTGCTGATGCCCTTCGGCCTGGTGTTGGTGGGCCTGGCCGCCTCCCGGATCCCGGGCTGGTGGCTGGGGGCGGGTGCCCTGGCCGTGGCGCAGCTGTGGGTGGGTGGACAGGCCGTGCAGCACGACCTGCGGCGCTGCTGGCGCGATGTGCATCGACCGCGGGCCATCGACCAGGCCCTCGCGCGGGCGAGGCCCGGCGATGGACTGTGGCTGGTCTCCCCCGCCCTCGAGCCCGACGACGACAAGCGCGCCATCTCGCCCTCGGTGTGGCGCCTTCGACCGTGGCTGCCCATGCCCATGGTCGAGCCCTTCCCCATGGAGTACACCGACTACCGCTACGGTCAGCCCCGGCTGTACCAGGGCATCACGGTGTACTCCTTCACGGACTTCTGGCCCGATCGCATGGACGCCATCCTGCAGCACCACACCGGCGAAGGTCACACGGTGTGGGTCGCCCTGTACGACCACGGCCCAGCACAGGGCTACCCCGATCGGCTGCGGCGCATGCTGCGGCCCTGGGCTTTCGACCAGGAGCAGGTTGGGGGCGATGACGGGCTGGGGGTCGACTGGCTGCTCGAGATCCGCGGCCGCGCCGGCGAGGAGGCACCCTGATGCCCGTGGAAGCCGTCGAGCCGGCCGCCGCATGGACCACCGCCTGGCCCGTCGGGGTGGCCTCGCTCGGGCTGATCGTGGGGCTCTGGCTGGCCCGCCGCGAGCTGCGCCCACCTCGCGGTTGGCTGCTGCCAGCCTTGTCCGTCACCCTGGTGGCGCTGCTGGTCCGCTTCCTGTGGCTGCCGGTGCTCTCGGCCCACGTCTTCGACGGCCACGAGGCGGACTATGTCGAGTTCTTCGCGGGCTTGCGAGAGCCCACCCGCGGCGGGACCGTGCTCTATCCGGCCATGCAGTGGTGCTACTGGCTGGCTGGAAAGGCGCTGACCGGCCCAGGCTGGCTGCTGGTGATCTCTGCCGGCGCGGGCCTGGCCTCCATCGCCGGGGCGGCGGGGCTGGCCTCGCGCCTGTTCGGAGGGCGCGCCGCCCTGTGGACGGCGCTGCTGCTGGCGCTCTACGGCAACCACGCCTTCTGGTCGTCCTCGGCCTACAACGTGATGATCCCTCTGGCCTTGTCCACCCTGGCCCTCTGGGCGCTGCTCCGGGCAGGGCAGGGGGGCAGCCTGGGCTGGTCGGTCCTGGCCGCTGCGGCGGGGGTGCTGGCCGTGGCCACCCGGCTCGAGAGCGCGGCCATGGCTGTGCCCGCGCTGCTCATCTTGCTGCGCTGGCCGCCCCGTCCCCTGTCCCGCAGCGTGCCGGTGCTGGCGGCTGGCGTGGTCCTGGGCCTGGCCGCGGTCGCGCCGCTGGTCTTCCCCGGGGGCATGCCAGGTGAAGGTGAGGGCAGCTTCATGTGGCCGGTCAACGTGGGCATGCTCGACTACCTGGTCCCCTGGGCCGGCGCCTGGTTGCTGCCCCTGGTGGTGCTGGCCTGGCTGCCCGCGCCCGGGCCTGGGGATCGCCTGCGCCGGGTCGGGCTGGACCGCTGGGGTGTGGCCACCATGCTGGCCTGGGCTGTGGCGGTCCACCTGGTGATGGCCAGCTTCGACGACTACGGCTACCGCCACGCCCTCCCTGCCGGGGTCGCCCTGGCCGTTCTGGCGGGAGGCGCGGTGGGCGCCCTGCGGCGCTGGCCTGCCCTTGTGGTGGGCGGCGCCCTAATGCTGGTCCAGGTCGGACAGACTCGGCAGGTGGCCTCGCTGTACTACGCCTCCGAGGAGGCCTTCGTGGCGGCCCTGCCCGCGGAGCTGCCCCGCCTGCCCGTCGAAGATCGCCCCGCCTGCGCCTTGATCTCGGAGGAGTCCAGGGTGGTGGGCGAGCAGCAGCTGTCCCACTTCAACCTGCTCGATCCCGTCGAGGCCGCCCGCGTCCGCGCCCAGGGTGGCGGCTGCCTGCAGTGGTGTCCCGACGTGCAGGACTGGCGCTGGACCAGCCGTGGTGTGCGGGATCGCGCCCTGCGCCTGCAGCACCTCTACCCGACCCGGCCGGTGGCGGTGCTGGAGCACCGCGAGAGCGGCTACGCCTGCCTGCTGCTCGAGCTGGGTGAGCGCCGCGGCGTCACCGATGGGTGGTTCGCGCCGGTGCGGTGGTAGGGGGGGGGCACGCGACCAGCTACCAGAGCGGCAGCCCCGTGGGCTCGTCCAGGCCGCGAACCGGGGGCGCGCCCGTGAACGCCCGCAGCTGAATCTCGCAGGCGAACACGCGGGTGCCCGGCATCAAGTGCCCTCCCACGCAGCGTCCGTCAGCGTCGGAGAGGGTGACGTGGGCATGGACGAAGGGGGCGCCGTCCTTGATGGACACGTTGGCGTTCAGGTTGGCGATCTCGAGCCCCTGCTCGAACACCAGCCGCTCGTAGTGTCCGGCGGCCTGGTCGTAGTAGCCCACCACTGCGCGCTCCACGGCGCCGATGGCGTGGATGACGCCAGCCTCCACCCGCTCCGCTGCGCACAGGGCGGTGAGGGCCTCGAGCAGATCGTCGCCGCGGTCCAGGCGCGCCAACAGGATGCGCTCGGACGAGAAAGGGAAGGTCTTCATGGCGTGAATCCGGGGGTGGGAGGTGAGGTGGCGGCCGCGGGTGTCAGGTCGATGATGATCAGCTCCGGGCGGCAGAACAGGCGCAGGCGGGGGGCGTCGCCCCGCTCCATGCCCAGGCCCCGCGAGACCAGCAGCGTGCCGCCGTTGGGCAGATCGGTGCGCCCGGCTGCCCAGCCTCGGGGTACGCGGCTGAGGGTCAGGACGGGCCCGTAGCCCGGCAAGCGCACCTGGCCGCCGTGGATGTGGCCCGCCAGCAGCAGGTCGGCGGGCACCCCGGCGGTGGCGTAGTCGGGGGCATGCCCCAGGACCACGTGGAAGCCGTCGACGGCGGGGACGGGGGGCGCGGCTGAGCGGGCGTCCTGGGGGCTGAGGGCCGTGACGGTGAGGGAGCCGAGGTCCATGGTGCGGCTGCTGGCGACCGCTCGGGCCTGGATGGGGTCGAACATGACCGCCCAGACGTCGGGGTCCACGTCGCCCCGCACCGCCACGCAGCCCAGGGATGCCTGGGCGCAGACGGGCCCGAGGGCGGCCTGCAGATCGGGCAGCAGGGCAAACCAGGCGGGCAGATCGTCGGGCTGCAGGTAGTCGCCAGCCAACAGCACCAGATCGGGCTCCTGCTCCAGCAGGCCCTCGAAGACCCTGCGCTCGAAGCGTCCCCAGTGGTCGGTCTGCAGGTCGGCCACCAGCGCCAGCCGGAGGGGCTCGCGGATCAGCGGGCTGGAGATTCGTTGGGTGCTGATCTGCAGCCAGCGGGGCTCGATGCCCATGCTCCAGGTCGCCGTCAGCAGCAGCAGGGCCGCCAGCGCCGCCATGGCCCAGCCCAGGCGCGGGTGCGGGCCTCGCAGCAGCCAGGCGCTGCCCAGCAACAGGACGGGCCAGAGCAGGAAGACCAGCCAGGCCGCCAGCTGCATGGGCAGGAACAGGAGGTTGCCGAACAGGCCCAACATGGCCGTGAGGACCCCGCCACAGAGCAGCAGGCAGCCGTGCACCAGCAGGGCGCGCCAGGGCGTGGGCCGGCGGCGCAGCACCGCCAGGCACAGCACCAGCTGCGGGATCATCAGGCAGAGGTAGGTGGCCGGGAGCATCGCCGGATCAGCCGCCCCGCCCCTCGCGCCAGCGCAGCACGGAGCGCTGCAGGGTGGCGAGCTGGATGGGCTTGGCCAGGTAGTCGTCCAGGCCGGCCTCGATGCCCGCCCGGCGGTGCTCGGGGGTGACGTGGCCGGACAGTCCCAGGATGGGGGTGCTCTCGCTGCCCGCCAGCCGGAGGCGTCGGGTGGTCTCGAAGCCGTCCATGCCGGGCATCTCCGAGTCCATGAAGATCAGGTCGAAGCCCTGGTCGGCGGCGCGCTCGAGGGCCTGCTCGCCGCCGCTCGCCAGGGTGACCCGGCAGCCCAGCGTGACCAGCATCTCGGCCAGGACCAGCCTGTTCATCTCGTTGTCGTCCACCACCAGCACTCGAGTCCCGCCCATGATCGCCTCTGGCTGGGCGCTGGGCTCAGCAGCTCGATCAGCGCTGGGGTCCAGCAGCGCGGCCACGATGCTGGGCCGCACGGGCTCCACCAGCCGCTTGGCCACGCCGGGCTCCGGGGTGCCCCCGGCGGCGCTGAACGGCACCAGGCGCAGCACGCGCCAGGTGAGCAGGGCCAGGTGGACAGGGCGGTCCTGATCGGCGGCCAGCAGGAGCGTGCCGTGGGCTCCGCGCTCGGCTTCGTCCAGCCACGCCGTGGCTCGATCGGGCTCGGCGGTGGCGAGGTGGGGGATGCCCCAGTCGTCGAGCTGCCGCACCACGGCCAGGAGAGCCGGCCCGTCACCGAGCAGGACCAGGGGGCCGGGGAGGGACGGCGTCGGCGCCGGGGCGGTCCCCGGTAGATCGGCATCGAAGAAGAAGGTGCTGCCCTGCCCGAGCTCGGATGTGACCTTCAGCTCGCCGCCCATGCCTTGGACCAGTCGCTGGCAGATGGCCAGGCCCAGGCCTGCGCCGCCGTGGGTGCGTGTGAGGGAGGAGTCGGCCTGGGTGAAGGCCTGGAAGATGCGCTCGAGCTGCCCCGCCTCGAGCCCTGGGCCGGTGTCCTGGACCTCGAAGCGCAGCTGGTTGGGCCCCTTGGGACCCGGGCCCACGCGCAACTCCACCCGCCCCTGCTCCGTGAACTTGAGGGCGTTGCCCAGCAGGTTCACCAGGATCTGGCGCAGGCGAAGGGCGTCGCCCAGCAGCTCGTCGGGGATGGGGCCGATGCTGTGGATCACCAGGCTGATGCCGGCGCGCTCGGCGCGATCCCCCAGCATCAGGGCCAGCGCATCGAGCAGCTCGTTCGTGGCGAAGGGCTCGACGACCAGCTCGAGCTTGCCGGCCTCGATGCGGCTGAGATCCAGCACGTCGTCGATGAGGCACTGCAGGGTCTCGCCCCCGGAGCGGATGGCGGTGAGGTAGTCGGCCTGGCGGCTGGACATGACGGTGCGCCCGAGCAGATCCACGGTGCCCAGGATGGCGGTCATGGGGGTGCGCAGCTCGTGGCTGACCGTGGCCAGGAAGCGAGACTTGGCCTGGTTGGCTCGCTGGGCTTCCTGGCGGGCGCTGTCGGCCTCGCGGATGGCGCCCTCGAGCCGCAGCCCCAGGCGCTCAGCGTCCAGGCGGCGATGCCGGGCCACGAGCGTGGCCAGGATGGCCAGCGCGGCCAGGGCCACCGCCGAGATGGCCAGGTACTGCAGCTGTCTCCAGCGGAAGGCCGAGACCCGAGCCAGCCCTGCGAGCTGCTCGAACAGCAGCTGGGTCTGGGCGTGGATGGCCGCGAGCAGCTCGTTGCGCGCCCGATCGCGCTCGCCAGGCACCTCGAGCTGGGCGCGGAGGTCGGCGAGGGAGCTCTCGAGCTGCGCCCGCTTGGAGGTGGGCCCCTTGGGCAGGGACTGGCAGAGGCTCGCGATGTGGGCGAAGGCGTCGCGGATGGCGGGGTCGGAGGGGTGGTGGCTGAGGAGCAGGTGCTCGGCGTATTGCAGCTCGTGCAGCTGCTGGGTGTGCCGCTCCATGGTGGCGTGGACCGCCTTGGCCGCGCCCACCACGTGGGCGCCCCAGCCCGTGTAGATCAGGGCCACCGCCAGCGCCGTGGCGAAGCGCCAGTCCAGCAGCCGGCGGGTATCGCGCAGGCCGTCGTAGATGCGTGTGCTGGTGCGGGCGGTGCGGGTTGGCATGGGGCCTTGACGCCTCCAACTCTGACCTAACCGAAACCAGCGGCGGGCCGAGGCCTAGCAGCCTTCATCTGTGTCGCCGTCGCAGTCGTCGTCCCGCTCGTTGCAGACCTCTTCGGCCCCCGGGTGTACCTCCGGCTCGCGGTCGTCGCAGTCGTCGGCGTTGTCCACCATGCCCACCGCGGCCTCGCAGGCCCGGCTGTGGAACGCGGCGTTGCCCCAGCCGTCGCCGTCGCTGTCGGCCCAGAAGTCCAGCAGCACGCCCTGGTCG
>CALDOK010000207.1 GCA_937912125.1 uncultured Pseudomonadota bacterium
TAGTCGAATCCCGCGGCCGCTGCGATAGCCTGCGCCGATTCGCTGCTGCACTCCTGAAGACCCACTAGATCCACGTCAAGTCCGCCAATCATCTGTCCGATGGCCTGTGCGGAACCCCACTGAGCTCCATAGATATTGAAGGTCACCACCCTCAGCCTCACCTTCGACCATCGAGTCGTAGGTGTCGTCAGCCTTGTCACCGCAGCCGAGGGTGGCAGCCACGGGGAGAAGGAGAATCAGCCAGGAGGAATGGGGTCGCATGGGGGCCTGCTCCAGGTAGGTGTGCTGGCTCTCTCTAGGTCGTTCGGGGCGGCTCCGCCAATCCTCTTTGCATCGTCCCGTCGCGCCGCGGAGCGCACGAGACTATGCTGGGGAAGACGACAAAGCCGAACCTGGAGCCTGAGTGAACGCCATGTTTCGAGGGCCCGCCAGCGCCTCCTCCAGGGCCGACTCGGAGCGCAGCAGCCTCGTCGCTCCGGGGGTCGCCCTGGTCCTGGCGTCCCTCGGCATGGCAGGCTGCCGCGCCCTGCCCGAGGCTCCCACCGAGCTGTCTGACCTCTCCACCTGGCTGTTCCAGCACTTCGAAGACGAAGATCCCGCTGTGCTGGCCGTGGGCCTGGGCAACCTGCAGGCGCACTTCGAGGCCCAGGGAGTGGACCAGGCCTTCGAGGATCAGGCCTGGGCGCTGCTGCCCCTGACCGACGAGCACGTGGCCGATGTCGAGCACCCCGACCGCGACCCCAGCGCGGCGCTCCCGGTCGGGCTGGTGGCGGGCACCGCGTTCAGCCCCGCCGCCCACGCCGAGGTCGTGATCCTGCCCGACCAGACCCCGGTCGAGCCGGCCTCGCCCGAGCTGTACGAGCGCAGCTTCCTCGACCCCGGCGACCCCGCCTGCTTCCCTGGCCAAGCCTGCCCCACGCTGCGCACAGACAATCGAATCCGCAAAGAGAACCTCCTCATGTCCATCGAGTACTCCAAGCTCAAGGACTACCGCTGGTCCGAGGCCTGGAGAACCGAGCGCCAGGGCGAGCCGTGCTTCATCGGCCGCAGCTGGTTCGAGGTGGAAGCCCTGGGCGACCAGGAGGCCACCGCCATCTACCAGTCCTACAGCATCGACGTGGTCCTGCCCGACGGGGCTGGAGGCGGCCTGCGCTACGTGGCTCTGTGGACCGAAGCGTCCATGTACGGGGCCAGCGACGACATCATCCAGAGCACCATGCGGGCCGGCCTCGAAGACATGCTCATCGCCACCGAAGCCTGGCTGGAGGAGCAGTCGCGCTAGCAGCCCATTACATGGAGCGGCACGACTCCGTGTCGAGGTCGCCGATGCACATCCTGTTGCTCTTGCCCGCCGCCGCCCTGGCCCAGGACACCGTCCTGGTGTCTCGCTTCGAGGCCGCCAAGCCCGAGTTCACCATGGTGGCGCATCAGCTACCGGGGTTGGTGGACGCACGCCTGCGCCGCGCAGGGGGGGTCGAGGTGCTGGGCGCCAGCGACGTCTCGTTTATCAAGGGCCAGCCAGGAAAGGACTACCTGGCCGCCTGCCCCACCGACCAGGTCCTCGGCTGCACCTTCGACCTGGCCGAGGTGGCCCAGGCCACCTGGGCCGTCACCGGGATCGTGCGCTACGAGCCCATCTTCGACGAGGAGATCCAGCCCGGTGTGGAGGTCGAGCTCACGGTGCTCGACATCGGGGAGCAGGAGGAGGCATGGAGCCTCGTCCTGCCCTACGACCAGGCCGACGAGGCCGCGCTGGTGGACTGGGTGGTGCGCGCGGTCACGGCCCTGGCCGCGGGCGACGATCCCCCCATGCCCGAGTACGAAGAAGATGAGGAGTTCTTCGACGACGAGCCCCTGGACCCGGAGCAGGACCTCAGCGGCTTGGAGCAGGAGCTGGGCGAGGTGGGCCACCCCGGCGGCGTCGAAGACCTGGCCGAGGGCCGCCAGGACCGCGAGCCGATGACCCTGGAGCAGCTCATGGCGGACCAGGGCGAGGCCGAGCCCTGGAGCGAGATGGATCTGACCGCCCAGCAGTACCTGCGCTGGTGGAACAGCGGCTGGGGCTACCGCACCTGGCAGCAGAAGCGCCAGGGCCGCAAGGGCATGATCACGGTGCGCGGCCTGGGCGGCGGCGGCGCTGGCCCCCGGGGCGGTGGCTACAACGGCCAGTACGTCTTCGAGTCCCACCTCTCTCGTGACGTGGTGGAGTACTACGCCTGGCAGGCCGCCATCCAGGGCGGGGGCCTCAGCCTGGCCCTGAACCTGGGCTACGGCGTCACGCCCATCGTCGATGTAGAGCTTGGCATCGGCAGCCACTGGGGTCCGTTCCAGACCCACGTTGCCAAGGAGTACGCAAGCTACCCCCCAGAAACGGTAGTACACGAAGAGGGCCTGCAGGGTGTCCTCGAGGTCACCGCGGGCGCCCGGGTCACCCCCATGCCCTTCGCCAAGCTCCGCCCCACGCTGGGCGGCGGCTTGGTGCTGTGGCACGGCACCAAGGGCGACACCCACGCCGAGCTCCCCCCCCCGCCCGTCGAGCTGCCCATCCCCGCCGCGAACACCCTGGTGGGCGTCTACCTGCTCGCTGGCGGTGAGCTGGCCCTCACCGACACGGTGGGGGTGGTCCTCCAAGCGCCCATCCAGGCCTTCTTCTCGGGCACCTCGGCCAACGTCTACGACGAAGGCTCCGACGTCATCGACACCAAGATCCAGCCGGCTGAGACCCCCAGCTTCGGCTGGGCCATCGAAGCCGGCATCCAGCTGCACTTCGGCGGCTGACAGGTCCATGGAGCCCTCCCTCTGGGGTCTGGAGCGCCACGGTGGGCGGCTGCACCTGGATGGGCACGACCTCACCGCCCTGGCCGATGCCCACGGCACCCCCCTGCACGTCGCCTCGGCCCGCACCCTGCGCGCGCGCACCCGGGAGCTCCAGCGGGCCTTCCATGGCTACCCGGCGCCGGTCAAGGTCCACTACTCCTACAAGACAAACCCGGTGGCCGGGGTGCTCCAGGTGCTCCACGACGCAGGCCTGGGCGCCGAGGTGGTGGACGGCTACGAGCTGTGGCTGGCCCGCCAGCTGGGCGTACCCGGCGAGGACATCGTCTTCAACGGGGCCAACAAGTCACCGGACGAGCTGCGGGCAGCCCTCGAGGCCCAGGTCGGGCTGCTGGTGGTCGACGGCCTGCGGGAGCTCGAGCGGGTCGAAGCCCTGGCCGCAGAGCTGGGCTGCCGGGCCTGCATCGGCCTGCGCATCTGCCCTGACGTCAAGCCCCGCGGGGTCCCCGTCCAGGCCGCGGCCGGCTCGCGGCGCAACCTCTACGGCCTGGATCTGCAGGGCGGCGAGGTCGATCATGCCATCCGCCAGGCCGCGCGCAGCCCTCACCTGCGCCTGCGGGGCAGCATGGCCCACATCGGCACGGGCATCCACGACCTGCCAGCCTACCGGGCCGCCATCGACCGCCTGCTCGAGGTCCAGCTCCGCATGCACCGCGCCGGCGCCGAGCCCGACGTGCTGGACGTGGGCGGCGGCCTGGCGGCGCGCCTGTCCCGCTCCTTCCGACCCCTGGAGTTGCTGCGCTACTACGCCCTGGGCCGCTGCCCGTCCCGGGTGCAACCGGGGCCCGCCGACCTGTTCGAGCGCTACGCCGAGGTGCTGGGGGACGCCACGGTCCAGGCCAGCCGCCGGCTGGGGCTCGAGCCCCCGACCCTGCTGCTCGAGCCAGGCCGCGCCCTGACCAGCGACGGCCAGCTGCTGCTGCTGCGCGTGGGCACAGTCAAGCATCGGCATGGCGTGGGGCGCTTCGTGCTGGTGGACGGCGGCGCTATGACCGTCTCCATGATGTTCCTGGTGGAGCACCACGCGGTGTTCCTGGCCAACCGCGACGCCCCGCGCCGTGGCCGCGTGGACGTCTTCGGGCGCCTCCCCACCCAGCTGGACGTGCTCTACCGCGGCCTGAAGCTGCCGCGGCCGATCGAGGGCGACGTGTTGGCGGTCATGAACAGCGGGGCCTACTTCACCTCCACCGCCACCAACTTCGGAGGGCCGCGGCCCGGAGTGCTCATGCTCGACGGGCCCCAAGCCACCATGGTGCGCCGACGCGAGACCCACGAAGATCTGGCGGCGGTCGAGCTGGTCCTGCCCCAGCCTGCACGCCGAGCATGAAGGGCCATCCCCACCCCCTGCTCCGCGCTGCCATCGTGGGTGCCTATGTGGTCGTGTTCTACGGGGCCCTGCCCGCCTCGCTGTGGGTGGCGGGCGCCGGCCTTGACAGGCTGGTGGGCTGGTCGTGGCCCGCCTGGCCCTGGGCCTGGGGGCTGCTGATCCCCGCCGGCCTGCTCCACCTCCTGGCGGTGAGCACCCTGTGGCTTCGCGGGGGCTCGGCGCCCATCACGGCCCTGCCCCCACCGCGCTTCACCCGGGCGGGCCTGTATGGGCTGGTGCGGCATCCCATCTACTTCACCTACAACCTGCTGCTGCCCCCTTGCGGGCTGCTGCTGGGCTCACCGGGCCTGGCTGTGGTGGTCGCCCTGGCGTTCGCGCCTTGCTGGATGGTGTACGCCACCGTCGAAGAGCGCTTCCTGGTCCGCCGCTTCGGGGACCCCTACCGCGCCTACCAGCGCCGTGTGGGCCTGCTCCCCGGCCTCTTCCGGCGGCGCTGATCCGGCGTCCAGCAGGGCAGCCCCCTGGCCATCGCCACGGGGCTCGAGGTAGGGGTAGTCGGTTCATCGCGCACGGTGAGATCATGCCAGAGTCCAAGACAGACCGCCGGAAGCTCCTCGAGGAGAACCGTCGCCTCGAGGCCAAGGTCGCCGTCCTCGAGGGCCGAATCGCATCCCAGATCGGCCGGGAGCGAGAGAGCGAGGAGCGCTTCCGCAGGCTCGCAGAGACCCTGCCCACGGGGCTGGCGGTCCACACCCGCGGCCGCATCGTCTTCGCCAACCGGGCCGCCGCCGACGTGGCCGGCTGTGAGCCGGACGATCTGCTCGGGCGGGACGTCTTCGCCTTCGTCCACCCCAGCTCCGTCGAGGTCACCCAGGCCCGCATCGCCGCCATCTACGCCAAGTCCGCCGACGCCGCATGGATCGAGTCCACCTTCCAGCGCGCGGACGGCAGCCCCTTCCCCGTCGAGGTGGCCTCATCGCGCATCGACTGGCTGGGTCAGCCCGCGGGGCTGGTGATCTTCAACGACGTCTCGGTTCGCAAGCAGTCCGACGAAGAACAGCGACAGCTCGAGCGGCGCATGCTCGAGGCCCAGCGCATGGAGAGCCTGGCCGTGCTGGCAGGCGGCGTGGCCCACGACTTCAACAACCTGCTGGTGGGCATCCTGGGCAACGCCGACCTGGCCCTGATGGAGCTGTCCCCAGAGTCTCCAGCCCGCGCGCGGATCGAGGGCATCGAGCTGGCGTCCCGCCGCGCCGCCGATCTGGCGCGGCAGATGCTCGCCTACTCGGGCAAGGGGCGCTTCGTGGTGGACCGGATGGACCTCCACACCCTGCTCAAGGAGATCTCTCACCTGCTCGAGGCCACCATCACCCGACGCGCCGTGGTCAAGTACAGCTTCGCTGACCTGCTCCCCCCGGTCCGCGGCGACGCCACCCAGATCCGCCAGGTGCTGATGAACCTGATGACCAACGCAGCCGAGGCCATCGAGGACAACACCGGCATCATCACCGTGGGCACCGCCCTGGTCGACCACCGCGGCGACCAGCGCTTCGATGCCTGGCCCGCGGGCTATCTCGAGCCCGGGCACTACGCCGTGGTCTCCGTCTCCGACACCGGGGCGGGCATGGACGAGGCCACCCGCAAGCGCATCTTCGACCCCTTCTTCACCACCAAGTTCACCGGCCGCGGGCTGGGGCTCGCCGCGGTGCTGGGCATCATCAAGGGCCACGGTGGCGCCATCCGGGTCCAGAGCCAGCCCGGCCGCGGCTCCCGCTTCGAGGTGCTGCTGCCCGCGATGATGGACGAGCTGACCCGGGCGGATCCCGATCTCGCCGAGGCGCCACCGCTCGCCGAGAGGCATGGGGCCACGGTCCTGATCGTGGACGACGACGAGACGGTCCGCACCGTCGGCGCCGCCATGCTCGGCCACGCCGGCTACCAGGTGATGACCGCCGCCGATGGCGTGGACGCCGTCCAGACCTTCACGGAACACCACGAGCGGATCGACGCCGTGCTGATGGACCTCTCCATGCCCCGCATGGACGGTACGGCATGCTTCGCCGAGCTGCGCCGCATCCGCCCGGATGTGACCGTGGTGTTGTCCAGCGGGTACAACGAGCAGGACGCCGTGGATCGTTTCGCAGGCAGCGGCCTGGCGGGCTTCATCCAGAAGCCCTACCGGGCCAGCGAGCTGCTGGCCGCGATCGCCAAGGCCATGGCCTGACGCCCATGGCGAGCTCGAGGGCCACAGCGCGCAAGCTTGGCCTGGTCACGGCCAGCCTGGCGCTGGCCCTGGTGGCGGCGGACGTGGCCGTGGGCGGGGCGGGGCTGGACGCGCGCATGATCCAGGCCGCCCTGTACGTGAACCGGGCGGACGTCGAGGTCTACCAGATCTCCGAGGATCCCGTGCTGCACTACCGCATGCGGCCCGGCGCCCGGCGCCCCGCCAACGGTCAGCCCGGCTCCTACGGGATCAGCGTGGACGCCTGGGGAGCCAGGGGCAGCGGGCATGGCTGGGAGAAGCCCCCGGGCACCTTCCGCATCCTCCACCTGGGGGGTTCGACGGTCTTCGGCGCGCTGGTGGACGACGAGCAGACCATGAGCGCGCAGCTCGAGCTGGCCCTCACCCAGCGCACGGGCCAGCCTGTGGAGGTCTGGAACCTGGGGCACAGCGCCTATGTCCAGAGCCAGGTCGCCCGCCTGGCCCAGCTCGAGCTGGCCCGGGTGCCCGGCGTGGACATGCTGCTGCTCACCATCACCAACGCCAGCCTGCGGGCCTTCCTCGACCCCGCCCAGGTGGGACAGGTGGACTACGATCGTTTCTTCCGGGACGACCCCTACCTCTGGCTCGAGGCCTTCCCCACCCTGCCCTGGGAGGGCCTGCTGGGCGAGCAGCGCGCCACCGGCCTGCACCTGCTGGGGCTGCACCGCTCGGCCATCTACCGCTACGACCGCGCGCGCCGCACGGCCGCGGCCCCGCGCCAGCCCGACAACCCCGCCGCCAAGGCCCTGTGCAAGCGAGAGCTGCTGGCCATGGAGGCTCAGGCCGCCCTGGCGGGCGTGCCGGTGGTCTACGCGAACCACCCCGCCCGCCAGGGGCCGCCGGAGCCCGAGGCCACCGGGATCGTCATCGAGCTGGCCCGCGCGGACCGGGGCGAGGCCTGGAACGAGGTCCATCCCCCTGCCCCCATCCTCGCGGCCTGGGCCCAGGTGTTGGCCGAGGCCATGGTGGATCGAGGGCTGGTGCCCGTCCTAGCCGGCGGGGACGATCTCGAAGCTGTGGCTGCCGAGGCTGGGGTCGGTCTCGACTGAGAGCAGCTCCTTGGCGGCATCCCAGCTGCTGCTCCAGCTACCCTCGGGATCGTCCGAGCTGAGGGTCCAGCCCTCGGGGTAGTGCCGCGCAGCGGGGAGGTAGATGACCGTGGAGCCCTGCACGCCCGCCCGGTCGTCGAAGGCCAGGTGGAAGCGCCGGGTGGTGGGGTCGAAGCCATACTCGGTCGGCGTCCCCGCAACCCGCTGGGGGTAGGGCCGCACCAGGATGTCGGCGCTCTCCCGCTCGTTCCACTCGGAGTCCACGATGCCCCAGCTGCCTGGGTCCAGGCTCCAGTAGCTCCAGCCGCTGGTGGCGCGGTCCGCCATGGCCAGGGTGTCGTACAGCGCCTGGTGGGCGTTGTCCCAGGTGGAGTCGAAGCCCCACTCTCCGATGAGCAGAGGGCTGCCCTGGGCCTGGCGCTCGAGGGCGCGGTTGGCCTCCCAGCCGGCGATGGCCGTGTCGTTCTGTGGATCGTAGGACTGCCCCGCCTCGAGCTTCAGCGAGTACAGGTGGGGAAAGTAGACCAGGCGCTGCTGCCCGGGACGGGGGTCGACCAGAGGGGCCATGTAGGAGGGAAGCCCGTTGGCCGGGGCGCCGTAGCGAGGTTCGTAGAAGATCCAGCGGTCGCCATCCACAGCGCGGATGGCGTCGATGACCCGCTGGTAGAAGGGACCCAGGCGCTGCTGGTCGAAGTCGGGGTGGCTGCCGCTGGGGTTCTCGAGGCCCAGCAGCTCCTGCCCATCGTTGGCGCTGCCCGGGCTGGGCTCGTTGATGATGTCGTAGCCGAGCACCGCAGGGTGGTCCCGGAAGCGCTCGGCCACGGCGACCCAGGCTTGGATGTAGTGCTCCTGCACGTCGGCATGTTCGCCGTCGGTGTACAGCCAGAAGTTGTCGAAGCTGCGCTGCACCGCCGGCTGGAAGTAGTTGAGGAACCAGGAGCCCTGCATGGTGAAGGACTCACCGTCATCGCGGATGGCCCACTCGGGGGCGCCGTCGCAGCAGAAGCGCTGGGCGTAGACGTCCTGGTGCATGTCCAGCACCACGAAGATGCCGGCGTCGGCGTGGCGGTCCAGCCACAGCTCTACGTCGTCCAGGTAGGCCTGATCGATCTCGCCGGGGTTGGGCTCCACATGGTCCCAGAAGATCAGGAAGCGGGACAGGTCGAAGCCCCAGTCATCGGCCATGCGCTGGATGATCTCGGGCTCGATGGGAGGCATACGGTCGGGGTCGGACTTGGACGCGCTCATCACGTTGAGGCCGTGCAGGATCAGGGCACGCCCGTCGTCGTCGGTGATGAAAGGCACGTCCTGGCGCTGCTCGGGCGCAGTGTCCGGTGCGCTGTCAGTGGCGGAGTCCGGGCAGCCGAGCGCCAGCGGGGCCAACAGGAGGATGGGGCGAGGCATCGCAGCTCCGGGTTGCAGGCCTTCATCATAGCGCGACGGTCACCGTGACACCGGGATCGCGATCCCCCCTGGGCGCGGGAGCCGCCCCCCAGGCGGCGCCGTCCGAGCGATGATCGTTTCCGCCCGTACAACGCACAATACCCATGCCGCCAGCCCCTGGGTCCGGGCTGGCACACAGCTTGCAAACGTCGGGGCAGTCCACCACGGAGTTCCCAATGAGTCAGAGCCAACGAATCGCCACCCTCCTCGCCCTCGGCCTCGGCTGCGGCGCCTGCTCCAGCTACTCCATGAACGCGGAGCTGGGGGTGACCCAGGGAGGCTCCCAGGACATCCGCCTGGCCCGGGAGATCATCCAGGCCGGGGGCGTGCCCACCCAGGACTTCTTCACCGCCGAGGGCCTGTTCTCCGAGCACGATCTCCCCATCGACGGCCCCGCCTGCGAGCGAGTCCTCTGTCCCAGGGCGGCCGCCTCCATGATCGACCCCGTGGACGGCTCGGGCCAGCAGCTGCTGATCCAGCTGGGCTTCGCCACCTCCATCGACGCGGACAGCTTCCAGCGCCGTCCCCTGAACCTGGCGGTGGTGGTGGACGTGAGCGGCTCCATGGGCGACGGCAAGCTCGACGCGGTCAAGCTCGCCCTGAACACCATGGTGGACCAGCTGGACGAGGTGGACCAGGTGGCCCTGGTGGCCTTCGACGACGCAGCATGGATCGAGCTGTCCAAGACGACCATGGACGGGCCCGGCCGCCAGGACCTGCGCCAGGCCATCGAACACCTGCGCGACGACGGCAGCACCAACATCGAGGCCGGCCTGAACCTGGGCTACGGCGAGGTGGCCCCCGACGCCGCCATGCCCGGCTACGAGGACCGGGTGATGCTGTTCACCGACGCCCAGCCCAACACCGGCAACACGGGGCTGAACACCTTCCTGGGCATGGCCCGCTACTACAGCCAGGCGGGCATCGGCCTGTCGGTCTTCGGCGTGGGCCTGGACCTGGGCAGCGAGCTGGCCTCGGAGGTCAGCCAGACCCGCGGCGGCAACTACTTCTACCTGGCCGACCAGGACGCCATCGCCCAGGTCTTCGACGAGGAGTTCGACTATATGGTCAGCCCCGTGGCCTACGACCTCGAGGTGCTGGTCACCCCGCGCGCCGGCTGGTTGGTGGGCGACGCCTACGCCGCCCCCCTGGACGAGCAGGCGCGGGTGGTGGACTTCGGCGCCAGCACCCTGTTCCTGAGCAAGCGCAACGGGGGCATGGGGGTCACCCTGGTGGCCGACGACCGCATCCTGTCCATGGGCGACGATCCCGAGCCGACCGAGGAAGCACCCATGAGTCTGGCCCGCTTCCAGCTGCGCTACGAGACCGCCGACGACTTCGACCGCGTCCAGGACGAGCTCGAGGTCACCTGGACGGGTGGCAGCGTCATCATGGACCAGCTCGTCAACGCCGATGACCTGGGGGTCTACAAGATGGGCTCCCTGGTGGACGAGTTCCAGTCCCTGGAGCTGGGCGCCGCCTGGTGCGATGGGCATGCCTCCATGCCCGAGGCCCTGGAAGCCATCCATGAGACCGCCCTGCGCCTGCATGCCATCGCCGACCACCTGAACAGCCCTCAGCTCGAGGCCGAGGCCGTGCTCATGGAGCAGCTGGCCGGCAATGTCGCCGACGGCCCCAACAACTGCTGGTACGACGCCTATGGCTACTGAGGCCATGGGCGTGAGCGCTCGGTGGACGGCCAGAACCCGGGGTGGGCTGCTCGCCCTGCTCGCGATCCTCACGGCGGCCTGCGAGACCCCGAACATGGGCGAGCTCTGCGAGCGCAGCCAGCAGTGCCAGGGTGGCGGCGTGTGCCTGGCGGGCGCCTGCAGCGGCTATGAGTGCACCAGCGACGGCGACTGCAGCAACGCGCTGGTCTGCGGATCCGTGGCGGGGATCCATGCCTGCATGACCGCCTGCGACTCGGACGCCGACTGCCCCGGCGAGCAGGCCTGCACCGAGGTGGATCGCAGCGCCACCACCGACGACGGCACAGCCTGGTACTGCATGTAGGCCCGAGCCCGGGCTATCCCTCGGCCTGCCTGGCGATCACGGCGGGGACCGCGGCGCCGTGCCGCTCCATCAGCGGCATCAGCAGCGCATCCTCCGCCGCCGCATGCTCGAGCAGCCGGTCGATGGTGAGCTGAGCCCTGCGCACGATGGAGCGCTCCAGGGCTTCGTCGGCCCCCGGGGACGTCAGGCAGCCCAGGTCGCCGAGCAGGATCTCGATGCGCAGCCGCAGCTCGTCGTGATCGGAGATGAACGCCGCGAAGCGCTCCTCGAGCGTGGGCGACCCGCAGATCTCGAGGAGCGCCGGGAACAAGACGCGCTCCTCGTAGCGGAAGTGGTTCAGCACCTTGCTCCGGTAGAACCGCGCCAGGCGCTCGACGCGGCCAGGGGTCAGCAGCCCATGCGCGAACGCCGCCGAGGCTCGCATCTGCGACGCCCACTCGGAGATCTGGCCGTGTTGCTCGTCGAGAGGCTGCAGAGGATCGTGGGTTCCACCGTCCAACATGAGCCCTCCTGGGCGCGTGGTTGCACCCGGATCATGCCCCAGTCCGCCGCCGCTGGCGGCGTGAAGCAGCGCGGCTGTCTCTGTGCTCACTGATCCCGGTGAGGGGTCAGGCCTCGATGATGGCCTGCAGCCCACCCCGCGCAATGGGGTGGTAGACGTCCTTGGAGGCGGCGAAGATCTCACGAGCCAGGGGCTGAGTGGCGACGTCGCCCATCAGCGCCTTGTACAGAGGCTTGAGGTACTTCATGCGGCCGACGTGGCCCAGGAAAGCGCGCAAGCGATCGGTCGCCGGCTGCCAGCCGGAGGTGGCGGTGATGACCAGCCACTCGCAGAGGATCTCGGCGTTGCCCGAGGCGGTGAGGGCGAACTGCTCGTCCAGCCAGGCCAGATCGGCCGCCGGCAAGGGACGGGGCAGCTGCTGCAGGTAGATCTGCCAGTGAGTGGCCGACCAAGCCCGGGCCGTCTCGGGGTCGGGGCGTCGACCTTCGGTGATGCCCCTGGCCAAGGCGCCCAGCTCGTCGAGCACCTCGGAGCTGAACACCGGCGCGCTGGCGGGCAGGCCGGGCTGGTGGATCCAAGTGGCCAGATCGACCTGATCGCGAAGCCCGGGGAGCTCGGCGTCCACGAAGGCCTCGAACTCGGCGGTGGTGATGCTGGTGAAGCTGAAGCGCGCGATGTAGCGCCTGACGAAGGCGTCGAAGGCCTCGCGGCCCAGGGTGCGCTCGAGCAGCGCCACCAGCAGGAAGCCCTTCTCGTAGGGCACCAAGGAGTAGATCTCGTCGGGATCGATGCCGGCCAGATCGGTCTCGAGGCAGGTGAAGGGGGAGTCCAGGCCGAAGCGCTGGAGCTCACCCTGCAGCCCGTGGGCCCCGATGGCCGCGGACAGGGCCATGGACTCCACGCCCTCGAGGCGCTCGAGGATGCGGCGCTCGGCCCACACCGTGAAGCCCTCGTTGAGCCAGAAGTCGTTCATGGTGGCGTTGGTGACCAGGTTGCCGGTCCAGGAGTGGGCCAGCTCGTGGGCCAACACGTTCACCAGGGAGCGGTCACCCGCCAGCAGGGTGGGGGTGAGGAAGGTGAGCCGCGGGTTCTCCATGCCGCCGTAGGGGAAGGCCGGGGGCATGACCAGGAAGTCGAAGCGATCCCACAGGTAGGGGCCGAACAGGGACTCGGCGGCCTCGAGCATCTTCTCGGCGTCGGCGAACTCCCAGGCTGCGGCGTCCACGGTCGCCGGCTCGGCGTAGACCCGGGTGCGGGGCCCGATGTCCTTGGAGACCAGATCGCCCACGGCCAGGGCCACCAGGTAGCTGGGGATGACCTGCGGCATGTCGAAGGTCCAGCACACGGTGCCAGGGACATCGCCGGGCTGCTTCTCACCAGGGGCGGCAGACATCACCACGGCCAGGGCTTCGGGCACCTGCACGCGCGCGGTGTAGGAGATGCGGGCCCGGGGCGTGTCCTGGCAGGGCAGGATCGAGCGAGCGTGGATGGGCTGGCACTGGGAGAACAGGAAGGGCTGCTGCTTGCCGGCGGTGAGGGCGGGGTCGAGCCACTGCAGGGCGGAAGCGGTGGGGGAGGTGCGATAGCGGATGACCACGGTGCCGGTGGGAAGGACGCGACGCACCGTCAGCCTGGCTCCCAGGAAGCCCTCGGCATCGGCCAGGACGAACTCCAGGGCGTCGCCCGCGCCGTCGGTGACCGACTCGATGGTGAGATCGCGGGTATCCAGATCCAGGGCGCCGTTGGCGGCTCGATCGAGCTTCAGCGTAGCGACGCCGTGGAGCACCTGGGCATCGAAGTCCACCCGCAGGGTCCAGTCGATGTGGGTGACGGTGCCCTGCTGCAGATCGGCGTAGGAGTGGGGGTCGAGCCTGGCCATGGGAGTCCTCGGTGTGCGGGGGGGAGCGACGACCTAGGCGCGTACGGGGCCGGCGGCCAGGGGTAATGTCGCGGAAAGTGGGCTCTCGCACGGTCCAGGCATGGCCGCGACCCGGACCTGTGTGCACGCGAACGCACCACTCACACCGGGGCCCAGCTCGATGACCCGACAGCCTGACGAGGTCCTGGGCCCCAGGATCTACTCCCGATGACATTCCGTCTGGAACCGTCGCACGCCCAGCGATGCAGTCCACCATGAAAGGCCCGTTATCGGCCGCAGCCCCCTGGCACGGACCTTGCTTTACCCCTGAGTGCCCCAGCCCAGGAGCGTGCCATGGCCCGTACCGAGACCACCGGACGACATCGACCCGGACCACGCAGGCTCCTGTTCCCCGCCGCCACGATGGCTGGCTTGGCTCTGGTCGCTTCCTTTGCAGCGACCCGCGTCATGGACAGGGTTCTGTCGGCACAGGGGGGGGAGGCTGTGGAACCCCTGGCTGCGCTCGAGGGCATGGACACACACCGCGAGGCGACGCCTCGGCCGCTCTCGCGGGCGGACTACGCCAGCGCCATCCTGGGGCGGAACGTCTTCGACTCGCAGGGGCCGCTCGCGCCCGGCGTGGTCACCTCGCGCCCACTCACCTTCCCCATGAGCGACGCTCAGCTCATCGCCACCGTGGTGGTCGAGGATCCCGACGCCAGCACCGCACTCATCGCCACGGGCCGCGGCGAAGCCATGCTCGTCCAGATCTACGGCATGGGGGATCTGCTGCAAGACGAGGGACGCATCACCCGCATCGACCAGGGTCGCGTGACCCTGCACTCCCCTGTGGGCGAGGTGCAGCACCTGCTGCTGGGGATGCGGGCGGAGCTCTGAGGGCCCCGCGATCCAAGGCAGCAGCGCCGCCGTAGACACAAACTCTGCGGATGCTGCAGCCGCGAGAGCCGGGCTATATTCAGCGCATCATGATCTCAGCCTGCCGCCACCTTGGCTACTCCACGCTGTGCGCACTGCTCGCGGTCTCCTGGAGCGACGCCGCTGCAGCGCCTCTGGAGCCCATCCTGGACCAGCCCTCCGAGGGGGCCAGCGTGGGCGTGCCGCTGATCCTGCGGGCGCAGGTGGAGGACGATCAGGGGGCCGCCCTGGACGCCACCTTCCACCTGCGGCCCGCCGCCCCCCCCGTTGAGCCCTTCAGCCTGGTTGTACTGCCGGATACCCAGTTCTACGTCTACGACTCGACCTGGGAGCAATACGGCGAGGCCTTCCCCGCCCAGACCGCCTGGATCGCCCAGCAGCGCGAGGCCCTTGGCCTGGCCTTCGTCAGCCATGTGGGGGACATCGTCCAGACCTGGGATGTCGAGCTCGAGTGGGAGCGGGCGGCCGAGGCGATGAGCCTCCTGGACGGCGTCATCCCCTACGGCATCGCCGCCGGCAACCACGACTGCGACTTCCAGGAGGCCGAGGACACAGGGACCTGGCCCTGCCTCTTCGACAGCTGGTTCCCGGTCTCGCGCTACGAGGACCAGCCCTGGTGGGGCGGCAGCTACGGGGACGACGGCGTCTACAGCAGCTACCAGCTCATCACCGCAGGCGGGCTCAAGCTGCTGATACTGCACCTGCGCTTCGCGCCGACGCCCGAAGACGTGGCCTGGGCAGCCGAGGTGATCCGGGCGCACCCGGGGCGCATGGTCATCGTGAGCACCCACATGTTCCTGGACGAGGACGGCGAGCGGCTGATCACCCGGGACCAGGACTCCGACGAGCTCTGGGAGGCCCTGGTCGCGCCCTTCCCCAATGTCTGGTTCGTGCTGGCGGGACATGTCTCCGGCGAGTCGCGCAGGAGAGACGAGGTCGCGGGACACCCCGTGCACCAGCTCATGGCCTGCTACCAGACCATCGACGACACGGTCGGCGGAGATGGCTTCCTGCGCCTGATGCACTTCGAGCCTGACGCGGAGATCGTGCAGGTCGAGACCTACAGCCCCTGGCTGGACACCTGGCGTGACGCCGACAGCAGCTCCTTCGAGCTGGACTGGCCGCCCTTCCCCTTCGCCACCCACGAGGCCGACGAGCCGACCGCCAGCGGTGACCACACCGAGCTGATCTGGGACGATCCCCTGACGGACGGGCGCTACGAGTGGTTCGTCAGCGTCCGCGACGCACAGGGCCGAGAGGCCCAGTCCGCCGAGGGGACCTTCACGCTGGACGCCACGCCCCCCACCGTCACCGTCGCCGCCGAACCCCAGGCCGGTCGCAGCTGGGTCGAGCTGGCCTGGTCCAGCAGCGAGCCTACGACCGCCAGCGTCGAGATCCTGGCGGCGTCAGGCCAGGCGAAGGACGCCTCCCTCGATGTCCTGGAGATCAAGGCCAGCGTGCGCCTCGAGGGGCTGGAGCCGGGGCAGAGCCACCAGGCCACCATCACGGTGTGGGATGCGGTCGGCAACCCGGCCTCGACCAGGGTGGACTTCGACACCCTCGCGGAGCCGGAGCCCCAGCCTGCGCCAGAGGGCTGCGAGGGATGTTCGGGGCGCCCCACCAGCCGGCCCTTCTCGACCCTGGGCACCCTGCTGCTGACGGCCCTGGCCGCGCTGGGCCGCCGACGGCGACGGGACTAGCGGACCAGGGGCGTTCCACTGTGGTCCACCGCATCGGGCCAGTGTGCGGCCAGGTCCCTGCGCAGGGAGCGCGCCGCCCCGTGTTTCTTGCGGCGACTCATCAAGGCGGCCAGCTCGTAGCGGGCATAGGCCCCAACCTGCACCCCGTCGCCGTACACCGCGTCGGAGTGCTCCTCCACCGCGCGGCGCAGCCAGACCCCGGCCTGCTCGTCGGGGCTCCAGCGGCCCAGGTACAGCAGCGCGCAGCCCACGCGATTGCTGCCCGCATAGGCGGGATCGTTCACGATGGCCTCGAGGGCGACCAACCGCTCAGCGCTGTCGGCGGGCAGCGCCTTGGCCTCCTGGTAGCGCCCCTCGAGCTCCCGCACCGTGCCCAGCCCCAGGCGCTGCTCGTCGCGCTGCTGGCGGCGCTCGAACCAGGCCCGCGCATCGGCCGGTTCCTCGAGCCGCTCGAGCACCGCCAGCCGTGCCTCGAGCTGCTGGATGCGCTGCTCGAGGGCTGCATTGGGACCCAGGGACTGGCCGGTGCAGTGGACGAACGATCCCTGGGCCAGGGCCAGCAGCCAAGCGAAGAGGGTGGCGCGCACGGGCAGCTCCAAGGGCGAGGACAACCTGAGCTTAGCGGCGGACATGGCCCGCCACGGTGGGCACCGCGGGAAGACGCCGAGGCTGCACCCGGGCTGCACACCCGCTGCACCTCCGAAGGGCGAGCCCAGGATCGACGCCCGTCAGCCCTGCGCGCGGTACCAGGCCGCCAGCTTCTCCATGCCCTGAGCCGTGCTCACCCGGGGCGCGTAGCCCAGGTCTTCCCGCGTGGCGGTGAGGTCGTAGTGGTGGGAGGTGGACAGCTGCTTGGCCAGGAAGCGGGTCATGGGGGGCTCGTCGGCCAGGGGCAGGAGCTTCCAGGCCAGCTCCATCAGCCAGCCGACGGCGTAGGCCAGACCGGCCGGTAGATACGCCTCGCAGGGGGGCTGGCCCGCGGCCTTCAGGATGCCGTTGATGATGTCGGCGGCGGGCTCAGGCTCGTCGTTGGTGACGAAGTACGCCTGGCCCGCGCAGGCCGCATCGGGCTCCAGGCGCTCGGCGGCCAGGATGTGGGCGTCCACAGCGTTGTCGATGTAGCAGGCGTCCACCCGCTTGCCCGGGGCGGCCACCAGGCGCAGGCGACCGGCCCTGGAGCGCGCCACCAGCTTGGGCCCCAGGTTGGTGTCGCCGGGACCCCAGATGAGGTGGGGCCGGATGGCCACGGTGGAGAGCACGTCGCTGTTGGCCGCCAGCACCGCCCTCTCCGCGATGGCCTTGGTGGCCGGGTACGGCGCCTCGAAGTGGTCCGGGTAGGGCAGCGAGTTGTCCCCCCCCTCGATGTCGCCACCCGCATGGATGACCGAGGGGGTGGAGGTGTAGACCAGCTTGGGGATGCCGTGGGCCCGGCAGGCCGCCAGCACCGACGCGGTGCCGGTGACATTGGCGTCGTAGAAGTCCTTCTCCTTGCCCCAGACCCCGGCCTTGGCAGCCACATGGAAGACGACATCGCAGCCCGCAGCGGCGTCGATCACCCGGTGTACGTCGGTGAGATCCACCCGCACCGTCTCGGCGCCCAGGGCGCGCAGCTCCGGGTAGTCACCCCGGGCGACGGAGACGACCTGGTGCCCCTGCTCGAGCAGGCGCCGCACGATGGCTCCACCCAGGAAGCCGCCACCACCGGTCACGAGTACACGCATGGGCAGCCCTATACCTTCTTCGAGGCCCACCGACTCAAGGCCAGCCGATCCACCTTGGCGTTGTGGCGGATGTCCACGGGGAAGCCAGGGTGCAGCAGGAAGTGGTCGATGGCGGCGGTGTGGGGGTGCTCGGCGCCCAGGGCGCGCAGCTCGGCCACCAGGACGGCCTCGGCCACCGGGGCTCCTTGCTCGAGCTCCACACAGATCCCCGGTTCGACCTGGCCACCCCGCTGGATGGCGACCAAGGCCGTGCGCCTCACCGCGGGGTGCCGGTCGAAGACCGCCTCGCAGGGGATGCTCAGCCAGCGCTCGCCCCCGAGCTCGACCCGGTGGGCCTTGCGGCCGCAGAACCACAGCCGACCCTGTTCGTCGAGGTAGCCCAGGTCGCCCATGCGATGCCAGAAGCCTCCGTCCGGGTCGGGGATCTTGGCCAGGGCCGTGGCGGCGTCTCGGCCGAAGTAGGCCCGGGTGACCTGGGGGCCCTTCACGCAGATCTCGCCCACTTCGCCCGTAGGTACCACCGAATCGACATCGAAGGCATCGATGACCTCATCGTGGATGGGCAGGATGGCCACATGGATGCTGGGCACGGGCAAGCCCACGCAGACCCCGCCCCCGGCGTCGGCTGCGTGGCGAGTCTCACCCAGCACCTCCTTGCTGCTCAGGCTGGCCACGGGCAGGCACTCGGTGGCACCGTAGGGGGTGACCACCACGGCGTCTTGGCCCAGCATGCCCAGGAAGCGCTCCATCACCGGAGCCAACACCGGGGCACCCGCGGACATGACGCGCTTGACGGTGGGCAGCTTGACCCCGTGCTCCTGCCCGTGGCGGCCCACGGTGTCCAACAGGGCCGGCGAGCCGAACATGGTGGTGACCTGCCAGTCTTGTACCGCCTCGTAGATGCGCTCGGGGTTGACCTTGGCCGGCCGCGTGGCGTCCATGTCGGGGATCACCGAGGTCATGCCCAGGGCCGGATCGAACAGCGCGAAGAGCGGGAAGGTGGGCAGGTTCACTTCGCCAGGCTGGATGTCGTACATGGCCCGGATGGCCTCGACCTGGGCGATGAAGTTGCCGTGCACGTACTCCACGCCCTTGGGCACGCCGGTGCCGCCCGAGGTGAACAGGATGGCGGCCAGATCGTCGGGCTCGGGGTCCACCAACAGGGGCTCGTCCCCGGCGGCGGCGCCAGCCTGGCGGACCTGGTCCAGCGTCGGGCCGCCCCAGAACCAGCGGCGGCCCACGGTGACCCGGTGCTCGATGGTGCCGCGACCCCAGCCCAGGATCACCCGCAGCGCGTGGGCGATGGGGATGCCGATGAAGGCCTGGGGCCGGGCCTCGGCCAGGCAGGTCTTCAGGTTGCGGACCCCCATGCCGGGATCCACCATCACCGGGACCACCCCGGCCTGGAACAGACCGAAGGTCAAGGTGAACAGGTCGAGCCCCGGCTTGACCATCACCACCGTGCGGGTGCCGCGGCCGATGCCCACCGTGGCCAGGCCCTTCGCCACACGCTGGGCCTGGTCGTGGAGCTGGGCGAAGCTCAGGCTGGCGTAGCGGGCGCGGCCGCCGGGCTCCCGCCCGTCGGGCACCACCACCGCGGTGCGATCGGGCCAACGCTCCGCGGCGCGGGCCAGGTGGGTGCCGATGTTGCGGACCGCTGGCTCCGTGGTGCTCACGCCTGGGCCCCCTCCAGCGGGTGGGCGTCGAGGAAGGTGCGGATGCGCGGCACCACGTCCTCGGGAGCGTCCTCGAGCACGTAGTGGCCGGCGTCTTCGAGGCGCAGGACCTCGGCGTGGGGCCACAGCTCCAGGAAACGCTCCAGGAAGTGGCGATCGAACACGAAGTCCTTCATGCCCCAGCACAGCAGCACCGGCGTGTCGCCGAAGCGCCACAGGCCGTCCTCGACCGCCTTGACCAGATCCCAGGCCCGATCGCCTGGAGCCAGCGGGATGTCCTGCACGAAGCGCAGGGTGGCGATGCGGTTCTCGCGGGGCTCGTAGGGGGCGATCATGCCCTGGCGAACCGCCGGGTCCAGCTTCCGACGGGTGACGCAGAAGCGTGCAGCTCCCCTCGAGAAGGCGTTGAAGCGCTGCACCAGGAACGCGCCCACCGGAGTGTCCCGCACCAGCCACAGGGGCCAAGGGAAGGACTTGGAGGCCGGCAGGGAGAAGGCCCCGGTGTTCAGGGCCACGATGCGGGCCACCAGGCCGGGGCGCCGGTGGGCCAGCCCCATGCCGATCATGCCGCCCCAGTCGTGCACGATCAGGGTGAGGCCCTCGGCGACGCCCAGGTGATCCACCAGGGCCTCGAGGTCGGCCACCCGACGCTCCAGGGTGTACTCGTAGGCCTCGTCGCCTGGCTTGTCCGACAACCCACAGCCCATGTGATCAGGGACGATCACCCGGTGATCCCGGGACAGCTCGTTCACCACGTTGCGGTAGTAGAAAGACCACGACGGGTTGCCGTGTACACACAGGACCGGCGGGCCGCTGCCCTCGTCCAGGTAGTGCAGGCTCAGCCCGTCGAGATCGAGGCGCTTGCCCTCGAAGGGGTACAGATCGCGGGGGATGTTCATGGTGCCGTTCTACCAGACCACTTCACCCATGGTGCAGTTCAGCCCAGATCCGATGCCCATCAGGGCCACGCGCTGGCCCGCGCTCAGGCGGCCTTCTTCGGCCACCTTGGACAGCACCACGGGCAGCCCGGCGGGGCCGATGTTGCCGTACTCGGGGAACAGGCGGTGGATGCGATCCTGGGGCAGCTTGCACAGGGCGGCCAGCTGCTCGGTGTGCACCTTGCTGACCTGGTGGATCACGAACTGGTCGATGCCTTCAGGGCTCCATCCCATGGCCTCGCGGGCGTAGCCCCAGGTCTGGCCGGCCAGCTGCAGCCCACCCATGAGCAGGGCCTTGGTGTCGGTCCACATGCTGTCGGTCTGGGCGTAGCACAGGCGACAGTGCTGGGTGGCGGCCATGTTGACCGAGCCCACGTAGCGGTGCCCACCCGGGACCAGCTCGCTGCGGCCCAGCACCATGGCGGCGGCGCCGGAGCCCAGGGTCAGGGTGGCGAAGGCGGCGCGGAAGGTGGGCTCGTCGCAGTCGGGCGCGAGCAGGCGGGCCATGGTGCTCTCTTGCACGTACCGGCTGCCCTCGCCGTCGACGATGATGGCGTAGTCGATCTGGCCGCGCTCGATCATGTTGGCGGCCACGTCCATGCCGTTGATGAAGCCCAGGCAGGCGTTGCCCAGGTCGAAGTTCATGCAGCTGGGGTGCAGCCCCAGGTTGCCGTGCACCAGGCAGGCGGTGCTGGGCTCGACATAGTCGCGGCAGACCGAGGTGTTGATCAGGATGCCCAGCTGGCTGGGGTCCACCCCGGCTTCCTCGATGGCCTTGCGCGCCGCCAGGGTGGCCGCGTCGGAGTAGGAGGTCTCGGGGTCCCACCAGCGGCGGGCCTTGATGCCGGACAGCTGCTCGAGCAGGTTCGGACGGATGCCCAGGCGCTGCATGGTGGGCGCCAGCTGCTCTTCCATCCAGGCCGACGTGATGCGGTGGGGGGCATCCACGCTCGCCACGCTGGCGATGGAGACCTGGTCGTACTTCATCATGGTCATGGGGACTCCAGGCCGGCAGGGCCGGCGGCAAGTTTTCATACTTTCATGAATTCGTGAAAATAACGCCTCTCTCGAGCTTGCGCCCCTCTAACGTCGGCATCCCGGCTGACGACAGCAAAGCTGGCTTCCTGTTGGAGATTCCACACCCCCAAGAGCGATATACTCGGATCATGCATCGCCGCCTGCCCACAATCCTGTCGATCTTGCTGCTGCTGCTGGTGCTGGCGCTGTTCCTGTTCCTCCGCGCCCGCACGCCTCTGCAGGCTCCCCAGCCCTCGCCATCCGCCAGCGCGCCCGCCCCCGCCGATCCGCCCCCCGGGCCCCAGCGGGAAGACCTCGAGGGCCTGACCGGCCCCGGCACCATCGCCGACGCGCTGCCAGAGTTCCGCCTCTGCCACGCTCGCTTCGCAGTGGACGAGGGCCTGGAGTCCAAGCTCACCCTGGTCTTCACCGTGGCGGTCGACCCCACGGCGCCCCGCCGGCTGGCGCGGGTCGGGCAGGTCCGTGTGAGGCCCGAGGACGAACAGCTCGGCCTGGACGCCACCCCCTTCGAGGGCTGCATCCACCAGGCGGTGGCCGGCATCGAGCTGATCGCCCCGGGCGGCCGCGACCGCATCGACATCCCGATGGTCTTCGAGCTTGGCGGCTGAGCCCCGCCAGGCATGCCCTACTCGCCGAAGCTCTCGGTCATGTAGTCGGTGAAGACCACCATGTCGGCGGGCCAGCTGTACAGGGGCAGCCAGGCCTCGAGCAGGCCATCGGCCGAGATGACCAGCATGTCGTGGTTCAGGGCGCCGTACCCGGCCCACACGCCGCCTTCTTCGGCATCCACCAGGTAGGGCAGATCGTTGTCCTCGACCATCGGGTCGATGGTGGCCTGAGCCGTGTCGTAGGCCCGGAAGCTCTCCACGCCGAACACAGGGAGCGCCTGCTTCCAGCCAGGGTGCTCCTCGAGGGTGGCCCAGAGGTCGTTGGCCACGTCGATGCAGCCGGTGCAGCGCGAGTCCAGAAACACCAGGCCATAGGGCGAGCCTTCCAGATCGACGGAGCTGACCACAGCCCCGTAGCTCGGAGAGCTGGGGTTGATGTCCTCCATGGCGAAGGGCACGGCCTCGCGCCCGATGGCCTTGGGGTCGGTGTCGCTGTCGCTGTCGGCATCGGTGTCGGCGTCGGCGTCGGTGTCCGTGTCGGCGTCACCGGAGTCCTGGGTGTCCCCGGGCTCCTGGGTGTCGTCCGCCAGGTCGTCGCCACAGCCCAGCAGCACCAGCCCCAACAAAGGAAGTGCGAAGCGCATCGCCTTACTCGAAGTAGTAGGAGCCGGACTCGAGGTCCGACACGAGGATGAGCAGATCGGTGTCGGTCTCGGTGAAGGGCAGGTAGCCGGGCCAGCAGCCACCGCTGGTGTTCGCCGTGCCCAGGTCCTCGATGCCGTAGCTGTTGCCGCAGTTGTTGCAGACCATCAGGTCGCCGTCCTGGCTGTAGCCCTTGCCCGCCGGGTAGCAGGAGTCGCAGGCGTCGAAGGCGACGTGGGGCTCGCCCGCGCCGTCCAGCACGGCGAAGTAGGCGATGGTCGCCGCCACGCCCTGGTACTCGTAGAAGGTGACGGTGGTGCTCAGATCGGACTTGGGCACGCTGACCGTGTCGGTGTCGGCGTCGGTGTCGGTGTCGGTGTCCGCGTCGCTGTCTGTGTCCGTGTCGGCCTCTGGGGCGTCGGTGTCGTCCTTGGGATCCTCCTCGCCGCAGCCGACGATGAGGGTGAGACCAATGACCAGGAACGAGAGCGAAGCGAGACGAAGCACGGGGACCTCCGGGGGTGGTTCGAGGCCCGCAGTGTAGCCCCGAGGCCCCAGGATCGCCCAAATTTTTGAAACGTATTGTATCAACGCCCCCCAACCAACAGCGGGGCCAGGAACGGAGCCGAGGCCTGGGCCGCCACCCGATGGCCGGCGGCGGTCCAGTGGCCGTCCTGGGCAAAGTAGAGCGGAGCACCGCCCTGGGCAGCGCGCAGGGCTGGCGTGAGGTTCAGCGCCGGGCCGTGCCCGCCAGCCATGGTGGTGGCATGGTCGAGGGCCGCCGAGAGTTCCCAGCTTTCCATCGCCGGCCAAGCCTCGATCGCGGCCTCTCGCCCCTCCCGAGTGGCCTCCACCTGGCTGGGGAAGATCAGGGTGGCGAAGGCCACGCCCCGGGCCTCACAGGCCTGCGCCATGGCCGCGACCAGCGCGTCGGTCACCGCCCAGGCCTCGTCCCAGAGGGGGCCGCCAGCGGGATCGTGGACCCTCAGATCGATGGGCATACCCCCGCCGCGGGCCAGGCTCTCCCGGCTCATGCGCCGCCCCAGCACCGTGCGGGCCAGCAAGCGCCAGGTGTGGCTGTGGTCCCAGACGACGGCGCGTCGCCAGCCCCGATCCAGGCTGCGCTGCGCCGTGGTGGGCACGAGCAGGTCGCCCTCGAGGCGGTAGAAGGGCTTGTCGTCCTTGGGCTCGAGCAGGGGGTGGTTGTTGAGCACGTCGTTGGACAGCAGAAAGCCCAGCACCACCAGCTGCGGGTCCTGGGGCAGGGCGTAGCGCTCGAGCACCCCCAGGGCCGTGGCCGTGCCAGCCCCCGGCACCCCCATGGACAGCACCTGCACCGGCGCGCCGCGGACCTGGCTCAGGGCGTCCTCGAGCACACGCCCGAAGCCCTGCTCCAGCTCCACCTGCGCTGCCTCCACGAAGGAATCGCCGATCACCACCACCCGTGGGACCCCGGGGATCGGCGGGCTCCACTCCCGGTCCACGAAACGATCCCCGTTGACGTGGACCTGCACCGAGAACTCGCTGGAGCGGTTGTGATGTACACCCGGCTCGCGGAACTGACCCCGCAGCAGATCAGGTGTCTCGACGGGCGGATCGGCCTGAGGCCGGATCAGCCGGACGCCCAGCTCGAGGGCGAGCAGGGCGACAAGCAGGGAGAACAGAGCGAGCAGCGCCCGGGACACTCCGGCCAGCCGCCGGCCCTGTCTGGGGCTCATGGCTCGATGCCGAGCTGGCGCCAGGCCCCCTGGTCCATGCTCTCGAGGGTGACCTGATCGCGGTTGGACAAGATCCACTCCAGCTGGTCGGGCTCGAGCACGTCCGCCAGGGCTGTCACCAGCTCCATGGACTCCACGTTCCAGGCGTGACGCTGGTTGCGCAGCTCGAGCAGGGCCCGGTACTGCTCGGCGATGGCCGTCAGCGCGTCGCGCAGCTCGGGCCTCTGCTGAGCCCCGGGGCCGCGCGCCAGGGTGTCGAGCAGCTGCTGCAGGGGGACCTGCGCCAGGGCCTGAGCCGCGGCGTCGGAGGGCTGGGCACCGGGGCAGCGGGCGCCCCCCGAAGGGGACATGCCCAGGGAGGCCGGCGAGAACACCGGCACCCGCAGCAGCTCGCCCTGGGGCTCGGCCCCAGGCAGGGCGAGCAGCTGCCAGACCAGCAGGACGACCAGCGCGGCCACGCAGACGATGGGGAGCAGCCGCCTCATGGGCCGCCTCCGGGAGCCGGCGGGAGCTGACGCAGCAGCGCCGTTCGCTTCTCGGGCCCCAGGACCTCCACCAGCTGGTGGCGGGAGCAGGCCAGCTGATCGGCCAGGCGCCGCATGCCGTGCTCGCTCTGCTCGAGCTCACCGCGGACCGCGTGGAGCCGCTCCAGGATGGGCCGCAGGTCGGTCTGCTGGTCGGGGGACAGGGCCAGGCCGGGATCGCCGCCCAGGTGGGCCAGACCCACCGTGAAGTCGTCCACGCTCATGGTGGGCCCCAGCCACGCGCTGCGCCCGAGCCGCTCGGCCAGGCGGCTGCCCAGCAGGTCCATGTCGCCCCCGGAGGTCTCTGGAGGCAGCAACAGGCCGGCGTCGATGAGATCGCCCTCGATGGCGGCCCCGGTGATGGGCAGCATGGGCAGCAGCACCCAGACCTGGCCCTCACCCGGCTCGACGCTGCCGAGGGACCGGCCCAGGAGCAAGCCCAGCTGCAGCCCGGCCAGCAGGGTGACCGGGAGCCACCAGGGCGACACAGCGGGGACGGAGGAGCGCTTCATGGTCCGGGAACATACCACGGAGCAGGGCCGCGCCGAGGGGGTCGGCCTCGCCTGCACAGCCCCCCTCAGGGGCTCGCTTCGGTCGCCCCGGGCCGACCCCGCGCCAGGAAGGCCGGCAGGCCCAGCAGGCCCCAGAGCACCACCCACAGCCGCCAGATCAAGAAGATGCCTGCCCCCCCGGTGACCACCTGGCCGTTCACCGTCCACAGCTCGAGCAGCGTGGCCAGCGCCGCCTCTCCCACGCCCAGGCCGCCGCCAGGCACCGGCACCGTGTTGATGATCATGGCCAGGGGCGCCACGGCCACGATCTGCACCAGGCTGGGCATCACGTCGAGGGGCAGGGATCGCGCGAGCACGAACAGGGCCAGCATGGTGATGAACTGGCTGAGCATGGACAGCGCCCACAGGGCCAGCATCAGCGGCAGCCGGTGGCGCACCATCAGCAGGGCGTCCACGAAGCGCATGAAGGACTCACCCAGGGGCAGGTGGTGACGCACCAGGTGGGCCAGCCGGCCGCCCGGCAGGCAGGCGGGCAGCAGCAGCGCAGCCCCCAGGGCCGCCAGGGCATCCACCGCCACCACCACGGCCACGCGGCCACGCATCAGCGCATCGGGCGCAGCGGGCTCGACCAGGGCCCAGGGGCTCTGGCCTGCCAGCACCACCAAGGCCACGCCCAGGCTGAGCACCAGCGCCGCCCAGACCACCAGCCCTGCGCGGCGGCTGCGGGCCATGGCCACCACACCCACCAACCCGCAAGCCGCGCTGCCCCCCAACACCAGCAGGGTGACCAGCACCAGCCCCTGCAGGGAGGCGGCGTCGCCCACATGCCCGAAGGCCACCAGCAGGGCCACCCCCCCCAGGGACAGGATGGCCAACAGGGCGACGACCCGATCCAGCAGCACGCAGGCGAGGATCCTGGCGGCCTGGCCCGTGGCGTGTACCAGATAGCCCACCTTGACCACGTCACCGCCCATGGAGCCCAGGGTGAAGGTGTTGAAGAAGGCCCCGATGAAGCCGATGCGGACCACCTCGGCCAGGGGCAGCGGGCAGTCCATGGCCCGCAGCATCCAGGACAGCCGGTAGAAGGTGATCAAGAACGGCACCAACGTGATCAGCGCCCCCGCCACCAGCCAGGGAAGCGCCTGACGGTCGAAGCGCAGCACCGAGGAGTCCAAGCGCCCCGACGCGACCAGCCAGCCCAGGGCGCCCACCACCACCGCCAGCTTGATCAGCCGGACCAGCCATGTGCGAAGGCTGGTGGGCGGCGGCGATGGGGTCGAAGTCGACACAGGGGTCACGCTGCTCCCTCTCCGCCGGCATATCACGGCCCGCGCTCCCCCAGGGTTCCGACGGAATAGAGAGCCCCCACGCCCTTCCCTCGCGAGCTCCCATGCCCGTCCTTCCCGCGAAGCCCTGGCGCCTCCTGGCTTGGCTCGCCGCCCTGGCCTGGCTGCTGAGCATCCAGCCGGCCCTGGCCGACGCCCCTGGGCTGCCCGCCGACTTCCCCCTCTCCCCGGTCACCTGGGGCGGCCTGGGCGGCGCCGCGGACCAGGCGGCCTGCCCAGCCCTGGCACACCATCCGGTGATCCTGGTACACGGCGACAGCGAGGGGCCCGAGGCCTGGTTCGAGGGGCCTGACGGTGGGGTCGCCGGCGCGCTGCGGCAGGCCGGCTTCGGCCCCTGCGAGATCTGGGCCCTCCGCGTTGGCGAGGCCGGGCACCCCTCGCGATCCCTCGAAGAGCTCACCGACGATCTGGCCTTCTTCATCGGCTCGGTCATGGCCTACACCGGCGCGCCCAGGGTCCAGCTGCTGGCTCGGGGCGACGGCGCCGTGCTGTCCCACACGGCCCTGGCCAAGTACCGCCTGCACGCGCAGGTCCACACCGCGATCTACCTGGACGCCCCCTTCCAGGGCGTAGCCGCCTGCGACGACGACGCCTGCTTCGGCGGCGCAATCCGCTGCTGCACCCTCGCCCCTGGCTCACTGATGCTGCGACGGGCGCTGCTGCCCCTCGAGGCGCCTCACGCCCTGGAATGGGACCCCGACGCGGGCCCTCAGGGCCACCTGCGCTACCTGGCCCTGGGCTCCACCCGCGCCGTTCCCCTGGAGCAGCGCGGCCCAGGCCAGGGCGGCTGGATGCTCGACGGCGCGGCCAACCTGAGCTTCCCGGCCATGGCCCAGCGCCCGATCCACGAGATCAAGGACGCCTGGAGCGTGATCGTCCAGGCCCTGGCGGACCCCGCCCGCGCCTGCACACCCGCCGAAGACCACGACAACGACGGCTTCTGCTCCGCCCAGCACGGCGGCGCCGACTGCGACGACGCCGACGCCAGCATCCACCCAGGAGCCGAGGAGATCGAAGCCGACGGCGTCGATCAGAACTGCAATGGGCACGACGTGGACCGGCGCTTCCCCGGCTGGGCCTGCGAGCGGCCCATGGACGCACTGCCCTCGGCGCCGTCGCCGCAAGCCCCCGCACCCCCGGACGCCGCGTCCACCCCACTCGGCGCCACCTGGCCGTGGGCCCTGGGCCTGTCGCTGCTGCTGGTGGGCGGCGGCCTGCTGGCCCTGCGCACCTCGCGACGGGGCGGGGCCGCTGGCGTCACCCTGCCTTCCCTCGCGCTGCTGGCCGCGGGCCTGGCCAGCCTGGCCGCCCGGAGTGAAGCTGTGCCGGCGACGCTCCCGCCATTGCCCGACGAGCTGCGCCTGGGGGTGCTGCTCACGGCCGCCGACGGCGACGTCCAGGCCGCCCTGGCCCGCTGCCGCCGGGGCGATCTGGCCCTCGAGCCCATGCCCGACCGCCACCCCCACGCCGAGCCCGCGGGGGCCCACTACCGGGACCTGGGCTTCCACGCCCCCACGGAGCTGGCCGAGCCCTTCCGCGGTGCCCTGCAGGCCATGGAGCGACAGCGCCAGGGCTGCACCGTGGTGGACACCGCAGCCGGCCCCGTGGTCCTGGTCCGCTTCGAGGGCACCCCGGGTACGCCTTGGTCTCCCGCCCAGCAGCTGGCCTGGAGCGAGCGCCAGCAGCGGCATGCTGGGGCAGGCCAGCTGGTAGCCCAGCGGCTGCCCACCGCCGCGAGGGAGCGCGGCCTCGACCCCGCCCAGCACGGCACCGGTGCGCCCGCGGGACCCACCGTGGAGCTGGAGGCCGCGGTGACATGGGTCGGCAGCCAGGAGCACGGCGACCGCCGCCCCGTGCAGCACGAGCCCATGCTCCTGGACGCAAGCCCGGTGAGCACGGCCGCATTCCAGGGCTTCGTCGTCGCCACCGGCTACCACGCCGATCCCCGCTCCAGCGCGGTCGAGGTCGACCCCGGGCAGCCCGTGGGCTGGGTGGACCTCGCCGACGCCTGGGCCTACTGCGCCTGGACAGGCGGCTGGGTTCCCAGCGCCGATGCCTGGGCTGCTGCCATGCTCACGGGCGCTGGAGACTCCGCGGGGGTCTCCCCACCAGGGCCGGGCCGGCTCGAGTGGACCTCATCGGCCTGGGACGGGGAGCGGGTCCGGGTCGGCACAGGGGTCGGGCCACGGGTCGAGCCCTGGGGGCAGCGCAGCGCGCCCCTCGGTCTTCGCTGCGGGTATGCGCCGTAGGGGGTCGCGGGGGCGGCAGCTCCTGGATGACACAACCCGCTGAGGAAGAACCCGACCCGCTGCGCGGCCGTCATCGCCACGGTCATCCTGTACCGACGCGCCGCCCTACTCCTCCTCCAGCCCCTCATCCTCGACCATGGGCAGCATGGCCCACATGCCGAAGGGGTTGTGGAAGGGATCGTCTGCGCCGAAGTGGTCGCAGGGCTGGTGGGTGAGCTCGTACAGGGGCGCGCCCTCTTCGGCGGCGAAGGTCTGGCCTTCTTCGATCTCGGGCTCTTCGGCGGCCAGGTAGAAGGTGAAGACGTCCATCAGGTCCACGGCCGTGTCCGGGTCCAGGCTGGCGGGGACCACCGCCTCGGGCAGGCCGAGGTTGTGCATCCCGCAGGTGAAGAAGCCCTGATCCGGGTCGCCCACGGCGGCCACGAAGGCGGCCAGCACCGCGGTGAGATCGTGGGCCTCGGCGGTCATCTCGCGCCAAGCCGCGGCGCTGTGGGCCACCCCCGCGCTCTCGACCTTGACCCCCAGCCCTCCGGCCCGGAGCAGCGCCTCGGCGAAGATCATCATCCGCCGCGCGGCCTCCACGCTGCCGCCCTCGGGGTCCATCAGGAACACATGCCCAGGCGCCTCGGCGATGGCCATCAGCTCAGCGGGGCTGAGGCTGCCCCGGCCCGCGACCTCGAAGGCCCGCGCCAGCCCGGGCTCCCGCGCGTGCCACTCCCACTCCATGGCCGCCTCGGTGACCAGCTCGACCACCATCTGCCCGGCCATCAGGAAGCGCGGACCATCCTCGGCGGCCAGCTCGGCCACGGCCTGCATCAGCTCATCACGGCCCTGCCAGGGACCGGGCACACAGACGACGCTCTCGATGTTCATGGGACCTCCGCGGGTGAACGCGTGCGCCTGCTAATCGGCTCGGACCCGGGGGTCACTCCTCGCGGGGGGGGAAGCCCGACACGCTACAAATACAGATCCCCGCTGGCGTTGCCGCTGTAGCTGATGCTGCCGATGGTGGGGGAGCTGCTGCGCACGTAGATGCCCCAGCTGGACGAGTCGGTGACCGTGGCGTCGTCGATGCTGGCGTCGCAAGCGTAGAGGTAGACGTCGCCGTAGCCGTTGTCACCGCCGTACTCGATGGTGGCGTACTGGATGCTGGTGTCGGCGTCGGTGCAGTAGGATCCCAGCATGATGCCGTCCCAGTCCCCGGCCGCTGGGCTGGCCTGGGCCGAGGTGAACAGCACCGGGGCCGCCGCGCTGCCCTGCACGCTCAGGGCGCCGTAGCTGGAGGCGCCCGCCGTGAGGGCCACGTTGGCCTCTAGCCGCAGCTCCACGCCGGCCAGGATGGTCAGCTCAGGGCGGGAGGAGCCCTGCACCGCCACGTCACCCTCCAGCAGGAGCGGCAGCCCCAGGTCCTGCCAGGTGGCGTCGTCGTCGACGGTGTCGCCCAGCACCTGCACCAGGTCGCTGCCGTTGCCGGTGTAGCTCGAGCTGGCGTCGAGCTGCCCCACGAACGCGGCGGGGATCACCAAGGGGTACCCGCTGTTGCCGCTGACGATGTTGCCCGTGAAGCTCGGCGTGCCCGAGGTGGACAGCGCGCCGCTGGAGTCCAGCTCCACGCCCATGCCGTCGTTGTCCAGCACCATGCTGTCCTTCAGGTCCAGGGTGGAGTTGCGCACGTAGACGCCGGCGTCGTCGTTGTTCTGGAACACCGAGTCGGTGATCTCGGCCTCGGCGGCGTACAGGTACAGGCCGCCGTAGCCGTTGTCGCCGCCGTACTCGAGGGTCAGGCCGTCGATGGTGCAGGTGGCGGCGTAGCTGCCGATGCTCAAGCCGTCCCAGTCCCCGGGGGCCGGGCTGGCGTCAACGGAGCTCATGAGCACCCCGGTGCTGCTGCCCAGCACGCCGAGCTCGCCGTAGGAGCTCCAGCCCACGTACAGCGGCACCCCGCTGTCGAAGTACAGCTCGGCGCCGTCCAGGATCTCCACCTCGGGGGTCGAGGAGCCCTGGATGTACACGATGTCGGTGAACCGGTAGGGCGCCTGCAGATCCCGCCAGGTGGCGTCCTCGTCCACCGTGTCGCCGAGCACCTCGACGTAGTCATCACCGTTGGCGCTCATGACGTTGTCGGCGGCCAGCTCCCCCAGGTAGTTGGCCGGCAGGCTGATGGGGTAGCCGCCGTTGCCGGTCATGGTGTTGCCGGAGAAGCTGGGGGAGCCGCTACGGCTCAGCCCGGCGCTGCTGGTGAGGGTGACCCCGTCCTCGTCGTTGTCCAGGAAGCTGCAGCCGCGGATGCTGGCCAGGGAGCTGGTGCCGTAGAACCCGGCGTCGCTCGAGTCGCTGATCACCGAGTCCACCAGCTCGAGGTCGGAGGCGTAGGCGTAGATGGCGCCGTAGCCGCCGCCGCCTGCGTACTCGACCCACACGCCCTCGAGGCTGGAGCCCTGGTCGTAGCTGCCGAACCACAGCCCCTTCCAGTCGCCGGACGCCGGGCTGCTGTCCACCGAGCTCATGAGCACCCCGGCGAGGGAGGCCTCGATGGTCATGCTGCCGTAGCTGCTCCAGCCGATGAGCAGCCGGGCATCGGCCTCGAAGTACAGCTCGGCGCCGTCCTCGATCTCGATCCCGGGGCGGCTCGAGCCCTGGATGTAGACGTCACCGTCCACCAGCCAGGGCACATCCAGGGCCTGCCACAAGCCGTCGTTGTCCACGGTGTCTGCCATGAGCACGACGTAGTCGTCGTCGTTGCCCATGTAGGTGCTGCTGGCGTCGAGGGCCTCGCCGTACACCGCGGGGATGCTCACCGCGAAGCCGGCGTTGGCCGTGATCTCGTTGCCGGTGAAGGTGGCGCCGCCGCTCACCGAGAGGCTGCCGGTGTCGGCAGAGATCCCGTCGCCCTGGTTGTTGGCGATGAGGGTGTTGATGATCCTGGGGGCGTCGCTGCCGGCGATGTAGATGCCGGCGTTGTCGTTGTACTGGACCGTGCAAGCATCCATGTCGGCGGCGCTGCTGTACATGTAGATGCCGCCGTAGCCGTTGCCCCCGCCATACTCGACGGTCAGGCCAGTCAGCTCGCTGCCCTGGTCGTAGCTGCCGAAGGTCAGGCCCTTCCAGTCCCCCACGGCCGGGCTGGACTCGGAGGAGCTGAGCAGCACGCCGCTGGCGCTGCCCTGGACCTCGAGGCTGCCGTAGCTACTCCAGCCCACGTACACGGCGTAGCCAGCGTCCACCTCCACCCGCACCCCATCCTCGATGGTCAGGGTGGGTCGGCTCGATCCCTGAACGTACAGGTCACAGGTGATCAGGTGCACCGAACCCGCCGCCCAGGTGGTGTCGCTCGAGATGGTGCCGCAGTGCTCCTCGGCCTCGACGCAGCCGTCGTCGGCCACCCCGCTGCAGTCATCGTCCACCCCGTCGCCGCAGACCTCCGCCGCCCCGGGGTTGATGCCGGCGTCGCTGTCGTCGCAGTCGCTGTCGTTCACCACGGTGCCGCTGGGTTGCACGCAGAGGGTGGTGGTGGACAGCGTAGGGTCGCCGTAGCCGTCGCCGTCGGAGTCCGTGAACCAGACGCTGCCCTCTCCGCTGGCCAGGGCGTCGTCGGCGTCGGTGAGGCCGTCACAGTCGTTGTCGTTACCGTCGCAGATCTCGTCGGCGCCGGGGTAGGCGGTGGCGTCGGCGTCATCGCAGTCGCTGCTGTCGGCCACATGCCCACTGGGGACGCTGCAGTCCTCGGTGGCGCCGGCGGGATCGCCGTAGCCGTCGCCGTCGGCGTCGGCGTAGAAGGTGGTGGTCACGCCTTCGTCGACGCTGCCGTCGCAGTCGTCGTCAGCGCCGTTGCAGGTCTCGCTGGCGACGGGGCTGGTGGCGGCGTCCGTGTCGTCGCAGTCCGTAGCGTCCGCCACGTAGCCCGAGGGCTGGGCGCAGGCGCTGGTGGTGGTCAGGCTGCTGCCGTAGCCGTCACCGTCGGCGTCGGCGTACCAGGTGCTGTAGGTCAGCCCGTCGTCGGCGAAGCCGTCGCAGTCGTCGTCCACGCCGTTGCACAGCTCGCTGGCACCGGGGTTGATGGCGTCGTCGCTGTCGTCGCAGTCGCTGGCGTCCGCGACGTGGTCACTGGGCTGCTCGCAGGCGCTGGTGGTGATCGCAGCATCGCCGTAGCCGTCGCTGTCGGCGTCGGCGTACCAGGTGGCCACGTCGCTGGCGTCTTCGTCGATGGCGTCGTCGCAGTCGTCGTCCACGTCGTTGCAGATCTCGGTGGCGTCGGGGTTCACGGCGTCGTCGCTGTCGTCGCAGTCGCTTGCGTCTCCCACGAAGCCTTCGGGCTGGCTGCAGGCGGTGGCCTCGACCTCAGCGTCGCCGAAACCGTCGGCGTCAGCGTCCTGGTACCAGCTCAGCTGCTCGTGGTCCTCGTCCACCTCGCCGTCGCAGTCGTCGTCACGCTCATTGCAGACGTCCTCAGCGTCGGGATGCACGGTCTCGTCTGCGTCGTCGCAGTCGGTGGCGTCCTCGACCCAGCCGCTGGGGGCGCTGCAGGCCGCGGCGCTGGTCTCGGGATCGCCGTAGCCGTCGGCGTCGGCGTCGGCGTAGAAGGTGGTGGCATCCACCGGGTCTTCGTCGGTCTCGCCATCGCAGTCGTCGTCCCGCTCGTTGCACAGCTCATCGGCCCCGGGGAACACGTCCGGGTTGCCGTCGTCGCAGTCCTCGTCGGCGCTGAAGCCGTCCCCATCGGCGTCGGTCAAGTTGCCGGTGTCGTCGGGCAGATCGCCGGTGTCGATGGGGGTCTTGGGATCGGGGCAGCCCGTGAGCAGGGCCAGGGACAGAGCGAAGATGGCGACGGAGCGCACGGGACCTCCCGGGGAGCGTGGGTTCCGACAATGTATCGTCTGGGGGGGGAGGTGGGGGGTGGAGCGGGTTGCGCCTGCAGGCCAGGACCGAATCGAGCTGGGCAGCGGCATCACCATCGAGGTGGACGATCACCTCCACACCTCCACCCTGACCCGGCTGCGAGAGGTGCTGGCGCCATGCTGACGCTGCCGCCCTCGGTGAAGATCTACCTGGCGGTAGAGCCGACGAACCTGCGGATGTCGTTCCGTGGCTTGTCCGGACTGGTGCGCCAGCGGCTTCGGGACGACCCGCTGTCAGGCCACCTGTTCTGCTCCCCGAGTCGGCGGCGGACGATGATGAAGATCCTGTTCCACGACCGCAGCAGCTACTGCATCTTCTACAAGTCACCTGGCTGCTGGAGCCCGTCTGCTACCGGCTGGTGGCCATGTTGTTCGCCCATGACCTGCTGCAGCTGGACGGAACCGGCATCGAGGTCCTGCAGCCAGGCGAGAAGGGCACCCACCGCGGCCAGCTCGCGGTGTAGTGCAGCCACGAAATCGGCGTCTACCAGTTCACCATGTCCAAGCACGGCGAGCACCTGGCCGAGTTCCTCGCCATCGGCAGCGACTGCCAGTACGTCGGCTACCAGATCGCCGACGCCGCATCCAACATGAACCTGCTGTACGCCAACGGCCTGATCGTCGAGTGCGGCTGCTGGTTCCACGCCCGCAGCAAGATCACGACCGCCCGGGAGAGTGCCCCCGCCAAGGCCGAAGGTTGAAGATGGACCTGCGTTCTTCGTAGGCGTCGAGCTCCAGCCACGCCGGACCTAGGCGGCTCACGCGCTGCGCAGGGTCAGGACCACCACCTCGGGAAGCACCCCCAGCCTCATGGGCGCGACGGAGACACCCACCCCGCGCGAGACCAACACAGGCCAGGAGGGACCCTGGACCAAGCCTCCGGCGTACTTCCTGCCATACCTGCTGGGCACCGCAGGCGCGCCCAGGCCCGGGATCCGGACCTGGCCACCGTGGGTGTGGCCCGAGAGCTGGAGATCGAAGCGGGCTTCGGGCCGGCGGCGGTGCATCCTCTCGGCCGTGTCGGGATTGTGGGTGAGCACCACACGCGGGCAGCCCTCGGACACACCACGCAAGGCAGCATCGGTGTCCTGCACGTCCCCCCAATGATCGCCGAGGCCACAGACAGCGAGGCTCTGGTCCGGCAGTTCGTGATCCCGCAGACCCTCGGTCGTGAGGAAGAGCCGGTCGTTGTCGATGACGTGGATGCCGTGGCGCCGCAGCTCCGCTTGGCAGGCGTCGGGTCCCCGCCAGTGCTCGGCGTTGCCCAACACAGCCACCGAGCCGAAGCGGGAGCGAGCCTCGGCCAGCAACGCGATGCCAGTGGCGATGGAGGCCGAGCTGCGGTGCAGGTAGTCGCCGGTCATCGCCACCAAGTCCAGCTGCTCGGCGTTGAGGAGCTCTACGGCCCGCCGAATGTGGGCTGCGGAGACGTAGGGCCCGTAGTGGGTGTCGGAGAGCTGGCCGATGCGCAGCCCGTCCAGTGCTGGGGGCAGGCCGATCAGGGTCAGCTCGTAGCGACGCACACGGAGACGCGAGGGCTCTACCAGGGTGGCCCAGCCGCCCACACCGGCTGCCATCGTGCCAGCGACCAGCACCAAGGCGTCGACCAGCAGGCGCCTGCGGCCAGGACTGACACCTTCCTCAACGCGCAGACGGATGCGGCGCGCCACGCTCCGGGCCAGGGTGGCGTAGAACATGCCGGCCATTATTGCGCGCAGCAGCTGGAAGAGCAGACCGTGGCGGCTGCCCGTGTGGTGCACCAGGACGCCAGCGATCCCTGTGAAGGGCAGGCAGAGGACGTCCACGATGCGGGTCGCGCCCATGAAGACCGAGGTGAGCGGTCCCCAAGAGTTCAGGTGGATAGCCTGCAAGTTGAGCAGGTAGAGCATCCCGGCCAGGCCCAGCGCCGAGGCCGGCCAGCTGTAGATGAGGCGGCGAGGGAGGCGGCTCCAGGAGGGCATGGCCCAGCACTAACGCGGTCGTTTCGCACGGGATGCCACGGCGCACGGGTCATGTCCCCGCGCGCTGTTCAGAAACCCATGCGCCCGACGGCCATGGCGAAGTCACCAGCCACCTTGGCCAGGCGCGGGTGCCGCTCCTCGAACCGAAAGATCATGCCCTCGACGCCCTTCAGCCCCGCCTCGAGCAGCTCGGGGCTGGTGGCCTCGCGTGTGGCCTCGAAGGCCGACAGCTCGGCGAAGCCCACCAGGCTGCGGGCGTCCTCGCTCTGGGACTCGGGCAGACACTCGATCTCACTGCGGAGCTGCTGCACCAGCGCCGTCAGCTCCCGGCGGTTCTCATCGGAGATGGCGGGTGCGCCATCGATGCGAAGTTGGATCCGGTCAAGGGTCTCGAGCGCCATGGTGGGTTCCTCTGCTGAGAGGGCGCACGCTACCATGGATGCGACGGGATGGCATTGCATGAGATGGGATCGACAATGAGCCGACGGATGTAATGGCGGTGTGGACACTGGGCGATGAGGTCGAGGGCGTCCCGGCGCTGGTTCGAGCATAAGGGGGCCAGGGATCGTCCGCTGCCTTCGCACCCACCAGATCGTTCGATGGTACCGTGCTGTCCCTCGAGGGGCTCCAGTCGGATCGGGTGGAGCTGCGCGGGTTGACGACCTTCCCATCCCTGTGGCTCGCCAGAAGTCGATCCATGGCCGACAAGGCTCCGGATCGGAGGATGAGTGACCGCGGCCACGGAGCGCCCCAGCCGTTCGACCGACCTTGTGGATGTGGCCCGGGTCCGCCATCCTGGTTTCATGGTTCAGCACGTCATCCTCCTCACGCACGGCCTCTGCGCGCTTCTCCGTAGTCGCGTCGACGTCGCCCTCGAGAACCTCGCCCTCCGTCAGCAGGTCGCCGTCCTCGCGGAGCGGAGGCCGCGGCCCAGCCTGTCGACGACGGACCGACTCTTCTGGGTCTTCCTTCGCCGGCTCTGGTCGCGGTGGGCAGATGTCCTCGTCGTCGTGCAGCCCGACACCGTGGTTCGCTGGCATCGGCTGGGCTTCCGCCTGTTCTGGCGATGGCGATCTCGCCCAGGGCGCCCGGGCAGGCCCCGCATCGACAGCGAGCTGCGCGACCTCATTCGCCAGATGGCTCGAGAGAACCCGACCTGGGGTGCCCCGCGGATCCATGGCGAACTGCTGATGCTCGGCTTCGACATCGCAGAGAGGACGGTGTCTCGGTACATGCCGAGAAGGCCGGCGCCAGGGGACGTGGTCGAGCGATGGAAGGTCTTTCTCCGCAACCACCAGGAGGCCATCGTCGGGATGGACTTCTTCACCGTGCCGACCGCGACCTTCGATGTCCTGTACGTCCTCTTCTTCATCCACCATGGTCGTCGGCGCGTGGTGCACTTCGGGGTCACCCGCTACCCAACGGCGACATGGGTGATCCAGCAGCTCCGAGAGGCCTTCCCCTACGACGAGGCCCCTCGCTATCTCATCTTTGATCGAGACAGCACGTTCAGCCAAGCACCGATCGCCGAGCGCTGGATCGGCAGCGTACGCCGCGAGATGCTGGATCATGTCCATGCGGACCGCGTCGCGTGCTGGGAGAAACACACCTCCGCAGGCTGCTCCGGCAGTACGTCGACTACCACCACCACGACCGCTGCCACCTGTCCCTGGAGAAAGACTCTCCCGAAGGGCGGACTCCCTCGACCAGGCCGTCAGGCGACTACGCCGTCGTGGCCCTGCCACGGGTGGGCGGTCTCCATCATCGGTACGAGTGGCGGGAAGCGGCCTGACCGCGGCTTGCCGGCAGCCGGCTTGCCCTCCCGGATCATCGACACATCGAGGGCACCGAGGGGCGCACCAGCGAGGGCAGCGTAGCGCTGGTGACCTCAGGGGCCGACCCGGGGACCCGTGCCCTTCCTGCCACGTCCGGGCGCCAGCGGTGGAGAGCACTGACGATGGCATGATGATCGCCGAGCCAAGGGTGTGGCCGGTGTGGATGAGGTTCTGACGAGGGACAGGGGGTGGCGCTGTGGGGGGGGGCGCCCTCGCCGCTGCGTGGGTGACCTCCTCGTGAATCGCGACCTCCCACGGCCTCGGTCACGGACCTCGTCGCCAGCTGCGCGAGGCCAGGGCATAGGGGACTCAGCCCACCAAGGGCCAGAGCCAGGGCACAAGCAGCAAGGCGCTCATCAGGCAGATGAGCATCAGGGGCAGGCCCACGCGGGTGAAGTCGAGGTAGCGATAGCCACCCGGGCCGTAGACCAGCAGGTTGGGGTTGCTGCCGATAGGGGTGGAGAAGCCTGCCGAGGTCGCCAGGGCGAGGGTCAGCGCCACGGCGTGAGTGTCCAACCCCGCCGAGACAGCCGCGGTCATGGCGACCGGGAAGACCAGGGCGGCACCAGCCGCGTTGGACACGAAGGACGCAAACAGCGCCCCGAGGATCCACACGGCAGCCAGCACCGCGATCGGACCGAATGGCAGCGTGAGGGCGAGCAGCGACTCACCGAGCACCGCCGCAGCCCCCGACTTTTCGAGGGCCGCGGCGATCCCGATGGCCGAACCGATGAGCACCAGCACCGACCAGTTGACGGCCAGGCGCGACGCCCGGCCGCTGATGCAGCGCGTGGCCAGCAAGAAGAACAGCGTGGCCATTCCGCTCACGAGGAGCGGGACGTCCGTGAACGCCGGCACCAGCACCATGCCTGCGATGGCGGACAGCGCTAGGGGGGCCTTCCGGTAGCGCGGGCGCTCCTCCTCGGAGCGCTCGCTCACCAGGTAGAACATGGTGCTGTCCTGCCAGGCCTTGCGGAAGCCTGGGGATGCGGACAACATCAGCGTGTCGCCCGGGCGCAGCACGATGTCGCCGATGCGCCCGCCGATGCGCTCACCAGCGCGGTGCACGGCCAGGATGACAGCGTCGAAGCGGCGCCGGAACTCGGCGTCCCGAACCGTCAGGCCCACCAGGGCAGAGCGGTGGGACAGCACCACCTCGAACACGTGGCGGAAGGGTGGGACGTGGCTGTCCACCGGATCGAGGCCGGGCATCTGAGACACGTCGGTGATGGAGCCAGCGTCGCCGGTGAAGACCAGGTGGTCCCCAGCTTCCAGCTTGTCTTCAGGTGCGACGGGGCGGATCTGTCGGCCGTTGGTACGACGGATCTCCACCAGGAACAGCCCAGGCAGATGCCGCAGCCCGGCCTGCTCAACCGAGCGACCCAGCAAGGGAGAGTCGGCGGAGACCTCGACTTCGGCGAGGTACTCGCGGGTCTCCTCCCTGTCCAGCTCCGCCGGATCGCGCCGATCCACGATCAACAGGGGGGCGAGGATGACCAGGTAGAGCAGCCCGACGAGGGTGATCGGCAGTCCCACCCAGGTGATGTCGAACATGCCGAGAACGCCGTAGCCATGCTGGGCGTGCATCCCCGCCACCACCAGGGTGGCCGAGGTTCCGATCAGCGTGCAGGTGCCGCCGAGCATCGAAGCGTAGGACAGCGGGATGAAGAAGCGGGACGGGTTGGCGCCCACGCCTCGCGCCCAGCTGCGCACCATGGGGATGAACATGGCCACGATGGGCGCGTTGTTCATGAAGCCCGACAAGGCCGCGGTGGGCACGAGCAGGCGCAGCAAGCCCCAGCGATGGGATCGCGTTCTCCCGAAGATCAGACTGGAGACAAGCCCCAAGGCGCCGGTCTCCTTGACGGCTGCGGCACAGATGAAGAGCACGCCGATGGTGGCTACGGCGGGGTTGGAGAAGCCGTGCAGGGCTTCGTTGGGCGACACCACCCCAGCCACCACCAGGACGCAGAGCCCCGAGAACATGACGAGATCGGGGCCCAGGCGGTCGGCCACCATCAGGATGGTGGCACCGGCGATGACCGCGAGCGTCAGCCAGCCTTGCCAACCCAGCGCCATCCATGCCTCCCAGCCGAGGATCATGGGGAGCCCTCTGATGCCGTAGAGAGGCCGAGGTGCCCGAGCTCACCCAGGAACTGCTCCAGCACCCCACCAGACTCCAAGAGCAGCTGGGTAGCCCCGGCCCATCCCCCCAGATCCTCGATGGTGAACAGATCGGCGGGTCGCTTCGGTCCGAACATCGGCCCGGCCCTGTCCAGCGCCGGAGGTGGCCCGTAGCCTCGCCGCTTCAGCTGCTCCTGGACCACGGGTTGCCGCGTGAAGCGCACGAAGGCCTCGGCCAGATCCTGATTGCCATGGCGCTGTGCGTAGTCATCCACCACCGCGATGGGGTGCTCCACCAACACCGAGGCCTCCGGCACCACCCGCACCCAGGACTGGCCCTGCAGGCGCGCCGCGACCAGTTCGTCCTGGTAGGTGATCACCACGTCACCGACCCCCTGGGCGAAGGTCTCGAGGCTCTCGGCCGCGCTCTCGTCCATCACCACCACCCGGGCCAGCACCTGGGACACGAAGGCCACCGCGGCCTCGTGATCATCCGGTGGCACGTGGGCCTGCCCCCGGAGCGCCGCGCCATAGAGGGCCGCGAGGCCCCACATGCCCTCGCCAGAGCTGCGAGGGTCGGCGAGCAGCAGCTCTACGTCGGGGCGGGTCAGGTCCTCCCATCGCTGGATCTCCAGGGGGTTTCCCGACCGGGTGGCCATGATCACGTAGGACGAGCTGATCATCCCACCCCAGCCATCGTCCCTCCAGTCGGCCTCCACCAGACCTCCGGCCACGAGCGCCTGCATGTCCGGCTCCCAGGCCAGGGCCGCTACGTCGGCCTCGAAGCCCGCCACGATGGCTCTGGCCTGGGCACGGCTGCCTCGGAACGAGGCCTCCACCTCGATCTCCTCACCCTGGGTCTGGTGCCAGTGCCGCTCGAAGGCCGGGATGATGTCCTGCTCGTACATCTCGCGTGGTGTGGAGAACACCGCGAGCACCAGGCGTCGCGGCGCCTGCTCTCCAGGTCGCGGGTCGGAACCGGCGAACCAGACATCTGGCTCATCCAGGAACCCACCGAAGCCTGGCAGGTCCTTCATCGACCACAGGAGGCCCAGGCCGATGATCACCGCGGCAGCGATCAGGATCTCACGAAGATTGGGGGGGCGCATGGCTAGCTCCGTCTCGAGTTGGACAAGGGTTCGCGTTCCTGGAGCAGGGCCAGGGGAATCCCATCAGGCTGTGTCTGGGCTGGGTTCGGGAGCGGGACGCTCCACGCGCATCAGGGTCACCTGCTGCCGGTGAGCCTCGAGCACCTCCACCGACAGCCCCCGCCAGGGGATCTTTTCACGCGCGCGAGGGATCCGGCCGAGGTCGGCCAGCAGCAGATCACCCAGACGACCCTCACCTTCGCAGGGCACACCCAGGGCGCGGGTCACATCGCGCATGGACGCACCGGGTTGCACCAACAGCGCATCGGAGGACAGCCGGATCAGGTCCTGGCTCTCGAGGTCGGTCTCGTCCTCGATCTCGCCCACCAGCTCCTCGAGGACATCCTCGAGGGTCACCACACCCTGCAGAGTGCCCAAGCCATCCACGACCAGGGCCAGGTGCTGCTTGCGCCGCTGGAACTCCCGCAGCAGATCGTCGGTGCGTGCGCTCGCGGGGACGAACCATGGCTCGACGGCCAGCGCGGCGACAGGCTGATCGTGGCGTCCATCCGCCAGGCCCTGCAGGATCTGACGCACGTTCACCACCCCCACGACGCTGTTGATGTCATCGGCCCGGTACAGGGGGATGCGGGTGTGGGTCACCTCCTCGGCCCAGGAGTTCAGCTTCCCCAGCGGCGTGCTCGCCTCGAGGGCGTCGACCTGGGCCAGGGGGGTCATGATCATGCCGGCGGTCATGTCGTTCATCCGAAACACCCGCTGGATGAGCTCGCTCTCGTCCTGCTCGATGGTGCCCTCACGGCCTCCCTGGCGGGTCAGGGCGCGGATCTCGGCCTCGGAGGTGCTGCGCACCTTCGCTGGAGCCAGGGGACGCACCAGCAGCTCCACCAGGGCGATGATCGGCATCAGCGAGCGGGTGAGCAGCTGCACCGGGCGCGCCACCCACAGGCCGACGGTGAGGGCGTGGCGCTCACCGAGGGTCTTGGGGATGATCTCCGAGAACAGGATCACCAGGAAGGTCAATAGGGCAGAGAACGCTCCGAGCCAGCGGGAACCGAGCTGCTCTGCGGCCATGCCACCCACCAGGATGGAGCCGCCGATGTTGGCCACGTTGTTCCAGATCACGATGGCCATGATCGGGCGGGTGAGGTCCTCCTGCAGCTTGCGCAGCGCGAGAGAACCCCGGCGTCGACGCTCCACGGCAGCGAGCACCTGCGGATAGCCGACGGCGAACAGGGCGGCTTCGGTGCCGGAGGCCAAGGCCGATGCCGCCAGGACGGCGAGCACGGTGAGGACGAGGGCGGTCATGCCGACAAAACCCGCGCACGCTTCTTCCGCGCCTCCACGTCCAGCCACCGCCAGCCCAGCAGCAGGGCGATGGGAGACACCATGGTGCTGGCCCCCACGATGATCCACATCAGCTCGGTGTTTCTGGGCCCCTCAGCGGGGCACAGCGCCGCCAGCAAGAACCCAGTGGCCGGCCCCGCCGCCACCTTGGCGAAGAACATGGGTGCCTTCGAGAACGCCATGTAGCTGGCCTCCTTGCCGGGAGGCGCGATGGAGGCCGTGTAGTCGTACAGCCGCGGCGAGTAGAGGGCCTCACCCAGCGACAGCACCACCTGGAAGATCACCACCAGCATGATGGACTCGCCCAGGCCCAGCACGAAGACCGACCCCGCCGCGACGAAGCTTCCCACCAGGATGACCTTGTAGCCGGACATGCGGCCGGTCACCGCGGTCATGACGGGCACCAGGAAGATGATGATCAGCGGGTTGATGGCGTACAACCGCCCGGTCCACGCCTCGAGCCCGATGCGCTCCATGTACAGGGGGTAGAGGGAGTGGTTGTACTGGAAGATCATCTTCACCAGCACCAGCAGGAAGATGAAGGTGATGAAGATCCAGAAGGTGCGCTCACTGGTGACCTCTCTCATCACCTGCCAGCTGCTCTTCCTCTTCACCTTCTCAGGCTCCACCGGGACCGCCTCGGGGGTGTTCCCTTCCCGCCGCTCGGCCTCCCGTTCGGCCTCGAGCTCGGGGATGCGCTCGCGCACGAAGAGGCTCACCAGGACCAGGGACGCGAGGGTGGCCGCCACGGCCACCAGGAAGACCACCTGGATAGGCCGCACGGTGAGGGTGAGCCCCCATGCGTCGAACAGCAGGGGCTCGGTGAAGGTGCTCCTGAGGCCGTCCAGGCTCAGGCCCGCCACCAGGGATCCCACGTTCATGATGACGTAGTACCAGGAGAACGCGTACTTCTGGGCCTTCCTGGTGCTGAACAGCTTCACCGCCGCGGCCAGCAGCGGGATCATGTAGGCGAAGCCCACCGAGAGCACAAACAGCCCCGGATACACGATCCAGGGCTCGACGGTGAAGGTGATGGCCACCCGCCCGATGAGCGCGATGGCCAGACCCACCAGCAGCGCCTTGCGGATGCCCATGCTGTCGGCCACGAAGCCCACGAAGACCATGAAAAACGACATGGAGGCGCTGAAGACGCCGAAGATGATGCCCGCCATGGGGTCGGACAGCCCCATGTCTTCGGTGAGGAAGATCATGAGGACCAGCACCGAAGAGAAGTAGCAGAGGCTCTCCAGCACCTTCACGGCGTAGGCGATCCAGATCTCCCGTGGGCAACCGAACACGGCCCGCAGGCCGTCCCAGTAGTCACGGGCGATGCGCTGGACGAGCGGCGCAGGCAGGGCGGTCGCGGAGTCTGTCATGGAACCGTCCGGGCAGCCGCCGACGCAGAGCGCTGCGCCGGCGTGTGGGAAGCGAGGACGTTCACGCGAGCCTCCACACCCGAACGGATGCCCCTGTGTGTCCAGGTTTCTCGCGGTGTCTGAAGCTCGAAGAAGTCGTCATGGCTTCTGGGTGCTTGGCCGGCCGGAACCAGGTTCGGGCCGAGACTGTACGGGAACTCGAGGCGCGGTGGTCGCGCTGACTCAGAGCCCTATATCCGTATCGTCATCCTTCACGGGCGCAAGGTAGAATCGTGCGCCTCGTGGTCGAAACGCCCAGCGAGGTCCACGGCGTCGATCAGCGTCTGCCGCGTCCCACCAGCACCCCGGCGCCAAGGACACCCGCCAGCAGCGAGCTGCCCAGGATGCCGAGCTTGGCGGTGTCCAGCAGCGCCGGGTCCGCGAACGCCAGACCGGCCACGAAGATGCTCATGGTGAAGCCGATGCCGCCCAGCAGCCCGACACCGATCACGTGGCGCCAAGAAGCACCCTCGGGCAGCTGCCCCAGCCCGGAGCGCACGGCGAACCAACTGAAGATCGGGATGCCCAGGCTCTTGCCGAGCACCAGCCCCGCCGCCGTGCCCAGCGCTACCGGGTGCAGCAGCTCGATCTCCGCGCCCAGCACCGTCACGCCCGCGTTGGCGAGGGCGAAGATGGGCAGCACAAGCCAGCTCACCCAGGGATGCAGGGTGTGCTCGAGGTGTACCAGGGGGCTGTGGTCGTCGTCTTCCACGCCGTGCAACGGCACCGCCATGGCCAGGATCACGCCGGCGATGGTGGCGTGCACGCCGCTCTTCAGCACCGCCACCCACAGGGCCGCGCCCACGAGCAGATAGAGCCCCAGGTTCTGCACCTTCAGCCGGTTCAGCCCCAACAGCAGTCCCCCGAGCCCCGCCGCCATCAGCAGGGCGGTGACGGAGAGCTTCGAGGTGTAGAACAGGGCGATGACGGTGACCGCGCCGATGTCATCCGCCACGGCCAGCGCTGCCAGGAAGACCTTGAGGCTGGTGGGTACACGATCCCCCAGCAAGGCCAACACCCCCAGGGCAAAGGCGATGTCGGTGGCCATGGGGATGGCCCAGCCAGCCTGGCCGGGGCCTCCCAGGTTGATCACCGCATACAGCAGCGCGGGAACCACCATCCCGCCCAGGGCCGCCGCCACGGGCAAGGCGGCCTTGCGGACGCTGGACAGCTCACCCTGGACGATCTCGCGCTTCACCTCGAGCCCCACCATCAGGAAGAACAGCGCCATCAGACCGTCGTTGATCCAGAGCAGCAGAGGCTTGTGCAGGCCAGCCGCGCCGACCTCGATGGCGACGGGGGTCGCCAACAGCGTCCCATAGGCGTCCGCCCATGGCGAGTTGGCCCAGACGAAGGCCAGCGTCGCGGCGAGCATGAGTGCCACACCGGGGGCCGCGGGGCTGCGGAACAGCTCCCCGAGACCTCCCATGGGCAGGCTGCGGGCCGGACGGGTCGCTACCATGGCCTTCTCCTCACACGGGATGAAGCGAAAAGCTTACCACCGCCTGGCCCTCGGCCAGTCCCACGCAGGGATCCCCCTCTCGGTGGGCCAGGTCTACAGGCATCGCTTAGCCATGCCTGGCCCTGGTGGGCCGTGGCGACAAGCCCACCACCACCGACCAGCTCCCCTTCTACGGCGACCACGCGCCGGCAGAGGGCCGAGCTGGGAGACCTCTTCGGTGAGCCTGTCGAGCGTGAGGCCCTCTACGTGGTGGCCCCCGTCGAGGGGGCAAGCGTCTGCAGGCCACCAGCCTGCGCTTCGATGATGGCGAGGTCTGAATTCGTTCATATCGGTTCGTCGCAGAGGAGTTGCGGTACGCCGACAACCGGGTGGTTCTGGATCGGCTCTGGACCGACCCTGTGGACCGCCGATTCCAGAGGTTCTCAGCGTGTTGGACGATACAACCTTCTGGACCGCCACACCGCGGCCCTGTGCACGCGGCTCCAGGGGTCAGGTTGCTCCCCCGACCTGCTCGTGAGCACCCGTTCCCCCCGCCCGAGTCCCGCCACTGCCCGTCTCGGCCCCCGGAGATGGTGGCCGAGCCTGGCGTGAGCATGGTGGCCTGCTGCCATCTTCGAGGCCGACGGAAGATCGGGCCTTTCGTCGCTCCTGGTTGCGTCCACCGCGAGGTCCCGCCACCGCGGTCGCGGCTCGCGCCCTCGCCCGAGCACGACCCCGCCCCCGAGATCCCACGTGGGTCACACCTACCACCCTGCCGTCTCCAAACCGGAACACCAACCCTCCCTCTTCCTGCTCGATACCGAGCAACCCGTCGTGAACCAGCTGATGATGGGTGCAACAGACGGTGAGCAGATTGTCCTCACCGTTTCCGCCACCGTCCCTGAAGTACTCCAAGTGGTGGATGTCCAACCAGAGACGATTGCTGCAACCTGGCACCTGGCAGCGATGACGGTCGCGATGCAGCACGGCCCGGCGCGTGGCGGGTGGGATGGTGCGGGAGACGTGGCCTCTCGTGGGCCCCTCGCGCATCTCCAGGATCTCGGCATCACAGCACGCCTGTCCCACGTGGGTCTCTGAGACCTCGGCCTCGGGCGCTGTGGTCCGCCCGCAGCTCGGGCAGTGCTCGATCACCACGCGGAAGCGCTCGCCCGTGGGGGCCTCGGTGCTTTCCAGCTCGTCCAGCACCCGGGTGGCCACCTGGGCCAGCAGGGTGCCATCTCCGACCTCGTCTCGCGACACACCCGCGGCAGCCCGGAGGGCGGAGAGCAGGGCCCGGACCTGTTCGGCCTCCACCGGCTCCATGGAAAAGCTCAGGCGTACCGGCCCGGCCGCCTTGACCTCGTCCCCGCTGGGAGGCTCACCCGGACGGTGTGCGGCCACCGCGCGCTCCAGATCGCGGCTGGTGGACTGGCAGGCCAGCTCGACCCACGCCGCCTCGACCTCGGGGGTGACCACCGACAGCAGCTCGCGCGCTTTGGTCCAGCACAGGGCACCCGAGGCGAAGGCCTGGTCCAGCACGGGCAGGTCCGGCAAGGCCCGGCCGATGCGGACGAGCCCGCGGCTCTTGCGGGGCTCGAGCGACAGCTTCACTTCGGCGTACTGGCGCACGTTGGCGTAGCCCAGGTCGAAGAAGTGCCTCTTGTCCGCCAGCTCGGCCAGGAGCAAGGCGAGGTCCCGCTCGGCGCGAGACAGCTGGGCGTGGGCCTCGAGGATCCGTTGGTCCAGCTCCAGGGCCTCGGCCAATGGGTGATGCGCGGCGTGCATACGACCTCCCGCAGTTCTTTCATAAGACACCTAACACGCTATGTTTCGCGAAACACACCACGGGTGGACAGGAACTGTCCGGGCTCTGCGGTCCAGGTCGATGTCCTCCAGACCGTGCGGGGCAATCGCACCCGGCCACACGCGCTGGGCTCTCCGCTCACCGCCCCGCAGTCCTCTCACAC
>CALDOK010000208.1 GCA_937912125.1 uncultured Pseudomonadota bacterium
GCTTTCCATCAGCTCGGCGTTTGCAACCACGCCATTGACCAGCACGAAGGTGTCGATGTCACAGAGATCCGTCCAGAAGTAGGTCCCGATCTGGGCGTCGATGGGCGTGAAGATGGCTTCTACGGCGTAGGTGCCATCCACCGGGGCGGTGAAGGCCACCATAGTGAAGGCGCGGGTCCAGTTACCAGGGTGCATGGCGAGCTGCCCCGGCTGCAGGCACCAGTCCGCGCGACAGAATTTGCACCAAATCGTCTCACCCGCCACAAGAATTTTGACTCCCACACCAAGCTGCGATCATTGCATGGGCTCCGCCTGGCCCCCACGGGCCAGCGACCGGGCGAGGGGCCGCTGCGGGGCCTCCCGCACACGGAAGCTCGGCCCCCGAACGCCCAGCCCGCCTGTGGTAGGCTTGGCATCGTCCCCCTGCCAGCAGCTCCGCGGCGTGAGAGGAGGCAGGATGACCTGGCTGTTCCTGGTGCTGGCATGCAACCCCACACCGGTCCCCGTGGACACGGCTCCACCCCTGGAGGAACCGCTGGCCACGGTGGACGTAGCCATCATCGGCGGCGGCGCCAGCGGCCTGAGCGCCGCGTACGAAGCCCTGGCCGCCGGGGCGGAGGTGCTGGTCATCGAGCGCCGATCACAGGTGGGTGGAGCGGGGGTACACGCCATGAACTTCCTGGCCGCGGGCACGCCCTGGCAGGAGGAGCGCGGGTTCGAAGACAGCCCCGCGGCGCTGCTCGCGGAGTGGGAGGAGATCACCGGGGGGGACGCCACCAACCCCATGGTGGAGGCCTTCGCGGAGGGCACGATGGACGTGATCGAGTGGCTGATCTCCTACGGCGGCGAGGTAGTCTCGGTGACCAAGTCCGCCGGCGCGGGCTCCACCGCGCGCATCCACGCGGTGCAGTTCAACCATGGTCCACACGCGCTGGAGGTCTTCGGGGAGGAGATCGCGGAGCATGTGATGACGGCGACCAACGCGGTGGATCTGGTGGTCGACGCAGGCGAGGTGATCGGGGTGGAGGTGGTCCAGGCGGACGACAGCGTGGGTTGGATCCAGGCCCGGTCGGTGATCGTGGCCACGGGCGGCTTCGCGCGCGACGACGATCGGGTGTTCGAGGCGGTCCCGGCCCTCGAGGCCTTCCCTCGGCACTGCGAGTCCTGGCCGGGCATGGACGGCAACGGCTTGGTGATGGTCGAGGCCGCTGGTGGCACCCTGACCAACCTGGAGAACATCACCCTGTACGGCCACGGGGTCACGGACCCCAACCACGGCAGCCCCGAGGCGATGGTCATCCCGATGCTCCACGAGGGGATGGTGGTCGACCCGCAGGGGGTGCGCATCGCGAACGAAGAGGACTTCGGGACGGTCTGGGGCGGCCACCACTTCCTGGACCACGGGCAGCTCACCTTGATCGTCGACAACGCGTTCTGGGAAGACCTGACGATGATGGGGATGGGCTACAACTACGCCCAGGCCCAGGATGGCTGGCTCAGCGGCCCGGAGTACGCGGCGCTGGTGGACGTGGCCAGCGCCGAAGAACCCGCGGCGCTGGCGGCGCAGATCGGCGTAGACGCCGAGACCCTGGCGGCCACGGTGCTGACCTACAACCAGGCCTTCGAGGCCGGAGTGGACGCCGAGTTCGGCAAGGACCTGAGCTTCCTCAGGGCGCTGGATTCCCTCCCGCTGTACGCGCTCCCCCTGGTGGTCTCCACCGGCAAGAGCTTCGGAGGCGCCGCGCTGGCCGAAGGCGGAGCCGTGCTCGACCCCAGCGGAGGGGTGGTGCCGGGGCTCTTCGCTGCCGGCGAGGCGGCGGGGGTGCTGGGCGGCGATCACGTGGGCCGAGGATTCTCGGGGCCCATCACCGGCGCGTACCACAGCGGCTTCGTGGCCGGCCGAGGCGCCGCGGCCTACGCGCTCGAGGGCAGATGAGGCGGCCTGCGAGGGGGGCAGGTCCGATCGCCTGGCCCCCACACCGGCGATTCCATGGTCCCGCGCCAGACCGAGCGGACAACCCACGCCTGAGACTACACAAGGCGATGCCGTAGCCAGCGCCTTTTTCAAACTATCTGGGGGTACGCCCCGTGGAACCTGACGTGACAGGACGTACCCTGCCCCCATGTCTGCCTATCTCCTGTTGCTCACCGCGAGCCTGGGCCTGGGCGCTGAGCGTTTCGGCGGGCAAGCGTTCTATCTGGGGGATCCCCACGTCCACAGCGGCGCGTCGGGCGACGGAGGCTCCACGGACCTCGGGGTGTGCGAGGGCACCTGCGGGGCCATGGCCGAGATCGCGGAGACCGCCCGCGCCAACGGCCTGGACTGGATGGCGCTGACCGACCACGTCAACGGCAGCAGGACCGCCAACGCCCGGGACTTCTCCCTGGCGTTCACCACCATGCTCGGGGCTCACGACCCCGAGGGCGGCTTCGTGGTCCTGCCCGGGGCCGAGCTCCGCATCGGCACCCCCGACGGCGATCAGGGCCACAAGAACCTCTACTTCGCGGCCAGCAACTCGGAGCTGGCGGAGATGACCATCGACGACCTGCGCTTCGACGGGGCGGGCGCCGACATCGAGAGCTGCGACGCGCTGTGGACCTGGGCGCTGGAGCTGGAGCACCGCTGGGGCGATCTGATGCTCCTGGCCCACCACCCCACCCGTGTGGGCCGCATGGGCACCGACTGGAGCTGCCACCGCGGCGAGCTGGCCGCCCACTTCTCACCGGCGGTGGAGGTCTACTCGCGACACGGCGACGGCATGGCCTGCCCGACCGACCACGACGCCCTGCCCGAGGGCTGCCAGGAAGGTTCGGAGGCCATCGCGGCCCTGGATCCCGAGGGCCACGCGCTGCGGCTTAGCTTCGTCGGCGGCACCGACGCCCACGACACCCTGCCCGGGAACGTGTGCGCCCTGGACACGGAGATCCCCGAGCATGCCTACGGCGGCGGCCTGACCGTGGTGGTACTGGACGACGATCAGCTCTTCGACCGGGACGCGCTGTTCCACGCCATCCAGCAGGGGTCCACCTACGCCACGACCGGGCCCATGCTGCCCGTGGTGGTGGACTACATCGTGGGCGATCGACGCCTGGGGGGCATGGGAGAGACCCTGGTCGTCCCCCACGACCAGCCCCTGCGCGTCGAGCTGCGGCTGCCCGCCCAGCGCGAGCACACGCTGTCGGTGGTGGTGCTGGTGACTCCTGCGGGGGAGGAGCCCATGCGCGCCGCAGGCGACGGCGTCTACCATGCCGAGATCGCGGCGGGGGCGCTGCCGACCTGGGTCTACCCCCGGGTCGAGCTGGACGGCTCGCTGTGGTACGACGAACCCTGCCGCGATGGCGGCGCCGACAGCCTGGAGCAGCTGTGGATCTCGCCCAGCTACCTGACGGTGGGAGAGCTGGACACGGGGGACCCAGGTGACACCGGCGACACCGGGCCCGATGACACGAGCGGCGACAGCACAGCCCCCGACAGCGACCCGCCGGGGGACAGCGACCAACCAGGAGACAGCGACCCACCGGGGGACAGCGGCGGCGGCTCGGAGACGTCCTCTTGCCGGTCCAGCTGCACCCAGGGTGGCCCAGCCCCCGCGATGTTCCTGGCCCTGGCCCTGCTCGGCCTGGCCATGACGGCCCGCCGGGAGCGCAAGGGTCGGTAGAGGGCCCCAAGGGAAGATCGACGAGGGCAGGGCGTCGCCCACCACAGCAAGCCGACAGGGTGCAACGGTGCCTTGGATGGCTGCGGCATCAGAACGTCAAGGAAAAACAAAATTAGGGTAATTCTTATAATTTCCTATTGCCCTCTACCCCCCAGGTGTCAAGCTGAGTCAGCGCCGTGTCGGAGCTGAGGACTCGCCGACGACCGACAGCGGAGACGTGATCCGAACGCCCACCTTCGGACTCCAAAGAGGCACAGTTCATGCCGCGACACCTGCTCCTGCCCCTCCTGGTGGGCCTCACCGGGTGCGCACTGCCTCCCTTGGACAAGGGGGAGGACAGCGGAGCGACCGCTGACTCCGCACCCAACGACACGGGCGCGGTTCCCACGCCCTGTACGGTGGTCGAGGACCCCGTGGCCTTGTTCGGAGAGGTGCAGGCCGAGGTCAGCGCCATCATCCCGACCGTGGTCACCGTCCGCTGGAGCCCGGTGGTGCCGGGAGAGAGCTGGGTGAGCTTCGGCCAGTCCTGGGAAGAGGCTCGCACCGCCAGGTCCCAGGACCAGGATGACGGCGGCCTGGGAACCACCCTGCTGGGACTGAGGGCCAGCGCGCGGTACGACTACCAGGTGATGGTGAGGGTCGACGGCGAGGTCCTCTGCAGTCCGCCTGCCGAGGTCCAGACCGGGGCGCTCGACCCATCCCTTCCCACGCTCACCACGGTGGTGTCCAACGGCGTGGCGTCTTCGGGGGGCTTCACCCTGCTGCCGCTCTCCGACATGGCGGGGGGGCAGAGCTCGCAGCTGACCATCATCGACGCGGAAGGCCACTATGTCTGGTTCTTTCCCCTACGCAGCCACAGGATGCTGCTCTCCCAGGACCGGCAGGCCGTGCTGAGCTTCGGCGACCACGCCGGCCCAGACCAGGACGGATTCATCCAGCGCATCTCCCTGGACGGCTCGACAACAGAGCAGATCGTAGTCCGCGGTGCCCACGGCGACATCGCGGAGGTGACGCCAGGGACCTACGCCACCCTGGGCTGGGACCTCCGCACCGTGGCCGGCAGCGACCTCACCTTCGCAGGCGAGAGCATCGTCGAGGTCACTGACGCCGGCGAACGGGTGCAGATCTGGAGCCTCTGGGATGCCCTGGAGCCAGATCTCTCCGGGCCGTTCGCCAGTGGCGTCCCAGGCTACCCCGAGGCGGTGTACTGGGCTCACTGCAACTACCTGCACTACGACCTGGACCGTGACGCCTACTACGTAGCCTCGCGCTACCTCGACGCGGTGTTCGAGATCGATCGAGCGACCGGCCACACGCGCTGGATTCTGGGCGGCACCCACTCCGACTTCGCACCAACGCAGGGCAGCATCACCTTCGACCCACACTCGGTGGTGCCCACTGAAGACGGCGTGCTGATCTTCGACACCGCCAGCACCGCGACCGTGGGCTCGGCGGCGGTGGAGTACGCACTGAACGAGGGCGCCCGAACCGCGACGCGGACATGGCAATACGAGACCGAGGATCACTTGATCTCGGGGTTCTTCGGCAATGCCCAGCAGCTCTGGAACGGGAACCGCCTGTTCGCCCTCGCGGCCAACGGGCAGATCGACGAGGTCACCCCCGACTACCGGCTGGCCTCGCGGACCCGCGCGCCCTTCGGCTGGTCCCTGGGCTACGCCACCAGGATCGCGGAGCTGACCCAGTAGGCAGCGCGACCCCTCAGAGCCCCGGGCCCAGCAAGACCGCAACCCGGGGCAGGTCCAGCAGGCAGGTGCTGCACCAGAGGGTGAACAGCCAGGTCGACTGCCCGTCGACCTCGGGGATGGGCTGCTCGCCAGCCAGGGCGGACAGGGACAGGCTGTTGGCGCCGGTCACGGTGGCGGTCCAGCGCTGCCGGGAGAGGGAATCCAGCGCAAGGAGCCAGCTCGAGGGGTCCGAGGGTTCGAGGTCGAGCCTGTCCAGCTGCGCGCGATCGAGACGGTGAAGCTCGAGGGGCCGCCCCCAGCCGTCGTGCTCCATGGCGCTCCAGTCCAGCAGGATGTCGCCATGGGAGGCGACCGAAAGCCGCGCATCGAGGCTGAGCGCGGCGGTGGCCTCGAGCTGGGCGGTCTGGTCGTCCACCGAGAGCACAGCGACCCCCGCCCCCTCCCGCGGGACGACGAAGGCCAGACCTCGCAGCGCCCCGCCGCCCGCGCCGCTCAGGCTCAGCAGCCACTCACCTCGGCCGGCCACGAAGTCCACCTCGGGCAGCAGCGGGTGGCCGATGTAGGCGAACTCGGACAGGGAACAGCCGCAGGTCGAGGTGGAACAGCTCCACAGCGAGCTGACCGCCCGCGAGTCGAGATCGTTGTTGGCCAGACCCTCGAGGATCGCCTCGCGGGTCACCTCGGGGAACAGGTACAGGGTCGCAGTTCCCAGGTCCTCACAGGCGGCGATGGGCCGTGACAACAGATCGTTGTGCAGCTCTGTCCAGTCCAGGCTGGCGTCGCCGCCCTGCTCCAGCTCCGTGGCGGCCACCTGGAGCGAGACGTCCAGGGCGAAGTTGTGCTCGTCCAGGATGGCGCAGTGGCTGCACCCGCCATCGGACCCGGTTCCAGAGCCGCTGTCCAGGTGCAGCCCAGGGCACGCCGTGCAGAGCATGGCGAAGAGCGCCACGCCGCGGGCGGGGGACTCGCTGCCGCAGGGAGCCCAGCGGAGACGGGCCATGGCGTGCTCCAGGGACGGGTTCCTGTCCGTAACACCCCACGGCCACGTCACGGACCACGCCTGCGCGGCGCGGCCGCGGCTCCGGTTGGCACCCGCTCCCTCCTTGGGACAACAGGGTGGGGCTCCTGGGTTGCGGCCAGAGCCCAGCGGCCCTACAGCACACAACGGAGGTGAACCCATGGCGTCCCTGTCTGCCTGTCCCCGCTGCGGTCGCACCCTGAAGAAGTCCCTGCTGGGCGGGTCCCACTTCCCTGTCCAGACCTGCCTGAAGTGCAAGACCAAGTACTGCAAGGACTGCGGCGGCACCAGCTGCCCCAAGTGCGGCTCGAGCTCCCGGGGCCACTACGACGACGTCTACGCACGCTGAGCGCCTAGAAGAACCCCAGCTCCAGCCGGGTCTCCTCGGGCAGCTCGCTGGGATCCCAGGGGGGCTCCCAGACAAGATCCACGCGGGGGTAGACCACACCCTGGGTCTCGCGGATGGCGCGGGTGGTGTCCTCGACGATCAGCGGGCCCATGGGGCAAGCGGGGGAGGTCAGGGTGAGGTCCACCTTGACCCGGCCCTCGTCCCCGATCTCCACGGCGTAGATCAACCCGAGATCGAAGATGTTGATGGGGATCTCGGGGTCGTAGACCTGGCGCAGGGCCGCCACGAGGCGCCGGTGCAGGTCCTGCTTGTCCTCGGACCAGTCGGCGTCGGGCTCGGCCAGCTCGGGAGGCTTGGGAGGCCGGGGAACTGTGCTGAAGTTGACCGGCGCGGGGTCGACGGGAGGCGGGGGAGCGGGGGCGCGCTCGCTGCGGCTGGACTCCCAGCGGCTGGCGGGGGTTGGCTCGGCGCGCCCCAACGCCTTGTTGGCGGCACGCTTGGCGAGCTTGGTGAGGCCTCTGCGCAATGCCATGATCTACTCCGAAGTGACGAGATCGCTCTCGCCATGCAGGGCCGCCTCGAGGGCGTGCCAGGCCAAGGCAGCGCACTTGACCCGGGACGGGAAGCGGGCCACACCCTCGAGCACCACCAGCTTGCCCAGGCCCTCGGCGTTGGCGCGCTTGCCGGTGACCAGATCCAGCACCTCGCGGCTCAAGGCCAAGGCCTCGTCGACGCTCTTGCCGTCCACGGCCTCGGTCATCAGGCTGGCCGACGCCGTGGAGATGGCGCAGCCGTGGCCGTCGAAGCGGATGCAGCTGAGCATGCCGTCGCTGACGTTCACGCAGACCTTGACCTCGTCACCGCACAGGGGGTTGTAGCCCTGGGCGCAGTGGGTGGAGTCGCACATGCAGCCCTTGTTGCGAGGCCGCCTGGCGTGGTCGAGGATCACTTCCTGGTACAGGTCGTCGCCCATCATCGGAACACCCGGATCGCGTGGTGGAGCGCCTCGGCCAGGCGGTCCACGTCATCGCGCGTGTTGTAGAGCCCGAAGCTGGCTCTGGTGGTGGCATGGAGGCCGAAGTGCTGCACCGCGGGTTGGGCGCAGTGGTGACCGGATCGCACGGCGACACCGGCCCGGTCCAGCAGGGTGCCCAGGTCGTGGGGGTGGACGTCGTCCACCACGAAGGACAGCACGGGGCCCTTGTCGGGAGCGGTGCCGATCACCCGCAGGCCACCGATGCGCTCGAGGCGCTCGGTGGCGTAGGTCAGCAGCCCATGCTCGTGGTCGGCCAGGGCCCCGCGATCCAGGTCCATCAGGAAGCGCGCGGCGGTGCCCATGCCGATGGCGCCCTCGATGTTGGGGGTGCCCGCCTCGAAGCGGGCGGGCGGCTTCTGGAACACGGTGCGCTCGAAGGTGACGCTCAGGATCATGTCGCCGCCGCCCTGCCAAGGGGGCATTCCGGCCAGCACGTCCGCGCGGCCCCACAGCACGCCGACCCCGCTGGGGCCGTACATCTTGTGGCTGGAGAGGACGTAGAAGTCCGCGCCCAGGGCCTGGACGTCGATGACCTCGTGGGCCACGGCCTGCGCGCCGTCGATGAGCACCCGCGAGCCGTTGGCGTGGGCGCGCTCGATGATCTCCCGGACCGGGTTGACGGTGCCCAGGGCGTTCGAGACATGGGCCACGGAGACCAGCTTGACCTCGGGGGTCAGCATGGCGTCCAGCAGGTCCATGCGCAGCACGCCGCGCTCGTCCATGGGCAGGACCCGCAGCTCGATGCCCAGCTCTTGGCGCAGCAGCTGCCAGGGCACGATGTTGGCGTGGTGCTCCATGTGGGTGATGAGCACGGCGTCGCCGGCCTTCATGTTGGCGCGCCCCCAGCTGTAGGCCACCAGGTTGATGGCCTCGGTGGCGCCACGAGTGAAGACGATCTCCTTGACGCTGGCGGCGTTGAGGAAGGCCCGCACGGACTCCCGGGCGCCCTCATAGGCCTCGGTGGCCCGGACGCTCAGCTCGTGCACGCCCCGGTGTACGTTCGAGACGTCGTAGCGCAGGTGGCGCTCCATGGCCTCGATGACCACCAGGGGCTTCTGGGTGGTGGCGGCGTTGTCCAGGTAGACCAGCGGCTGGCCGTTGATCTTCTGGGCCAGGGTGGGGAACTGGCGGCGCAGGCCGCGCAGGCCCAGGGCCACGGCGGGGGAGCTGTTCAGGGCAGCGTAGGCCATCAGCGCCTCCCTTCGAGGGCCACACGCAGCCAGCGGGCCACGGCGGCCTGGACATGCTCGCGCACATCGCCCTCGGGGAAGAGCTCCACAAGCTCCGCGGTGAAGGCCTCGAGGAGCAGGCGGCGACCTTGCTGGGCCGAGAGCCCCCGCTGGCGCAGGTAGAACAGGGCCTCGTCGTCCACCTGACCCACGGTGGAGCCGTGGGTACACTTGACGTCGTCGGCGTAGATCTCGAGCTGGGGCCGGGCGTTGGCCACGGCGTCCTCGCTCAGCAGCAGCGCCCGGCTGCTCTGGTTGGCGTCGATGCCCTGGGCGTCCCGCGCCACCCGCACCCGCCCGTTGAAGACCGCCCGCGCGGAGCCTGCCAGCACGGCCCGGATGGCCTGCTCGCTGGCCCCGCCAGGGGCCAGGTGGTCCACGAAGGTGAAGAAGTCCTGCACCTGGGTGTCCAGGCCCAGGGACAGCCCGGCCAGCTGGGTCTCGGCCTCGGGGCCGCGCTGGGCCACCCGCAGCTCGGTGCGCCCCAGGGCGCCGCCGAGGCTCAGGGCCTGGAGGTGGTACACGGAGCGAGCCCCCTGCTCCACATGGATCATGCCCAGCTGGTGGCTCTGCTTGCCGGCGCGCTGCAGGCGGCTGTGCAGCAGCTCAGCCTCGTCGGCCAGGGAGATGGACAGCACCGAGTCGCTCAGGTCGGGGCCGTCGAAGAGGGCCACGGTGATGTGGTCCTCCACCAGCTCCACGGCGGCCCCCTCCTCGAGGATCACGATGTGCCGCAGCCAGCTGGCGCGCTCGCCGCCGGTGCTGACGGTGACCAGGTGTACGGGATGCTCGAGCACCACGCCGGCCGGGACCCGCAGCACCATGCCGTCCTGCATCAGCGCGGTGTTGAGGTCGAAGAAGGCATGCTCGCCTCGCTCCGGGCGCTTGGCCAGCCAGCGGGCGATGCCCACGGGATCGTCGACCAGGGCCTGGGCCAGGGTGGTCAGCACCACGCCCTCGGGCAGGGGCTGAGTGCGCTCGGCCGCGGAGACGAAGCCGCCGTCCACGAAGACCAGCCGGTGGGCGTCCTGGATCTCGGGGTAGGCGCTGGCGACCGGGGGCACCACGGGCAGGCAGGAGGCGAAGCGCCCTGCGCCCAGGGCGGTGACGTCGGTGTTCTTCCAGTCCTCGTCCCGGCGGGTGGGGAAGCCGCGGGCCGCGAAGCGCTCCATGGCGCTGCCCCGCAGCTTGTTCATCCACGGCAGATCGGCGCCGGCCAGGCGCGAGCAGCTGCGGTCGAGGACCTGGCGGTAGTGGTCCGCCGCGGGTGTGGAGGTGTTCATGCGCCCCTCCTACACGGCCTGCGCGGCGGCGCGCTCGAGCCCAGCCTCGCCCAGCAGCTTGGCGTAGCCCTGCTCCTCGAGCTCCCGGGCCAGCTCTTCGCCGCCGGATCGCACGATGCGGCCCTGGGCCAGCACGTGGATGTGGTCGGGCACCAGATAGTCCAGCAGACGCTGGTAGTGGGTGATGACCACCATGCCCCGGTCAGGGCTGCGCAGGGCGTTGACCCCCTGAGCCACCTGCCGCAGAGCGTCGATGTCCAGACCCGAGTCGGTCTCGTCCAGCACGGCCAGGCTGGGCTGCAGCAGCGCCATCTGGAAGACCTCGTTGCGCTTCTTCTCGCCGCCGCTGAAGCCCTCGTTCAGGGAGCGCTGCAGGAGGGCCTCGTCCATCTTCACCAGCTTCATGGCGCTGCGGGCCTCGGTCAGGAAGTCGAAGGCGTCCAGAGGCGTCTGTCCCCGGTGCTCTCGCACGGCGTTGACCGCGGCCTTGAGGAAGCTGGCGGTGGACACGCCCGGGATCTCCACCGGGTACTGGAAGCTCATGAACACGCCCTCGCGGGCGCGCTCCTCGACCTCCAGCTCCAGCAGATCCCGCCCCTTGAAGCGGATGCTCCCAGAGGTCACCTGGTAGTCGGGGTGCCCGGCGATCACCTTGGCCAGGGTGCTCTTGCCCGATCCATTGGGGCCCATGATGGCGTGCACCTCGCCGGCCTTCACCGTCAGGCTCAGGCCCTCGAGGATCTCCTGGCCGTCGATGGCCACATGCAGGTCCTTGATCTCCAACATCGCTTCGCCTCGCTTGTGTTCGTTGTGTCCCATGGTTCGCTCCCTCAGCCCACCGAGCCTTCGAGGGTGACGCCCAGCAGCTTGCGCGCCTCGACGGCGAACTCCATGGGCAGCTCCTCGAGGACCTCCCTGGCGAAGCCGTTGACCACCATGCTGACCGCGTCGTCGGTGCTCAGGCCGCGCTGGCGCAGGTAGAAGAGCTGGTCCTCGCCGATGCGGCTGGTGCTGGCCTCGTGCTCGAGCTGAGCCGACGCGTTGTGGACGTTGACGTAGGGGAAGGTGTGGGCCCCGCACTGGTCTCCCAGCAGCAGGGAGTCACACTGGGTGTAGTTCCGGGCGCCCGCCGCACGCTTGTCCACATGCACCAGGCCCCGGTAGGTGTTGTCGCTGCGGCCCGCCGAGATGCCCTTGGAGATGATGGTGGAGCGGGTGTCGCGCCCGATGTGGATCATCTTGGTGCCGGTGTCGGCCTGCTGGCGGTTGTTGGTGACCGCCACCGAGTAGAACTCGCCCACCGCGCCGTCACCCTGCAGGATGCAAGAGGGGTACTTCCAGGTGATGGCCGATCCGGTCTCCACCTGAGTCCAGCTGACCCGGGCACCCGCCATCACCCGGGCCCGCTTGGTGACCAGGTTGTAGATTCCGCCCACGCCGTTCACGTCCCCCGGGTACCAGTTCTGGACCGTGGAGTACTTGATGGTGGCGCCTTCTTCGGCCACCAGCTCCACCACGGCGGCGTGCAGCTGGTTCTCGTCCCGCTGGGGCGCGGTGCAGCCCTCGAGGTAGCTGACGTAGCTGCCGGGGGCGGCCACGATGAGGGTGCGCTCGAACTGCCCCGTGTTGGCGGCGTTGATGCGGAAGTAGGTGGAGAGCTCCACCGGGCTGCGCACGCCAGGGGGGATGTAGACGAAGCTGCCGTCGGTGAAGACCGCCGAGTTCAGGGCGGCGTAGTAGTTGTCCCGGCTGGGGACCACCGAGCCCAGGTACTTCTTGACCAGCTCGGGGTGCTCACGGACCGCCTCGGAGAAGGACATGAAGAGCACGCCGACCTTGGTGAGCTCGGTCTTGAGGGTGGTGGCCACCGACACCGAGTCGAACACGGCGTCCACGGCCACGCCGGCCATGAGCTTCTGCTCGTCCAGCGGGATGCCCAGCTTGTCGAAGGTGGCCCGGATCTCGGGGTCCATGTCGTCCAGGCTGTCGAGTTGGACCTTCTTCTTGGGGGCGGCGTAGTAGGAGATGGACTGGTAGTCGATGGGAGCCAGCTCGAGGTGGGCCCAGCTGGGCTCGGCCATGGTCAGCCAGTGGCGGTAGGCCTCGAGGCGCCAGTCGAGCAGCCAGGCGGGCTCGCCCTTCTTCGCGGAGATGAGCCGGATGACGTCCTCGGACAGGCCCGGAGGCACGATGTCCTGCTCCACGTCGGTGACGAAGCCGTACTTGTAGTCACCGCCGACAAGGTCCTCGACGGCGGGCTTGGTGACGGGCTCGTTGGCGTTCATGCCGATGCCTCCAGCAAGGGGACGGGGCGCTGCCGCTCGAGCAGGCGCCCCAGGGTCTCTTCGGAGCCCAGCAGGTCGGCGAGTGTCACCCCAGCCAGGAGCTGGCCCAGCACGCTGTCCAGGGAGCCCCACAGCACGCGGAGGGTGCAGCCGTCTTCGTGCACGCAGCCGTCGCTGGACGTGTCCGAGCAGGGCTGCTGCAGGACGGTGTCTCCCTCGACTCCCGCCAGGATCTCCCGCAGGGTGATGAGCTCGGGCGGGCGCACCAGCCGGTAGCCGCCGTGGGCGCCGCGGAAGCCGCGCACCAGGCCCACCTGCCGCAGCTGGCGCATGATCTTGGCGACGTGAGCCTGGCCCAGGCTCTCCTCCGCCGCGATCTCGGGGATGCCGAGCGGTCCCGAGGCCCCGGTGCGCTCGTGGCGCGCCAGCTGCATCAGGCACCGCAGTCCATATTCTTCGCTTGCTGACAATCTCATGGACCCAAGCTTCGCAATCCATACACTCAGGTCAAGATTGAGAAGGGGCGGTGGTATCGAGGGCTACGCGCAGCGTGCTACGAGGTGGATCGGAGGTAGGTCATGGCCCGCAAGAAACACACGAAGGTGGACGCGAGCGCTGCACCGAGCGCCGGCTTCGGCGGGCTGGGTTCCCTGCTCCAGGCCAGCGGGCTCGAGGCCGCGGTTCCTGCTGCGGGGCCTGTTGCGGCGACGGCTGCGGGGCCTGTTGCGGCGACGGCTGCGGGGCCCGCGGCCGCCAAGCCCGGACGTGTGGTCCTGCGCCGCGAAAAGAAGGGACGGGGCGGCAAGACCGTCACCACCCTGACCCGTCACGGGCTGTCCCCCGCGGCCCTGGCGCCTCTGGCCAAGGGCCTGCGCAAGGCCCTGGGCTGCGGCGCCACCGTCGAAGACGACGTGGTGGTGCTGCAAGGCGACCAGCGCGACCGGGCCGCGGACCTGCTGGAGGCCGAGGGCTGGCGGGTGGTGCGGGGCTGATCCCGGCGGCAGGCCCTACTCTCGGGGTTCGTGAGCGACCTGGAGCCGTGGAGCGCTCACCAAAGGGGGGGGCAGTGGCCGGCGCCGAGCGGGGCGCATCACCACGAACACGGGGAGTGCTCGGCACCTGCCGGGTTCGCAGTGACCGCTGGGCCGGGACATCACCACGAACACGGGGAGTGCTCGGCACCTGCCGTGTTCGTGGGCTAGAATCGCTCCATGCATGTGCTGGTCAACGCGCTGCTCATCCTGGCCTGCCACCCCCAGGTGGCGGTGCCGGTGGACTCCGAGCCGACCCCCGAGGCGGACACCGACACCGACACCGACACCGACGCCGACACCGACGCCGACGCCGAGCCCCCTGCCCTGACCCTGCGCACGGACTTCGACAGCGGCAGCCTGGGGCCCTGGAGCATCCGGGGAGACACCGTCACCGCGAGCCTGAACACCGTCACCATGGCCAACACGGGCGATGTCTACGCCTACTGGATGTTCTTCGAGCTCGGGGGCGCCCTGGGCCGCGAGGTGGCGGTCGAACTCCGGGGGGTGGACGGCAACCCCTTCTTCGGCGAGCACCCCGAGGAAAACCAGGTGGTCTACTCCTGCGACGGCAGCACCTGGGAGCGCGTCACGGACCACAGCACCAGCCCCCTGGCCGGGGGCACCCACCGCTTCTCCCACAGCTACCCCTGCGACCGACCGCGCATCGCCACCTTCTTCCCCTTCCCCTACGAGCAGCTGGACAGCTGGACCCGCACGACGGGGAAGAACCCTCTGGCCAGCCTCCGCATCCTGGGCCAGAGCGCCCAGGGCCGCGACATCCACGAGCTGACCATCACCAACAGCGACGTGCCCGACGGGGGCAAGCGCACGGTCTTCATCCTTGGGCGCCAGCACGCCGGCGAGACCGCCGGCTCCTACGAACTCACAGGCCTAGTAGACTTCCTGCTCTCGGGCCAGCCCGAGGCCCAGCCCCTGCTGGACGACCTGATCTGGCGGGTGGTGCCCATGCTGAATCCCGACGGGGCGGCCCTGGGCCACTCCCGCGCCACCTCCCTGCTGCGGGACCCCAACGCCGACTGGGCCAACGACAGCTCGGTCGAGGTCAACATCGTGCGCGCACACCTCGAGGCCCTGGCGCTGGAGCCTGGGCTCGACATGGTGCTGGACTGGCACAATCAGGTGAACGACGAGCGCTGGTACGACTACGTCTACTCGCCGAGCGGAAACACCTTCTTCCCGGTGCTCTCAGGGTGGACCAGCTTCGACGAGCAGCTGGCCTCGGGCCCCTCGAGCTGCACTGCCAGCGACTGTTCGTTCCGCGGCTGGGCCATGACCCACGTGCTGGACGATCCCATGTTCGTGCTCGAGCCCAGCCCCCACCAGGTCCACTGGACCATCGCCAGCCTGCAGGAGCAAGGTCGCCTCACCGCCCAGGCCATCGGCGGGTGGTTCCAGCGCTAGCTGACGTCGGCCCCCGACGCGTCCCGCCGCAGCCCTGAGTGGTAGAGCCAGCGTCCACCCACCCGCCGGAACAGGCTGCGCTCGGCCATCACAGTGGCGCCCTGTGCCGACGAGAGCTGTGCCCTGAAGTCCACCATGCCTCGCTCGCCCTGGACCTGGGACTCCATGACCTCGAGGCCGTCGAAGCTGGCGGCGTCGCAGAAGGCCTGGACCTCGGCCCGCCAGCGGGCGGTGTCGGCCTCGAAGTGCGGCCCGCTGGGATCGGTGGTGCGCAGGATGTGATCCACCAGGCCCAGGGCGTAGGCAGCGTAGCGGCTGCGCATCAGCGCCTCGGGGCTCGCCGCGGGATCGCCCTGGTGCACCCGCTGGCAGCACTTCTTGTACTTGCGACCGCTGTCGCAGGGGCAGGGATCGTTGGGGCCCGGCAGTGCCATGGGGCTAGCTCTCCAGTGCTTGGGACACAACCCTGTATCCGACCCCCCACACGGTGGTGAGGTGCCTTCGTGTGACCTCTCCGCCAGGCGGTGGGTGTGGAGCCCTGGAACCTGTCCCCACGGCGGCCATAGCCCTCACAGCTCGAACAGCGCGCCAGCCATGCCTGAGCAGCCACCACCGCGCATCCCACAGCGGCTCCCCCCAGCGCCGGGTTGCGGAAGCGGCTACCTCGCGTCGCGCAAGACCGACGCCAGGGCGGCCAGCGTGCGCTCCAGGTTCGCCATCGCCTCATCCTCGGCGTCACCCCAGGCCCAGAACGAAAGCATCAGCTGACAACCGAGCTGATCCTCGGCGGCGCCGGGCAGGGCCGTGAATCGCACGGGGACGATGGTCAGGCCGGCCACGCCCCAGTCGAAGCCTTCGTCCTCCTGCGAGAGGGCGAGGGCGAGCCTGTCCGTGAAGGCGTGCACCCGGACGGTGTCTGTGTTCAGGGTCAGCTCGCGGAACAGGAGCATCAGCCGCCCCGAGCACTGCAGGGCCTTGGCGACGCCGGCGTGTTCGTTGGCCGTGGGTCCACAGAAAGCGCAGTCGTTGGTCTCGAGCTCGGACTCCGATCCGTTGAGCCACTCGAGCAAGCGGTAGAACGTCTCTATCGCCGGGTGGCGTTCCCATCCGCGGAAGTCCTCGAGGCCGGCACGGATCAGCCCAGGCTCCCGCCGGAGGTCGTAGTACCGATGAGCGCTATCCGACCGAGACACGCTCCACGGATGAGATCGGACGACGAGCGAGCCCGGATCGCGGTGTTCGAAGACATGCATGCGGTTCCTGTGCTGGGCGGGCTCGGAGCGGTGCCGCAGCTCCCCCATCCGCTCGGTCGGTCACCGTCGTCGCAGGCGACGAGCAGCGCGAGAGCGAGAAGGACACGAACCTCAGCCGTTCCCCGGAGGACGGTGTGTCCCCCGCGGAGTCTACTTCCTGCGCCGCTTCTTCTTCGTCGCCATGCTGCGTACGTTCGCGGAGTTGCGGAATCCGGGCTTGGCCGCGAAGTCCGTCTGCCGGGACGGCGCGGCGTTGCCGTGGCCGGTGGGGGCCATGATCTGCGACCTGCCGGAGGACGGCTGGGTCGCCTTGCCGGCGGCCGTGTCATCCGTCTTCTCGTTGATCTCTTCCGTGGACATCGTGGTCTCCCTGTCTTCTCCGCTGACTATCGCGCTGGGGCCGTTCGTGTCGCCGGACGCCTATCTGGACGAAGACGCTGGGGACCGGGGGGCGAGGCCTCTTCGGAGGCACCCTCTCCACGGGGGGAGAGGGAAAGCCTTCTTCCTAGGGCACGAACCGATACCCGACGCCCCACACCGTGGTGAGGTGCCGTCGTGTGACCTCTTCGCCAAGCTTCTGCCGCAGGCTGGAGACGAAGTTGTCCACGGTGCGCTCGGTGCCCACGTAGTCGCGGCCCCACACCCCAGCGAGGATCTGCTCCCGGGACAGCACCCGCTCGGGGCGCAGCAGGAAGAAGCGCAGCAGCTCCACCTCGCGGGGCTTGAGGTCCACCTCGCGACCCTCCACCCGCACCACATGGGTCTCGGGCTCGAGCTCGATCACTCCGGCGCGCAGCACCTCGACGACCTCGGTCTGCAGGGCCTGAGCCACGCGCAGGGTGGCGCGCACCCGCGCCTGCAGCTCGGCGATGCTGAAGGGCTTGGTCACGTAGTCGTTGGCCCCGAGATCGAGGCCGCGGATCTTGTCCTGCTCAGAGCCCAGGGCGGTCAGCACCACCACGGGCAGGAGGGCGTCGTCGACGCGGATGCGGCGCAGGATCTCCAGGCCGTCCACCCCAGGCAGGTTCAGGTCGAGCACCACCAGGTCCGGGCGCTCCCGCTCGAGCTCCGCCAGGCCGCGGTGGCCGTCGTTGGCCGTGCGCACCCGATAGCCCTCCCGGCGCAGGTTCATGGTCAGGCCCATGAGCAGGCTGGGATCGTCCTCGATGATCAGGATGGTCTCGCTCATCGTCTCATCCCTCCGGCACCTCGAGGGCCCGCTCGCCCGGGATCACGGGCAGGTCCACGGTGAAGCGGGCGCCATGGCCCACGCGGCTGTCGAGCCGGATGGTGCCCCGGTGGGCCTTGACCACGTGCCGCGCCATGGCCAGGCCCAGCCCGTGGCCCGCCAAGGTGCGGGTCTCCCGCACGGCGTCGCCCCGGTAGAACTTGTCGAAGACCCGCCGCAGCTCGGACCGGGGGATGCCCGGGCCGTGGTCCTCGACGTCGATCAGAGCCCGCTTGCCGTCGGAGCGCACCCGGATGATGAGCACACCACCCGAGCCGCCGTACTTGACGGCATTGCGCATCAGGTTGAGCAGGGTCTCGACCACCGCGTTGCGGTCCGCGAGCACCGCGGGCGAGGGCTCGCAGATCTCGAGCTCCACCTCCACGCCGCTCTCGCGGATCTGGCTCTCCATCTGGGCCAGGGCCTCGGCCACCAGGGTGTCGGCCCGCTCGGGGCGCAGCTCGTAGAGCTTGCGGCCCGCCTCCATGCGGCCCCAGGTGAGCAGCCGCTCGATCACCCTGGTGAGCCGGGAGGTCTCCGACGAGATGGCCGCCAGGCACTGCCGCCGCTCGTCCTCGTCCATCTCCCCGGCCTCGAGCGTGTCCACGAACAGCCGGATGCTGGCCAGGGGGGTGCGCAGCTCGTGGCTGACCTTGGAGACGAAGTCGGTCTGCAGCTGACGCTCCCGGTAGGCCCGATGCAGCGCCACGGCGCCGATGATCATGCCCGTGAGCATGAGCAGCGAGAAGTTGATCACCAGCACGCCTGAGGCGATGTCCCAGCCGCTGCGCTGGGTGATCAGGATGGTGATGCCCACCGCCGAGAGCACGACGGAGGACACCACTGCGATGGTGATGAGGGTGGGGGTGACCTTCACCAGGAAGGTCTATCCCAGCCGAGCCAGCCGGTGATGGGAGAGCCCCCTGGACGGTGAAGCTTCGATGACAACGAGGGGATCAGCCCAGCTTCAACAGCCGCCGGGCGTTGCCCTCGCGCAGGCCCGCCCACTGAGCGGCGCTCAGAGCGGGGATCTCCCCGTACTTGCGGGCGATCCAGGGCAGCTCCAGGCGGGGCAGCTGCCGCAGCCAGGCGCTGGGCAGGGTGACGGGAAAGTCCGAGCCGAACAGCAGTCGATCCCCAAGGCCTGCGGCCATCAGGGTGGCCAGGACCTGGATCCGCATGAGCTTGGGGTAGGTGCCCAAGGCCGCCAGATCGATCCACACCTTGGGGTGCCAGAAGGCGACGGTGGCCAGGGTCTCGGTCCATGGGGCGCCGGCGTGGGCCGCGATGACCGTGAGCTCGGGGTAGCGCAGCACCACCTCGTCGAGCTGGAAGGGGTGGCCCAGCCGCTGGGCCACCGTGGGGATCACCGAGCCCAGGTGGATGAGCAGGGGAAGATCGTGCTCGATGCAGGCTTCGTACAGAGGAAAGCAGGCCGGGTCGGTGATGTCCACGTAGCCGAACTCGCCGATGCCCAAGAACCCGTGGACCTCCACACAGCGGCGCACCGCGCCGGCGATGTCCTTCTCGTGGAAGGGATCGACCATGCCGAAGCCGATGAAGCGATCCGGGTGGGCCGACACCAGGGCGGCGTGGCGGTCGTTGTCGTGGCGGAAGCCGGCACAGGGCGGGCTGGCCAAGACAACGCTGCGCTCGATGCCGCCCCGATCCATGTCGGCCAACAGCGCCGCCACTGGCGGTTCTTCGCCCAGGGCCACGGGCCCCTGCTCGAGGAAGCGCATGATCCGCGGGTCCACCACATCGGCCCGACAGGAGAGGTGGGTGTGAATGTCGATGACGCCCATGGAACGTTCCCTTCAGCCCCGGCTGTTGCGACGGGGGAGCGTGAACCAGACGGTGGTCCCCTTGCCCATCTCCGACTCGATCCAGATCCGCCCCCCGTGGTCCTGCACAGCCTTCTTGCAGATGGCCAGGCCGATGCCCGTGCCCTCCACCTCGTCTCGCTGGGGACCCCGGGTGAACATCTCGAACAGGCAGTCCAGGTAGGCCGTGGGGATGCCGGGGCCACGGTCGCGTACGCAGAAAATCCAATCGTCGCCCCGGGACTCGGCGCCCACGAAGACCCGAGGGCGGGTGCCGCCGCTGAACTTGACGGCGTTCGAGACCAGGTTGCGGAGTAGCTGCTCGATGAGAGGCCGGTAGCCCTGGACCGTCGGGAGCATGCCCCGGTCCACGATGGCGCCGGAGTCTTGCAGCTCGCGCTCCACGAGCTCGAGGACGAAGCTGGTGTCGACGGGCCCGAGGGCGCTCTCGCCTCGACCCAGGCGGGCGTAGACCAGCAGATCCTCGATCAGCTCGTTCATACGCTGGGCCCCGAAGCCGATCTGGCCGAGGGCATGACGGGCGTCGGGCTCGAGCTGACCTTGGCAGCAGGTGCCCAGCAGCTCGGCATAGCCGGACACCAGGTGCAGAGGCTGGCGCAAGTCGTGGGACACCGCTGTGGCAAAACGATCGAGCTCTGCGTTGGAGCGCATCAGCTCGGCCTTGATGCGCGCATGTTCGCAGGCGTAGCGCAGGGAGCGCTCGAGGTGATCGGCGTCCACGCTCTCGCGCACCAGGAAGTCGGCCACGCCCGCGCGCATGCAGGCTATATCGTCGCCGCGGTCGGCCACCGCCGCCAGCGCCAGGAAGGCGCCCTCGAAGCCGCGCCGTCGCAAGCGCTGCACCAGGGCGTGGCCATGATCCTGGCCCAGGCCTCCGTCGAGCAGCACCACGTCGAAGCACCGCTCGGCCGCGGCGGCAGCGGCAGCGGCAGCGTCGCGGACCCGCTCCACCCTGTGACGGGGTGGATCGAAGGCCAACAAGAGCGCGGTGGCGGACGCGGCGTCCCCATCGTCGTGGGACACCAACAGGACGCGCACGACGGGCGGGACCGAGGGGGCCATAGAGTGCTTCGTTGCCGAGCGATTCCCCTCCTATGGCAACCGCTGGCCGCAGTCCATGCCCAAAGCTGCATTCGACCCAAGCCCGGCTACGCCGCGCCCATCGCACACCGCTGCTGCGCCAACCACGACATCTGCACAAAAAAGGCGAGGTGATCACCGCCCACAAAAGGTGTATGTCCAGCACGATGGCCAAGCTCACCTCCCACCCCCCGCTGCGCGCGCTGGCGCTGGCCCTAGGCAGCGCGCTGGTGCTGGGGCTGCTGCTGGGCCAGGGCAACGAGCTGTGGCTGCCCCCCGCCCTGCAAGAGCTGGGGCACCCCCTGTACCGGGTGGCCTTCTGGATCACCCTGCCTGCCCAGTGGCTGGTGCTGCTGGTGCTGCCCCAGACCGACCACCACACGCCCGCACCCAACGTCCCTGCGGCGGCCGTCATCACAGGCCTGAGCCTGGGCCTGGCCTGGCTGGCCCTCTCCACCAGCCCCAAGGGCAGGCCGGAGCCCGAGGAGCCCGAGCCCAGCCGGCGCGATCTCCTGGGCACCATCGCCGTGGGCCTGGGCGGGGCGACGATGCTGAGCGGCCTGGGGTTTGGCCTCTGGGGCGTGCTCATCGAGCCCGCCCGCCTGAAGCTCCGGCGCTACACGGTGCCCATCCGCGGCCTGCCTGCCTGGGCCGAGGGCCTGCAGATCGTCCAGCTGAGCGACACCCACTACGGCCCCTATGTGCCCATGACGCACCTCCGACGGGCCGTGGCCATGGCCAACGGCCTCGGCGCCGACCTGGTGGCCCTGACCGGCGACTACGTACACCGCACAGCCCGCGCCATCCCCGACGGCATCGGGGTGCTCTGCGGGCTCGAGGCCCGCCTGGGGCGGGTCGCCGTGCTGGGCAACCACGACCACTGGGAGGGCGCGGAGGCCTGCTGGGACGCCTTCAGCCGCGGCGACGTGCGGTGCATCGACCGCCAGCATGTCTACCTGGGGCCCGACGGCCTGCACGATGAACACGGCCCCGACCGCCTCTGCCTGGCCGGCCTGGGCGACCTGTGGGAAGCCCCGCACCCGCCCCAAGAGGCCCTGGTGGGCGTGCCGGCCGACACCCCGCGCATCGTGCTCTCCCACAACCCCGACTACGCCGAGAAGATCCCAGAGGACCTGCGGGTGGACCTGATGCTGTCCGGCCACACCCACGGCGGCCAGGTCTTCGTCCCGGGCAAGGGCACCCCCAAGGTGCCCTCCAACTACGGCCAGTGGTACGCAGGCGGTGTGTGCCAGGGACCCCACTGCCCCGTGGTGGTCAGCCGCGGCGTGGGCATGGCCTATCTGCCCGTGCGCATCGGGGTGCCCCCCGAGATCGTGCTGGTCACCCTGACCCGAGCCCCGGAGCCGACGTGACGCCCCTGCCTGTGTCCCCAGTGCCCTGCCTGAGCGACAACTACGCCTGGTGCTTCGCCACCGGGGAGGGTGAGGCCGCCGTGGTGGACCCGGGAGCGGCCGAGCCCGTGCAGCGCTGGCTCGCCCTGCAGGGACTGCGCCTGCGGACCATCCTGCTGACCCATCACCACGGGGACCACACCGGGGGCGCATGGGGCCTCCACCAGTCCACGGGAGCTTCCATCGTAGGCGCCAGCGCCGATGAGCACAGGCTGCCGCCGCTGGACTGGGCGGTGCAGGAGGGAGACCGGCTCGAGCTCGGGCTCCACCGCGCGCGGGTGCTGGCGGTCCCGGGCCACACCAGCGGCCACATCGCCTTCGTCGTGGGCGACGTGCTCTTCGCCGGCGATGCGCTGTTCGCCTACGGCTGCGGCCGCGTCTTCGAGGGCAGCATGGCCCAGATGTGGGCCAGCCTGGACCGCCTGCGGCAGATCCCAGACGCCGCTCGCCTGTGCTGCGGCCATGAGTACACCAGCGCCAACCTGCGCTTCGCCCGCCACCTCGAGCCCGAGCGAGACGAGCTGATCGACGCCGCGGTGCGCTGCATCGGCCAGCGCCAGCAGGGGCTGCCCACCCTGCCTGCGTCCATGGACGAGCAGCGGGCCCTCAACCCCTTCCTGCGCTGCGACGAGCCCGAGCTGCAGGCAGTCCTGGGGCTCGAGGGGTTGAGCCCCTCTGAGGTCTTCGCCCACATCCGGGGCCGCAAGGACGCCTTCTAAGGCGCGGCCTGATCCGGCGTCGGGGCCGCTCCGAACAGGGCCTTGCAGTCCGCCAGCACGTCGGCCGGGTGGGTGCCAACGCTCACGTCGTCATAGCGCAGCACCTGCTGACCCTGGGCGTCCAGCACCACGGTGATGCGCGAGGGCATAGGCGAGAGCTTGCCTGAGACCGCACCGTAGTGCAGCGCCAGCGCCTTGTCCTCGTCGGACCACAGGGGGAACTGGAAGCCCTCGTGCTGGGACCACTCACGGTTCTTCTCGGGCTTGGCGAAGCTCACGCCCACGATGCCCACACCCAGGCTCTCGAACTCACCCCAGAGGTCGCGGTACCCGCAACCCTCTTTGGTTCAACCGGGTGTCCCGGCCATGGGGTAGAACCAGAGCACCTGGGGGTGGCCCAACAGATCGGCTCCGGTGCGCTCGTGGCCGAGCTGATCGGCCACCGCGAACTCTGGCAGGCCCAGGGCCTCGGCAGGTCGGCTGCCCACCAGGACGACGCCATCGGCGCTGGTGGCGGGCACAGCCGACTCGGCGCTCACGGAGCAACCGACCAGCGCCATGACTCCGAAAAACGCAAAGGAACGCATGAAGACCTCCCGCCGCTCTCTACCAAGGGATGGGCTCGCCGTCGCGGAAGAAGCACCCAGAGGGGCCATCTGGCGGCAAGGTGGCCGCGGCGACGATGCCGAAGGCGCCTTGCTCGAGGCTGCGTGCGGCCTTGGGCCCGCCCATGTCGGTGCGGACCCAGCCGGGACAGACCGCGTTCACCTTCACGCCGCGGTCGGCCAGCTCCACCGCCAGCACCCGGGTCAGGGCATTCAGGGCGGCCTTGGACAGCCGATAGCCGGCGTAGCGGCCCTGCATGTCGTCCAGCTGGCCCATACCCGAGGACACGTTGACGATGGTCCCACCAGCCCCCATCAGCGGGACCAGCGCCTGGCAGACCCGCAGGGGACCCAGGGTGTTGGTCGCGAAGGTGGAGAGGACCAGCTCGGGACGCACCTCCAGGGCGGCATCGGAGCCTTCCTGCGCGGTCTCGAGGAAGACCCCGGCGTTGTTCACCAGCACGTCCAGGCGCCCGTACTGCTGCTCCAGCCACCCCGCGAGCCCCGCAGCGTCCGCGGGGCTCGTCACGTCCAACACGACGCTGCTGACGTCCAGGCCTTCGTCCCGCAGCTGAGACGCAGCCTCCATGCCGCGTTCGGCATCCCGCGAGGTGAGCACCACGGCATAGCCGCGCTGCGCCAGCTCGCGGCAGGTCTGGAGCCCCAGGCCCCGGTTGCCGCCCGTGACCACGGCGACGGGTCGTTGCTTCTTCATGTCGACCTCCGCCCCCAAGCTGCGCAGGGCGAGGCAGAGGTCAAGGCAGACCCCCACCAGCGGGGGCGTCAGGCCGCGGGCCGTATGGGTGCTCACCGCGCCGAGGCGGTGGTCAGGGCGCCTCGAGCTTGGCCGCGGACTTCTCGAAGTCGGCTCGCACCGACGGGTCGACCGCCGAGGCCGCTTTTTCCCGCAGGATGGGCGCCACCGACATGTCGCCAAGCTCCACCAGCGCCTTGGCCGCGTCACGGGCCACGTGGGTATTGCTGTCGTCCAATGCCCCGATCAGCGCGTCGCGGTCCATGGGCATGACGGTGTCGCGCATGGCCTTGACGACGGCCTTGCGCACTGACTCGTTGCCCGAGGCCAGGGCCTGGTGGACCCGGGGCCGCAGATCGGGGTTGGCCAAGCGGGTGATGCTCTTCCAGGCCTGCTCGACCACCGCGGGCTCGCCGTGGGTGACGCCGTGCTCCACCAGCCAGGGCTCGCCCTCGGAGTATCCGAGCTTGCCCACGATGATCACGGCCTTGCGCGCGATGGTCGCGTCGCTGTCGGCCATGGCCTTGACCACCACGGACGCAGAGGCCTGGCCCAGGTCCTTCTCGATGACCCCCAAGGCGTAGGCCCGGTTGGAGGAGACGGCGTCGGTCAGGGCCATGTGCTCGGCGGCCCCGGCCAGCCCAGGGGCCTGCATGTCCCGCAAGGCCTCGAGGGCCGCCTTGCGGAGCTCCGGGGCGGCGTCGGAGGCGGCCGCGGCCACCAGCACGTCCTGCCGATCCACCAGGCCGCGCCGGGCCATGTACTCGACACACTCGACGCGCAGCGCGAGCTCGGGCCGCTCCAGGCAGGCCACCAGCTGGTCGTCGGTGGCCTTCTTGGGGACGAAGTCGGCGGCGATGGCAGGGCCGGCCAGGACGAAGAAGCCGAGGACGAAGATGGACGAAGAGCGCATGGAACCTCCTGCTCGCACAAGCCAGCCCTATCGCCCAGCTTGCGGGAGGCCAAGCCGTGCATCGGCCGATCCGCACGGACGCGCTAAAGACCCTTGGTCCTCCACGCCCAGGCAGCTCGCCATCTCTCTTCGAAGCCCCATCCTGGCCGCGGCGCTCGTCGGCTGCTCCACCAGCGCGCCGGGGTCCCCTCCCCAGGGCAGCATCCACGAGCGCATGGAGCGCTACGAGCAGGCCCTGACCGAGGGGCCGAGCAGCATCGAGGACAAGCTCGCCGCCTGCCGCAGCCTGGGCGACCCAGACCTGGCCGGAGACTGCGCCCACGCCGTAGTGCACCGGGCCGTGATGCGCAGCGATGGCGATCCTGCCGTGCTCTGCCCCCAGGTGCCCCCAGGCCTGTGGCGGGCCGAGTGCTGGTTCGAGGCGGCCGAGACCACCGCGCGAAAGGACAAGAAGCGCGCCATCGAGCTGTGCGATCTCGCCGAGCCCTTCCGCGAAGACTGCCGGCAGCACCTCTGGCAGGGCCAGCTCAAGAGGATGGTGGACCGCACGGGGCCCCGGCACTTCGCCCAGCAGCTCGAGCGGGCCCAGGCCCTGCACGACCTCTGGGCCAGGCTGCTGCACGACGATCCGGAGCAGAGCTTCCGGTTCTGGCGCCGCTTCTACCAGGCCGGGCTGGGGGGCATGGTCCCCCTGGATCTGGCGGTCTGCGACGATCTCCCCGACCTCCACCGGGAGCGCTGCATCGACGCGGGCAGCGCCACATGGATCGGCCACCTCGAGCAGGCCATCCTGGACCCCAAGAAAGAACGGATCGTCTGCACCAGCGCGGAGCTGGGCGATCTGGTTCAGGCCTGGGCCGTCATGGGGCCTCCCGTTGCGGCCCTGTCCCACCCGCGGCTGGAGCTGGCGGCCCAGGAGTTCCAGCAGAACAGCTGCCTGCTGCTGGAGCCCGGAAGCAACCAACCCTGAGCGGTGTTGACGCCGCCGCTGCAGTGACTAACGGTTGCGGCCGGACACCCAATCCCTGCATCGACTCGCAGACCACACGGAGCGACTCGAGATGATCTCTACGAGCAACCTGGGCAAGACCTATGGCCCACTCCACGCCGTCCAAGGGGTCACGCTGGAGATCCAGCGTGGCGAGGTGGTGGGCTTGCTGGGCCAGAACGGCGCCGGCAAGACCACCATCATGAAGATGATCACCGGCTTCCTCGAGCCCAGCGCCGGCACCGTGCTGCTGGACGGCGTGGACGTGCTCGAGGACCGAATCGGCGTACAGCGGCGCATCGGCTACCTGCCCGAGAACGCCCCCCTGTACCCGGAGATGCTGGTGCAGGACTACCTGCTGTGGATGGCCTCCCTGCGCGGCATCCCCGAGCCGGATCAGGCCGCGGCGGTGATCCGAGCCGCCCGGGCCACGGGGCTCGAGGGCCACATGCTGCGCCCCATCGGCCAGCTGTCCAAGGGCTACCGCCAGCGGGTGGGCATCGCTCAGGCCATCGTGCACCAGCCCGAGGTGCTGATCTTCGATGAGCCCACCAACGGGCTCGATCCCGTGCAGATCGAGTCCATCCGCGAGCTGATCCGCAGCCTGGCCCACACCAGCACCGTGCTCATCTCCACCCACATCCTGCAGGAGGTCGAGGCGGTCTGCGACCGCGTGCTGGTGCTCATCGACGGCCGGCTGGTCGCCGACGGGCCCCTGGACAGCCTGCGGGCCAGCCGAGTGGTGCTGCTGTCGGTGGCCGAAGGCGACGCAGACGTGCCCCGCGAGCTGGCGGGCATCGACGGCGTGGTCGAGGTCCTGCGGCGCGGGCCCGACGAGAGCCTGCCCGGCTTCACCCAGTGGGCTGTGCACTACCAGAGCGACCTGCCCCCCACCCCGGCCATCGTGCGCGCCGCGGTGCAGGCGGGCTGGACCGTCGGCGCCGCCGCCCCCGAGCGCATCAGCCTGCAGGCGGCCTTCCAGCGGCTGCAGGCCGAGGTGGCCATGGAGCGCCGCACCGTGAGCGGCTTGGTCCAGAAGGGGGTGCGCCCATGAACGCCGTGCTCACCATCGCGCGCAAGGAAGCGCGGGCCCTGTTCCTCTCCCCCGTGGCCGTGTTGTTCCTGGGGGTGTTCCTCTTCGTCACCGAGTTCTCTTTCTTCACCCTCAACGGCTTCTTCGCGCGCAACCTGGCCGACGTGCGGCCGCTGTTCGCGGGCATGCCCCTGCTGCTCATCCTGCTGGTCGCCGCCATCACCATGCGGCAGTGGGCCGAGGAGCGGAAGATGGGCACCCTCGAGGTGCTGCTCACCCTGCCCGTCCGCACCCACGAGTGGGTCCTGGGCAAGTTCCTGGCCGGCCTGCTGCTGGTGGCCCTGGGCCTGGCGCTCACCCTGCCCATCCCCCTGAGCGTCTCCTGGCTGGGGGCCCTGGACTGGGGGCCAGTGCTCGGCGGCTACACCGGCGCCCTGCTGCTGGCCTCGGCCTACCTGGCCCTGGGGCTGTGCGTCAGCGCCAGCACCGACAACCAGGTGGTGGCCCTGATGGTCACCATCGTGGCCGGGGGGGCGCTCTACCTGCTGGGCAGCGACGCCCTGGTGGCCCTGATGGCCGACGACTGGGCGGCGCTGTTCCGGGGCCTGGGCACAGGCTCCCGCTTCGCCAGCATCGAGCGGGGCGTGCTCGACCTGCGGGATCTCGTCTACTACGGCAGCCTCACGGTGGTCTTCCTGGTGGCCAACGTCTACCTGCTCGAGGGCACCCGCCGGGACACCCAGAGTGCCGCGGGCGCTCGGCGCGCCTGGAGGGCCAGCATCACGGTGGCGCTGGTGGTGGCCAACGCCGGCCTGCTCAACACCTGGCTGGCGCCCGTCCCCGTGGCCCGTCTGGACCTCACCGCCGACGGCGCCTACAGCCTGAGCGAGGCCAGCAGGCAGGTGGTCCGCGGCCTGGACGAGCCCCTGGTGATCCAGGGGATCTTCTCGGAGAAGACCCACCCCAAGCTGGCGCCCCTGGCCGTGCAGGTCCAGGACTTCCTGGCGGAGTACCGGGTGCGCGGCGCGGGCAACGTCACCGTGGAGACCCTCGACCCCAGCAAGGACGAGGCGCTCGAGCGTGAGCTGGGCGAGAGCTACGGGGTGCGCAGCTACCCGTTCCGAGTCTCGGGCAGGCACGAGCAGAGCGTGGTCAACTCCTACTTCCACGTGCTGCTGCGCTACGGCGACAAGCACGAGCTGCTCACCTGGGAAGACCTGATCGACGTCGAGGTGAGCGACACCGACATCGACGTGCGCCTGAGGAACATCGAGTACGACGTCACCCGGGCCATCCGCAAGCTCAGCCAGGAGTTCACCACCACCGAGGCCCTCTTCGACCGCTACCAGGGCACGGCCACGCTGACGGCCTACGTCTCCCCCGGCACCCTGCCCGAGGACTGGGCCGAGCTGGCCCCCACCATCCGCACCGTGGCCCAGGATCTGGCCGCACGCTCCGGCGGCAAGCTCTCCCAGGCCGAGCTCGACCCCCTCGAGGATCGCGAGCTGCAGGCCACCCTCGCCGAGCAGTACGGGATCCAGCCCCTGGCCGTGGACCTGTTCGGCCGTGAGGTCTTCTACCTGGCCCTGGTGCTCGAGATGGGCGACAAGATCCAGATCGTGCAGCCCCGGGGCGGCATGTCCCAGAACGACCTCGAGACCGCCCTGGACTCCGCCATCCGTCGCGCGCTGCCGGGCAACCTCCAGACCCTGGGCGTGGTCACCGAGCACCCCGACCCCGTCCCCCAGGACCCCCGCCTGCCGCCCGAGTACCAGCAGCCCCAGCCCCAGGCCGACTACCAGTTGGTGGGCGAGCTGCTGGGCAGCGAGCTGGAGGTCCAGCAGGTGGACCTGACCCAAGGCGTGCCCCTGGGCGTCGACGTCCTGCTGGTGGCCAAGCCCGGTGCCATGGGGGCCGTGGAGCAGTTCGCCCTGGACCAGTACCTGATGCGGGGCGGCGCGGTGGTGGCCTTGGCCGGCCGCTACGCCATCAGCACCGACCAGGGCAGCCTGCTCGCCCACGAGCAGGACAGCTCCCTGCTGGACATGCTGGCCCACTGGGGGGTCCAGGTGGACGAGGGCCTGGTGATGGACCCGTACAACGCCGCCTTCCCCCTGCCTGTCGAGAAGAACGTGGGCGGCTACCGGGTCCGCACCGTCGAGTACCTGGACTACCCCTTCTTCGCCGACATCCGCCAGGACGGCTTCGCCCGTGGCCACGCGGCCCTGGCCGGCCTGCCCAATGTCACCGCGCCCTGGGCCTCGCCCCTCACCCTCGCGCAGGACCTCGAGGGCGTCCACGCCGAGGCGCTGCTCACCACCAGCGACGAGAGCTGGGTGCAACACTCAGCCAGCGTCCTGCCCGACTTCCAGGCCTACCCCCAGACCGGCTTCGGCCGCGAAGGCGAGCCCCAGGCGCGGGTGGTGGCGGCCACGGCCCAGGGTGCCTTCCCCAGCTTCTTCGCCGACCGGCCCGACCCGACCTGGGATCCGGACATCCCCCCCGGCGCCGAAGGCGAGCTCGACCGCACCGGGCGCACCATGGACAAGGCCCTTCCCGACGCGCGCCTGGCGGTGATCGGATCCTCCGAGCTGGCCTCGGACCTGATGATCTCCCTGGGCCAGCAGATGGGCGGTGAGGTGCACCGGTCCAACCTGATGCTCCTGCTCAACCTCATCGACTGGTGCACCGAGGACACCGATCTGCTGGAGATTCGCTCCGCCGGCAGCCTGGCGCGCACCCTGCGCCCGGTGGGCGAGGTCGGGATGCTGATCATCGAGGCCGTCGACGCGCTGCTCATGCTGCTGGGCCTGGTGGCCCTGGCCGTGCTGCCGCGCCTGCGCCGACGCCGCTCTCTGCTCCAGGAGGTGGGCCCATGACCCGCACCCAAGCCATCCTGCTGGGCGCTCTGGGCGTCCAGTCCCTGCTGGTGGCGGCGGCCTGGTGGCCCCGCGCCGAGGCCACAGCCCAGGCCCGGGCCATCATCGATCTGCCCGCAGACGCCATCACCCGGGTGGTGGTCGAGCGGTCGGGCGAGGGCGCCGAGCCCCTCGATCTGGTCCGTGGGCCCGACGGCTGGACCATCGCCTCGTCCCAGGGCTACCCGGCAGACGACAGCAAGGTCCACGGCCTGATCGACAGCATGCTGGACATCCAGGTGCGCCGCCCCGTGGCCACCAAGGCCGTGAACCACGACACCCTGCACGTAGGCGACCAGGACTGGGGCAAGAAGCTGCGCCTCGAGACCGAGGACCGCAGCGTGGAGCTGATCCTGGGGGCAGCCTCGGGCCAGGCCTCCCACGTGCGCCTGGCCGACTCCACCCTGGTCTACGCCGCGCGAGGCCTGAGCGAGTGGTCCATCAAGGACAGGCCCTCGAGCTACTGGGACGCCGAGCTGATCCATCTCGACCTGGACAGCGCCAGCGCCATCTCCATCGAGACCCGCGGCGGCGGCTCGGTCCAGCTGGCCCGTGGCGACGACGGCTGGACCTTCGAGGGCCCCGTGCCCACCGGCGAGATGATCGACCCCGACAAGCTCGACCGCCTGGCCGCGGCCGCCTGCACGCTGCGCCTGCGAGAGCCGGTGGGCCTCCAGGCCCTGCCCGAGCACGGCCTCGACCCTCCCGCGGCGCGGATCACCGTCACCATCAGCGAAGACGAGTCCAGCACCGAGTACAGCTACCTGCTGGGCAACACCGTGGATGGCCTGACCTACCTGCAGCGCCCCGACGACCCCTGGGTGGTCACCGTCAGCGAGTACACCGCCAAGGACCTCACCGAAGCCAGCACCCAGAGCTTGCTCCTGAGCCCGGACGACGGGCCACCCCAGGCCGGTACTGCAGGCCTGCCCCAGGGCCTACCGCCCGGGCTGGACCTCAGCGGGCTGGGGCTCTGAAGCCAGCGCGCAGCGCCGTTCACTCCCGCTCGGCCGGCGTGCCCCCCAAAGCCTTGACCGTCACCGCGGCCTTGCGCGGCCCGAGCTCGGTGCCAGGCAGCACCTCGCCCGTGCCCGCGAAGTGGGCCATGATGGCCTTGCGATCGGGCTGAGGGCGCAGGAAGGCCGGGGGGACCTGCTCCGCGTCGACGATGCGCAGGGACACCCCAGGCGTGCTGACGGAGACGCGATGGGCGCTCAGGGCGAGCTTCTGGCCATGGCCCACGGCGATCTCGAGCAGTTCGCGCCGACGATCGATCTCCTCCTGGATCCCTGCGCGTTGAGCCTGGAGCGCGACGACCTCGGCGGCGACCTGCTCGAGGGCCACGCCGTCGCCCGCCGCCTGGCGGAGCTGCTGTTCCACCGCCGCGATCATCCGCTCCAGCCGCTCCCTGAAGCGCTCGCCCGCAGCCTCGTGGTGCTGAACCAGGAACGAGCGCACGCGCATCAGCCCCAGCACGTCGGTGGACAGCCCATCCAGCAGCGGCTGCAGCAGCGCCAGCCACTCGGGCTCGGCGGCCCCCAGCGCGGCGCGCAGGGTGGCGCGGACGTCGTCGGTGATCTGGGCGTCCATGCTAGTCGACCCAGCCCAGCACTAGCCCATGCACCTGGTACTGCACATCCACCAGCGCCTCGACCGGCTCGCCGTGCACCACCGAGAACACCAGCACGCCGTGCTGGCCCGAGGGGGAGAGGATGAGCCTGGGCGCATCGGGGTCGCCCACCAAGGTGGACCTCGAGCCCTCGTACACCGCCTGCTCCTGCCCGCCGTCCCATCGGATCAGCAGGCGGACGGGGCGTTCGACGTCCTGCTCCTCGCCCAGCTCCCAGCGGGCCTCGAGGCGACCGGCCGCGGTCTCGGCGGGCAACGCCAGCAGCTCGGTGCCCCCGGCCAGGATGGTCTGTTCGGTGAGCAGCGCCTCTACAGCGACGCGGTGCTTGTCCCAGGCCCAGCCCAGGGTGGCGTCCTCGGGGAAGGCCTCACCGCCGTAGGCCACGAACTCGGCCTGAGCGGTGGAGCCCACGTGCAAGACCTGCCACAGCGCCCCGTACTCGAGGGCCATGTCGTTCCCTCGGCGCTCGGTGGCCCAGGCGAAGCGGCCATCATCGGACCAGCCCAGGGGGTAGAAGGCGCACCAAAGGCCCGCACCCAGGTGGGTGCCCTGGCCGGTGAAGCTGAACAGAGCGGGCTCGCTGGGCGCCGTGACCGTCGGCCGGAGTGGGGGCAACGGGTCGATAGGCGCAGCCTGGGCCGCCACCGGTGGAGGGACGGAGACCGAGCCGTCCTCGAGGACAGGCTGAAGAGAAGGCGAACAAGCGAGACAGAGGGCCAATAGAAGGATCGAGGTCTTGGGCATGCGGACTCCAGGCGCCGCCCCTGCCATAGCGCACTCTCGCCAGCGGGACCGGATAGTCTGCCCTCCACTTCGCCCAGGAGCCCACATGGAAGCCGTCCCTCTCTTCGCGTGGCTCGCCTGCGCCGGCTGCGTCGCCGCTGTGCTGGTCGAGTGGGTGCTCTGGTACAAGCTCAACCCCGTGCTGCTGCCCCTGCTGCTGCTCCCCTACACGCCAAAGCAGCCCCTGCCCCGGGTCCAGGACATCCAGAAGCTGACCGACTTCGCAGGCAACGGCTTCACCATCTCCTGGCGCTGGGAGCGCGACGCCCGGGCCATCCTGTTTCGCCGACGCATGTCCATGGGCCGCAAGGCCTATGTCACCGGGGCCATCCGCTTCGCCCGGGACGGTCAGGCCACCGTGAGCTGGGCCCCGTCGCCCATGCTCACCTACCTCATGCTCCCGGGCCTGATGCTGCCGGTGGTCTACCTGGACGGGGGTGGGGAGCTCGACAACATCGCCTTCCTGGTCGCCTTGGCGGCCGCCGCCGTGGTGGTGGGCGGAATCAACACCTTCGGGGCCTGGTGGTTCTTGAAGAAGACCGGCCTGCCCGAGCTGCAGCAGCAGCTCGACGGCTGGCTGAAGTAGGAGCCGCCATGCGCACCGCCATGCTCCCCCTCCTGCTGGTGGGTTGCTTTCCCTCTACGGATCCCGTCGACTCCCAGCCCGATCCAAGCCCCCTCGAGGGCGTCCTGATCGTCAAGGCCGCCGGGCCGCCCCCTGGAGAGCAGCCCGCCGACCACCCGGACGCCATCACCCAGGCCACCACCGCCACCTTCAACACCCACGCCTTCGCCGACGGGCTCGCCACCCGGCTCGAGGCCCGCGGCATGACCGCCACGGTGGTGGACCACTTCGACTGCCCAGAGCTGGACTGCGCCGCCGACGCCAGCCTCGAGGCGTTGGTCTTCGCCGGGCCCACCTGGCTGAGCCGCCTGCCCTCCCAGCTGCGGGACATGGCCGAGCCTGCAGGCGAACTGAGCCCTGCACCCCTGCGCGCCTCGGCCCTGGCCTCCTGCGAGAGCACCGGCCAGGACGCGGTAGACAGCATGCTCGAGGACCTGATGGAGGCGGGCCTGACCACCGTCCCCGGCGTCTCCCTTGCTGCAGACGGCGGCGTCACCCAGCAAGAGGTGGACGCAGCCCTCGAGGGACTGGCCCAGCGGCTGGCGCCCTAGGTCACACCCCCTAAGCAGGCGTTTGACCGACCGTCGCGCTTGCGCAGGGGCCCTGCACGTTAGGGGGAGGCGTCACTCAGCCGAGGATGCCCGTGGAAACGCTCGAGACCCTGACCGCTGCCGCATCGGGCTTCATCTGGGGTTGGCCCGACACGCTCCCCTTCCTGGTGGGCCTGCTGCTGGTCACCGGACTGTTCACCACCATGGCGCTGCGCTTCGTGCAGGTGCGCTACCTGTGGCACGGCGTCAACGTGCTCCGGGGCAAGTACGACGACCCCGAGCACGCGGGGGATCTCAGCCACTTCCAGGCCCTGACCACCGCCCTGAGCGCCACGGTGGGCATCGGCAACATCGCCGGCGTGGCCACCGCCCTGCACTACGGCGGGCCCGGCGCTCTGTTCTGGATGTGGGTCACCGCGGCCTTCGGCATGGCGCTGAAGTTCCACGAGTGCACCCTGTCCATGAAGTTCCGCACCATCCTGCCCGACGGGTCGGCCTCGGGCGGGCCCATGTACTACATCGAGAAGGGCCTGGGCCCCAAGTGGAAGCCCCTGGCCGTGGCCTTCGCGGTCTGTGCAGTCATCTCGAGCTTCGGGTCGGGCAACGCCATCCAGGCCTTCACAGTGGCTGACCAGCTGCGCTCGGACCTCCACATCCCCACGGTCATCACCGGCCTGGTCAGCGCCAGCCTGGTGGCGGCGGTCATCCTGGGCGGCATCAAGCGCATCGGCGCCGTCACCAGCAAGCTGGTGCCCTGGATGGCGGCCATCTACGTAGGCGGCGGGCTGGTGGTGCTGGGCATCCACGCGGCCGAGCTCCCCGGCATCATCGGCACCATCTTCAGCGCCGCCTTCCAACCCGCGGCCCAGATCGGTGGCTTCGCCGGCGGCACCTTCGTCTTCATGCTCACCTGGGGCGTCAAGCGCGGCATCTTCTCGAACGAGAGCGGCCAAGGCTCCGCTCCCATCGCTCACGCCGCCGCCAAGACCGACGAGCCGGTGCGCGAAGGCCTGGTGGCCATGCTGGGCCCCATGATCGACACCCTGATCATCTGCACCATCACCGGCCTGGTGATCCTCTCCACCGACGCCTGGACCGAGCGGGTGCCCGACGAGGTCCCGGTCAACGCCCAGAGCTCGCTGACCGTGGTGGCGGAGCAAGGCAGCGTCGGCCTCGACGGGGTCGTCGCGGACGCGGAGCTGCACACGGGCCAGCTGCAGGTCCAGGCCGGCGTGCCCGTGGGGGCCGGCTTCGTGCGCAACCACGCCACCGTGCTCGAGCCTCGGGTGTTCGACGATCAGGGCGAGCTCTGGACCGGCAGCCTGTCGGTCATCGACGGCGGGCTGGACTTCGACGTCATGCCCGATCTGCACCTGCAGGGTCAGATGTCGCTGAACGGCTCCCCCCTGACCGCCCACGCCTTCCGCAAGGGGCTGGCGCCGATCATGGGGGCCTGGGGTCACCTGATCGTCACCATCGGCGTGGTACTCTTCGGCATCTCCACCGCCATCTCGTGGAGCTACTACGGCGACAGGGCCGTCGTCTACCTGTTCGGAACCCGCTGGGTCACCGCCTACAAGATCGTGTTCTGCGGCATGCACTTCCTGGGCGCCGTGGTGGCGCTGGAGGTGGTCTGGAACTTCGGCGACGCCGCCCTGGGCCTGATGGCGATCCCGAACCTGCTGGCGCTGATCCTGCTGTGGCGGACCACGCGGGGCATGACGGTGGAGTACTTCGAGAAGATGAAGCGGAAACGATCCTAGAAGCGATGCACCGGCCAGCCGCGGCCGGGCGCCTGACGCACCAGCTCGTTGTCCCTGTGGTCCCGCCGACCCACCACGAGCGGCTGCTCGGCGTAGGCCAGCATCTCGAAGTCGCCCATGCTGTCGCCGAAGGCGAAGACCGGCATGACCCCGATGTGCTTCTGGATGGCGTCGACCTTGCCCTGGTTGCAGGGCCGCGGGTAGACCGGCCTGGTGGTGAGCTTGCCGTCCACCACCTGGGTCTCGATGCCCAAGACCTGGTGCTCTGGGATGCCAACCGCCGCGGCCGTGGCGCGCACGATCCAGCGGTTCGAGGCCGAGCAGATCCAGGTCTCGAAGCCCTCGGCCTGCAGCCCGGCGATCAGCGCCTTCATGCCCGGGCGATAGTTGGCCCACGCCGCGGCCAGCTGCCGGCACCACAGATCCACGTCAGCCTCGGCCATGCCGGCCATGAGCTGGACCACCCAGGTGTACCCGTCGATGCGGCTCTCGCTGACCCGCCGCTCGTACTCGTCCCAGAAGATCGCGGCATCGACGCCCGGCAGCAGATCGCCAGCCACTAGCCAGCGCGCGAAGGCCTCGCCGATGTCGTCGTACCAGAGCGTGCCGTCGGCATCGAAGACCGCCACACGACGTCCAGGGGTCGGGTTGAGACGAGCGGCGATGGCGCCGGCGAAGTCGGGGTCGAAAGTGGCCAGCCAGTCGGGCATACGCATGGGGACTCTCCGTTGGTGTTCCGCGATCTGGATGTATCGCGGGCTCCTGGCTTCAACCCCTGACGGATGACAATGCCCGGGTCGATGAAGTGCTACCATGCGCGGCATGCGCCCCCTGGCCCTCGCCACCGCTGTCCTGCTGCTCGCCGCTTGCCGCCCGGCGATCGCACCGCCGACGCGCCCCTGGGTCCAGGACAGCGCGCAGGCCCGAGACACCTCTGCGCCCGAGGACATCGGGAGCCCCTGCGAGGAGCGCAGCTACCCCGCGGTGGTCATCAACGAGGTGGTGAGCGCCAACGTGCGCGGCTCGATCGACGAAGACGGCGACAGCTCCGACTGGATCGAGCTGCTCAACCTGGACGACGCCCAGGTGCAGATCGAAGGCTGGGGCTTGAGCGACGATCCCGAGGACACCCTGCAGTGGACCCTGCCCGCCATCACCCTGGCCCCCGGAGAGCTGCTCCTGGTGTTCGCCTCGGGCAAGGATCGCCACGTGGGCGAGCTCCACACCAGCTTCGGCCTCGACGCCACGGGAGAGCCGGTGGTCCTGGCGGCCGCCGACGGCTGCACGGTGGACCGGGTCGAGCCTGGCCGCATGTACCGCGACATCGCGCTTGGGCGGCCCGCCGCCCGGCCGGAGGTCCTGGCCTGGTTCATGGAGCCCACCCCCGGCCTGCCCAACACCACCGAGTCCCGACCAGGCTTCGCGCCCACCCCCAGCCTCGCGCCCACCTCGGGCTTTTACGGTGCCGATCTCACCGTCACCGTGAGCCACGAGGCCGACGACGCCGTGCTGCGCTTCACCCTGGACGCCTCGGCGCCCACCGAAGACGCCACGCCCTACACAGGGCCCTTCGCCGTCCAGGCCGCCGCCCAGCCCGTCGTGGTGCGCGCGCGCGCCTGGGTGGACGGCCTGTGGCCCAGCCGGGTGGTCACCGCCACCTACAGCCAGGACTCGGCCATCCTCGCTGACGACCTGAAGATCGTCTCGCTGGTCGTAGACCCCTTCGACCTGTACGACGAGCAGACGGGCATCTACGCCTACGGCCCCCCCGACTACACCACGTCCTACCCCTACTTCGGCGCCAACTTCTGGGAGGACTGGGAGCGCGACCTGCACATCCAGGTCTGGCAGCCCGACGGCACCCTGGTCATCGATCAGGACGCCGGGGTCAAGATCCATGGCGGCTACACCCGGGCCTTCGAGCAGAAGAGCTTCCGCGTGCTGGCCCGCACCGCCTACGGCCCCGACGAGCTGGCCCACCGCTTCTTCGCCAACCAGGAGCAGGACAGCTTCCCCGTGTTGGTGCTCGAGGGCGTCGGGGACTGGTGCCCCACCCACACCGAGAACGCCTTCATCGACGAGCTGATGCGCGACGCCGACGGCGTGCGCTTCCCCACCATCGACTCCCAGGCCTGGGAGCCCTGCGTGGTCTACCTCAACGGCGAGTTCTGGGGCCTGTACTCCTTCCGCGAGAAGCTGGACGAGCACTACATCGCCCACCACCACGGCGCCGACCCCGGCCAGCTGGATCGCATCGAGTGCACCGCCGACGGCAGCGACGACTGGTGGCGGGTCAACCAGGGCGACTGGCAAGCCTTCGACGAGCTCAACAGCTTCGTGCTGGGGGGTGACTTCTCGGATCCGGCCCAGTTCACTCAGCTCGAGGCCATGATCGACCTCGACAACCTGGCCACCATCGTGCTGGCCGAGGGCTACTGGGGCAACACAGACTGGTGGAACAACAACCTGAAGCTGTGGCGGGAGCGCAGCGACGACGCCCGCTGGCGCTGGATGACCTTCGACCTGGGCCACAGCTGGCCCTCCTACTCCTACGACCACATCGGCGTGAGCGTCGACTGGAGCGGCCCGGGCCTGCCCATCGCCGACGCCCTCGAGAACCGCTCCTTCCAGGTGCTGCTGGCCAACCAGGCCGCTGAGCTGCTCAGCACGAGCTTCGCCGTCGAGACCGCGCTGCCCCGGCTGGACGCCATGCACGCCCGCATCGAGCCCGTCATCCCCCGGCAGTACCCCCTGTGGTGCGGCCAGCCCCCCAGCAGCTGGCACACCCGCGTCGAGGCCGCGCGGGAGTTCGTACAGCAACGACCCGCCATCCTCGAGGGACAGCTCCGCCGTCACCTGGGCCTGACCGACAGGGTGCCCTTGGCCCTCGAGGCCGAACCCCCTGGCAGCGGCAGCTTCCAGCTCACCCTGATCCAGGTGGACCCACCGTTCACGGCCGATCTGTGGACCGGCATCCCCATCACCGTCACCGCCATCCCCGCCCCTGGCTACAGCTTCGCCGGCTGGTCCGACAGCGCTCTGGGCAGCGACGCCACCACGGTGTTCGAGCTGAGCGGGGCCAGGACCATCGTGGCGAGGTTCGAGCCCTGAACGTAGGGGCGGACTTCATGTCCGCCCGGAAACAGGGCGCCGCGGCAGCACGTGAAGTGCTCCCCTGCGTTTCCGGCGTGGCTATCGCAGCCGCGTGCCCCGTCCGCCCGCGCTGGGGCTGTCGTCGTAGATTTCAACCACATGGTAGATACAGGTGATGCGCCGGCTGCCGTCGCCCCCGCCGTGGGCCAGATCGTGCACGCCATTGGTCCACGCGATGGCCAGGCGCTCGGACTCGCTGAGCCCGGGATCGTCGGGATGCAGCAGCTGGGGCACGCAGCGCAGCTCGAAGGCCGGGAAGGCCAGGAAGCTGCAGGAGGCCACCGGGTTGGCCAGCATGTTGGCGAAGGTGTGGGTGGTGAACTCCGGGGTGGCGAACAGCTCCAGGCTCACGTGGCGGCGGCGGTCGAAGAGATCCGGCTGCCGGTAGAGATCCTCGAGGACCTCGAGGGCCCGGGACATGCGCGCCATCTGGCTCAGCCCCGCCCGGGCCATGATCTCCGCCTTGGCCTGCAGGTCGGCTACCGCATCGGCCAGACCCTCGGGGGCGGGCATGAAGCCCATGCCCTTGTAGGCGGTGTTCAGGCTGGTGAACGAGTTGGCGTCCACCCCGCCGTAGGTGGCCACGCAGGCGTTGTGGGGGCCGTCCAGATCCCGGGTGTCGAAGCCCTTGCGGGCGATCTCCCCGAGCTTGATGATGCGCTCCTCGAAGGACCAGGACACGAAGCGATCGGGCAACGCAGCCAGGGGCAGCTCCACCCAGGCACCCTGGATCTGGGCGCGGATCGCCCCTTCCCCCACCCGCGCCGCGTCCACTGTGTCGTGGCGGAACCACCCGCGGGGATCCCAGAAGCTCGCGGCCGCGCGGGGCTGGAAGCCGAGGGCAGGGTCGGGACAGTCCGCCGCGGGGGCGCAGGCGGCCAGGGCCGAGGCGCCCAGCAGGGCCCCCGAACCACGGAGAAGATCGCGGCGGGTGGGCGTGTTCATAGAGCGAGCCTATCGCGACCCGCAGCCCCTACCAGGACCCGCCATAGAACAGGAACGCAGCGCCGTAGCCGCTGCCCGCCGTGTCGTCGTCTTCGGCGCCGATGAGCACGTCATCGTTGCCGTCGTTGTCCACATCGCCCACCTCGAGGGACACGCCGAAGGCGTCGCCGTCACCGCTGATGGTGCCGTCGGCGTCGCTGGCGGCGTAGCTGCCGCTGACCAGGGGCCCGTAGAACAGGTAGGCGGTGCCCGTGCCCGAGGGGTCGGCCAGCACGATGTCGTTCCAGCCGTCGCCGTCCAGGTCACCGCCCGCCATGGACTCGGCGCCCACGACGAAGCTCACCGACGCACCGGAGCTGAAGGGCGTGCCGCCGCTGTTGCCGTTGTAGACCCAGGTGGTGGCGGCGCTGGCCTCGCTGATGGCCACGTCGTCGCGGCCGTCACCGTCGAGATCCCCCACGCCGTCGCCCGCCGCGTCGGTGTAGCCGCTGATGGTGGTGGTGTCGTCGTACTGCCAGGCGATGTAGCCGGTGCTGGTGCCCAGGGGGCCCTCGATGAGCCAGAGGTTCAGGCTCGAGCCGTTGGGGTCGAGCACGATCAAGTCGTCGGTGCCGTCGGCGTCCATGTCGGCGCCGGCGATGTCCACGGCGAAGGGCCCGGAGAAGTCGTAGTAGTAGAAGCTGTCCCAGCTCGAGTACTGCCCCCCGGAGGTGATCGGGATGGACGACAGCCCGAAGATGGACGAACCCACGGTACCGCAGTTGACGGCCACGTCATCGCCACCGTCACCGGTGAAGTCGAAGCCGGTCAAGATGTGGCTGGCACAGTCGCTGCCCGATCCACCGCTGACGTAGTAGCCACGAGAGGCCGGGGTGGGGCCCCCGTTGATGATGTGCATCGAGCCGCAGTCGGTGTAGTAGGCGGAGTCGAAGTCCGGATCGGACACCATGATGTCGGGCCAGCCGTCGCCGTTGAGATCACTGCCGCCCTCGACCACCGTGCCGTAGCTCTCGCCGCCGCTGCTGGGGGTGAAGGTGATGTCGGCCGACGCGAGATCCTCGGTGGTGCCGAAGGGCCCGTAGACCAGGTGCACAGCACCCGTGGAGCCGTAGGTGGGGGCGCCGATGACCAGGTCGAGGGTGCCGTCCACGTTGATGTCCACCAGGTCCATGGACGCACCGGCGCCCTCGCCGCCGCTCGATCCCAGGAAGATGCTGGTGTAGTCGGCCTCGGCCAGGGTGCCCGTGAGCGAGCAGGGATAGCCGGAGCCGTCGCAGTCGTCGTCCACCCCGTTGCCGCAGATCTCGCTCATACCCGGGTTCACGCTGCTGTCGCCATCGTCGCAGTCGGTGGCCGAAGCGCATGCCGCGGTGCCGCTCGGGCGCGCGCATGCCCAGGTGGAGCTGGCGTCGCCGTAGTAGCCGTCGCGGTCCAGGTCGTCGCACCACTCGCTGCCCGTGCTGGCGTCGACGCTGGGGTCGGCGTCGTCCACCAAGCCATCGCAGTCGTCGTCGAAGCCGGTGCAGGCCTCGGTGGCACCAGGGTTGGTGCCCGCGTCACCGTCGTCGCAGTCGGTGGTGTCCACGACATAGCCGACCGGCCGGGTGCAGCTGGTGGAGGTGCTGCCCGCGTCGCCGTAGCCGTCGCCGTCGTAGTCCCGGTACCAGGTCGCGGCCCCGGTGACCCCCGCGTCGCGGTCGTCGCAGTCGGTGCTGTCCGCGACATAGCCGACGGGTTGCTCGCAGGCCGCCGCGGTGGAGGCGCTGGAGCCGTAGCCGTCGCCATCGGCATCGGCGTACCAGGTGAAGGTTCCCGTGACGGAGGGATCGTCGTCGTCCGAGAGCCCATCGCAGTCGTCGTCGACGTCGCTGGCGTCGCACAGCTCCACGGCGCCAGGGTTCACCGCCGCGCGGCCGTCGTCGCAGTCGCCCCCCACCGAGGCGTAGCCGCTGGGTGCGCTGCAGGCGGCGGTGGCGACGCTGTCGTCGCCATAGCCGTCGCCGTCGCCGTCGCGGAACCAGGTGGGAGCCCCGGTGACCCCGCTGTCGTCGTCGTCGGCCAGCCCGTCGCAGTCGTTGTCCTGACCGTCGCAGATCTCGCTGGCGTCGGGGTTGACCGCGGCGTCGGTGTCGTCGCAGTCGTCTCGGCTGGCCACCCGCCCGACGGGCTGGTCGCAGGCGGCGATGCTGCCAACGCTGGCGCCGAAGCCGTCGCTGTCAGCGTCGGGGTACCAGGCGGACATGTTCGATACCGAGGGGTCGTCGTCGTCCATCAGACCGTCGCAGTCCTCGTCGATGTCGGCGGCATCGCACAGCTCCGAAGCGCCAGGATTCACCGCAGCGTCGCCATCGTCGCAGTCCGTGGCATCGGCCACCCAGCCCGAGCTGGCAGCGCAAGCCTGGACGCTGACCCCGGCGTCTCCGTAGGCGTCGCTGTCGGCGTCCTGGTACCAGGCGCTGGTGCCGGTGACACCATCGTCGTCATCATCGATCAGCCCGTCGCAGTCGTCGTCGATGCCGTTGCAGGTCTCGGCGGCGCCAGGGTTCACCGCCGGGTCGCCGTCGTCACAGTCCACGTCGCTGGTGTAGCCGTCGCTGTCGGCGTCCACCGGGATGTCGGTGTCGGCGTCGGTGTCGGTGTCGGTGTCGGTGTCGGTGTCGGCGTCGGTGTCAGACTCACCGGTGTCCTGAGCCAGCACACACTCGCCGTCCTTCTCCACCGTGCCAGGGCCGCAGTCGAGCTCCTCCCACTTCGCAAAGCATCCAGGAAGCACCAGGGCAAAGGCCAGCATGGGCAGGATCGTCCGCATCACATCGCACCCCCGTAGAAGAGGAAGGCGGCACCGTTTCCGCTCCCCGCAGTGCTATCGCTGGAGTCGCCGACCAGGAGGTCGTGGTAGCCATCGGCGTCCACGTCCCGCACGGCGACCGAGTAGCCAGCGTCGCCGATGTTGCCGTCGGCCGCGGCGGTGGAGATGCTGCCGGTGGACAGCGGCCCCAGGAACACCCAGGTCTCGGCGCCGTCGGCCAGCACCAGGTCGCTGAAGCCGTCGCCGTTCAGATCGCCGCCGTCGGCGTCGGAGCCGCCCGAGGAGATGAAGGTGGCGTAGCCGTCCGACAGCGGAGTGCTGGAGCCGCCGAGGAAGACCCAGGCGTAGTAGCTGCTGGCGAAGACGATGAAGTCTTCGTACCCGTCGGCGTCGAGATCGCCGACGTCGTCGCAGCGGCCGTTGCCCAGGTAGCTGAAGCTGGCGGTGTCATCGCCGTGCCAGGACATGTAGTAGTCGCCGCTCAGGGGGCCCTGCTGGTACCAGGCATCGTAGTAGACGGGATCGGGGTCGGTGCCGATGAGGTCACCGACGCCGTCGCCGTTGCTGTCGAAGGTGGCCACACCGTAGCCAAAATCGCCCGATCCGGTGTAGACCGAGAAGGCGTTGTTGCTGGACAGGCTGCCGCTACCGGAGCTGTAGGACACGCCGTAGATGCGGTGGCCGCCGGTGCAGCCGATGACCAGATCGTCGCGCCCGTCGCCGGTGAGGTCCTCGCTCATGTCCAGCGCCCAGCCACAGTTGTAGGAGCTGCCGCCGCTGTGGGCCGAGGTGGAGCTGACCGGCGGGCGACGCCCGCCCTGGTAGAGCCACACCCCTCCGCTGCTGCCGCCGAAGCTGTAGTCGGCCACGGCGAAGTCCTCGTAGCCGTCTCCGTTGATGTCGCCGCCACCGGCCACCATGCCGCCGAAGTAGTAGCCGTAGCTGTATGCGGCGCTGGCGGCGTACTCCTGATCCGCGGAGCCCAGATCCTCACTGGCCGAGAAGCCGCCCAGCACCAGATGGGCGTAGCCGCTGTCGGCCCAGGGCGCCCCGATGATGGCATCACCCAGGCCATCGTTGTCGATGTCCGCCAGGGCCACGGACCGCCCGGCACCCGCGCCGCTGTAGCTTCCCCAGAAGGACACGTCGGCGTCGGCCTGGACCCAGGTGCCCGTCAGCTCGCAGGGGTAGCCGATGCCGTCGCAGTCGTCGTCCACGCCGTTGCCGCAGACCTCGGACGCGCCGGGGCTGACCCGGAAGTCGGTGTCGTCGCAGTCGGTGATGGTGGAGCAGGACACGTAGGCCGCGGGCAGATCGCAGGCCCAGGTGGTGGTGGTGTCGCCGTAGTAGCCGTCGCCGTCGCCGTCGCCGCACCACTCGGTGCCCGTGCTGGCGTCCAGGCTGCCGTCGTCATCGTCCACCAGGCCGTCACAGTCGTTGTCGATCTCGTCACAGGCTTCGGTGGCGCCGGGGTTGAGGTAGGCGTTCAGGTCGTTGCAGTCGGTGCTGTCAAACACCCAGGAGCCCGAGGGGGCCGCACAGCCAGCGCGGCTCACCGCCGGGTCGCCGTAGCCGTCGCCGTCCAGATCCTGGTAGTAGGTGCCGCCGCCCCACAGGCTGGGGTCGCTGTCGTCGCAGTCACCCACCACCGAGACGTAGCCGGTGGGGGCGTCGCAGGCGCTGGTGGTGGTGGTGCTGACCCCGTAGCCGTCGCCGTCGGCGTCGCGGTACCAGGTGCTGGTGCCCGTCACGCTGGAGTCGTCGTCGTCGGCCAGGCCGTCGCAGTCCTCGTCGGTGTCGGAGGCGTCGCAGACCTCGGTGGCGCCAGGGTGCACGCCGGCAGCGGTGTCGTCGCAGTCTGTGGCCAATGAGGCGTCGGTGCTGCCCTTGGGCCAGCTGCAGGCCACGATGGGTGCGCCGGGATCGCCGAAGCCATCACCGTCGGCGTCGGTGTACCAGGTGTCGCCGTCCACGTCGCTGTCATAGGCGTCCACGTCCCCGTCGCAGTCGTTGTCGATGCCGTCGCAGACCTCGGTGGCGTCGGGATTGATCGCCGCGGCGGCGTCGTCGCAGTCGCCGCCCTGGGCCACGAAGCCCGAGGGGGCGTCGCACAGGGCGACGGTGTCCGCCGCGTCCCCGAAGCCGTCGCCGTCGTCGTCCTGGTACCAGGTGTGCACGCCGGTGGTGCCCGCATCGTCGTCGTCGATCAGCCCGTCGCAGTCGTCGTCGTAGCCGTTGCAGGTCTCCTGGGCGCCGGGGTTCACCTGGGCGTTCCCGTCGTCGCAGTCGGTCTCGGCAGGGTAGCCGTCGTTGTCGGCGTCGTTGGGGACGTCGGTGTCGGTGTCCGAGTCCGTGTCGGCGTCCGAGTCGGTATCCGTGTCCGCATCGGAGTCGGTGTCCGTGTCGCCCTCGCCGGTGTCCGCAGGGACACAGGATCCGTCCTTCTCGACGGTGCCAGGGCCACAGTTCAGGCCGTCTTCTCCGCAGGAACAAAGAAGGGAAACGGACAGGGCGGCGAAGATGATGGAGATCCCGCGCACGACGTCCTCCTCGGGTGCTCGAAGGCGACCATCGTATCCGCTGGGAAGGGCGCTCGCAGGGCAATAAAATCAAAATTTCGCAAGCTGCGAGGACGCTGCACAGTGCCCGGATATGCCCCCATGACACCCCGGAGGCCCCATGCGACGCACCTGGCTCACCCTGCTGCTGGCCCTGCCCATCCTCTCCTGCGGCGAGGGCCCGATCTGCGGCGAGGGAACGGTGGAAAAAAACGGTCAGTGCGTACCTGCCGACACGGCCCCTCCAGAAGGTGACACCGACACCGACAGCGACGCCGACAGCGACACGGACGCCGACGCCGACGCCGACGCCGACGCGGATACAGATGCAGATGCAGATGCAGACAGCGACAGCGACAGCGACAGCGACAGCGACAGCGACAGCGACAGCGACAGCGACTCGGACTCAGACGCAGACGCAGATGCAGATGCAGATGCAGATGCAGACGCGGACGCGGACGCGGACGCGGACGCCGACTGCACCGAACACAGCGCGTCGGCCTCGAGCTGGACCCTGCCCTCGAGCTTCTCCAGCATGGAGTTCCAGCACATCTACGACAGCGCCGACGACCCCAGCTGGGCCCTGCTGGACCTCGACGGCGACGGCGACCTGGACCTGGTGCTCACCGAGTGGGCCTCGAGCGGCATCTCCACCCTGGGCACCAGCCAGTGGCTCTGGTACGCCAACTCCGGCTCGGGCTTCGCCTCGTCCGCGTCGTCCTGGTCCCTGCCCTCGGGCTACCCCTCCGGCGAATTCGAGAGCATCGCCGACCTCACCGGCGACGACCCCAGCTGGGGCCTGCTGGACCTCGACGGCGACGGCCTGCTGGACTTGGTGGTCACCGAGTGGGCCTCGAGCGGCATCAGCGGGCTGGGCAGCACCCAGTGGCTCTGGTACGCCAACACCGGCTCGGGCTTCTCTTCGAGCGCCTCGAGCTGGTCCCTGCCGTCGGGCTACGGCACCCTGGAGTTCGACGCCCTGACCGACAGCAACGGCGACGACCCCACCTGGTCCCTGCTGGACATGGACGCCGACGGGGCCGTGGATCTGGTGGTCACCGAGTGGGCCTCGAGCGGCATCTCCACCCTGGGCACATCCCAGTGGTTCTGGTACACGAACACCGGCTCGGGCTTCTCGTCCTCGGCTTCCAGCTGGTCCCTGCCCACCAGCTACGGCAGCGGCGAGTTCGAGAGCATCGCCGACATCACCGGTGACGACCCCAGCTGGGCGCTCATGGATCTCGATGGTGACGGCACTTTGGACCTGGTGTGCACCGAGTGGGCCTCGAGCGGCATCTCCACGCTGGGCACGTCCCAGTGGCTGTGGCACGCGAACGCCGGCACGGGCTTCTCTTCCAGCGCCTCGTCCTGGTCCCTGCCCTCGGCCTACGGCACCGCCGAGTACGAGAACATCTACGACGGCAACGGCGACGACCCGGCCTGGGGCCTGCTGGACATCGACGCCGACGGCATGGTGGAGCTGATCGTGACCGAGTACCCCTCATCGGGCTCATCCAGCCTGGGCACCGACACATGGTGGATCCACGACAACGACGGCGCGGGCTTCGAGAGCTCGGCCTCGGCCTGGGCCCTGCCCTCGGGCTGGGGCAGCGGCGCCTTCGCGAAGTACTACGACGAGACCAGCACCACCCAGCCATACTGGTCGCTCCTGGATCTGAATGGCTCGAGCGCGGCGGACATCGTGCTCACCCGCTGGGACAGCACCGGCATCGCGGGCCTGGGCACCACCCAGTGGATCTGGTACAGCTCGGGGTGTGACTAGCGTTTCCACGCAGGGTCATGCCCCCCGATCTGCGACAGCACCTGGGGTCATGCCCCTCGAAGTGACACAGTTGGGTCCTCAACCCACAGACATCACACCATTCAACGCCCATTTTCACCACCCCCCCGACGACCACC
>CALDOK010000209.1 GCA_937912125.1 uncultured Pseudomonadota bacterium
GCCACCGAGCCCCCAGCCACCGAGCCCCCAGCCCCGGTGCCGGAGATCGTGCAACCCCCTCCTCCCCCTGCTGGCGGCGGCATCTTCACCCGCCTGATCGGGGTGATGGATGCCGGCTTGGGACCCACGGCCATCGCGCCCGGGGGGGGGGTGCAGGTGGGCGTGGTGTTGCCGCACAACCTGAGCGCGGGCGTGGGCTTCCAGGTCGAGGCCATACGCCTGCTGCCCCACGCCGAGCAGAGAGCGGATCGCTACGCGGAGCAGCGAGAGGGAGACGCCCACCTGACCCTGCTGTGGAGCCCGTCCTGGAGGCTGGCTCCGGTGGTGGGCGCGCGCTTCGGTGTGCTGGTGCGAACCGTGTACCTGGCCAGCCTCCAGGACGGTGAGTTCGAGCGTCGGGTGGTGAGCACCTGGACCGACACCGGCGGCACCGAGGACCCCTCGGACGACGTCGAGTTGCCCATCGCTCCGTTCCCCATCGCGGGCATCGACCTGGGGCTCTCGGTGCCCGCGGGGCCTGCCGTACGCCTGCAGCCCTACCTTCAGCTGCAGCTCGACCTCACCTACCCGATGGCCCTCGAGCTCTTCGAGGACACGGTCACCGCGCTCCCCTGGTACTCCCTGCACGCCGGCCTCGCCCTGCACCTGCAGCCAAACTCCCGATCCCGGTGATCGTTTTGTTTCCCTAGGCGCACGATGCCGTTGATGGAAGTCTTCCCCTGCGCACCAACCCTGGTCCAAGCTGCGGCTCTCGGAGAGCCTGCGGCCCGCGATCGGCTCGTGGATGCCTGTCTCCCGGTGGTGCTGGGCTGGTGTGCGCGGCTGGGGGGGCCCAAGGTCGACCCCGAAGACGCCGCTCACGATGTGCTCATCGTGATGCTCGACCGCCTCGACAGCCTCCGGGACTTCGGCTCGTTCACCTCCTGGCTCTTCGGCATCACTCGCCGGGTGCTCGCCAAGCACCGCCGCCAGGCCTGGGTCAAGCGCTGGGTGCCCGGCTTCATGCCCGATGCCGTCGAACCCGGGGCCTCGCCCTACCAGCGCGCCCACCTCTCCGAGACCTCCCGTCGGGTCCAGGCCGCCCTCGAAGAGCTGCCGCCGGCCCAGCGCGAAGTGCTGGTGCTCTGCGATCTCGAGGAGCGCACGGACCTCGAGGTCGCCGAGCTGCTGGAGATCCCTCTGGGCACCGTCAAGAGCCGCCTGCGGCTCGCCCGTCAGAAGTTCCGCACCATCGCCGAGCAGAACGCCCTGGCCTCCCTGGTCTCGGTCACCGCTGGCGAAGGGGGCAAGCCATGACACCCTTCCGCGAAGTCTTCCGCCGCTTCATCCGCGAGACCGCGCCCTCCGAACGCGCCGTCGCCCGGGTCAAGGAGCGGGTCCTCGAGCCCTCCACCGACGCGGACGTCAGCCGTGCGGTGCTGCAGCACCTGCCCGGGGTGGCCCCCGGCGCCGAGGGGCGCATTCGCGCTCGCCTGGCCGGTCGTCAGCCTGCCCGCAGCCTTCGCGCCTGGGCGTACGGTGGCGTGGCCCTCGCGGCCGCGGCGGCTGGGCTCACGGTGGTGGTGGCCATGCCCGACCCCGGCCTCGCGCCGGTCCAGGCCCAGCTGGCCTCGGGCGAGCAGCGCGCCGAGCTGGCTCCCAGCCCCGAGCTGGCGTTGGCCTACCAGGGCGCCGGAAGCCTCGAGGGCACCCGCCAGGCCCCGCGCATCGCGTGGGAGTCCGGCACGGTCCACGTAGACGTGCAGCCGCACCAGGGCATCGAGCTGGTGGTGGCCACCGCCGAGGCCCAGGTCCAGGTCGTCGGCACCGCCTTCGCCGTCACCAGAGACGCCCTGGGCACCCAGGTGGACGTGGACCACGGCCTGGTGCGGGTCACCTGCCTCGACGGTGCCGCCACCATGCTGGGGGCCGAACAGCACACCACCTGCCTGCCCACCACGGCCCACGGCATGTTGGCCCGCGCCCGTGCGCTCCAGAGCCAGGGCGCCTCGCCCGAGCTGCTGCTGACCACCGCCTCGGTGGCCCTCGAGCGCCACCCGGACCCCAGCCTGGTGCGCACCGAGCTGCAGCTGGTGGGCATCGAGGCCCTCACCCGTCTCGGCCGCGAGGCCGAGGCCCTCGAGCAAGCCCAGGACTACCTGAGCTCGGGTGGCGAGCTGCGCCGTGAGGGCGTGCTCTCCCTGGCTGCGCGCCTGGCCTGGAGCACCGGCGGCTGTGACTCGGCCAGCCCGTGGCTCGAGCAGCTGGCGGTGGTGCAGCCCAGCATCCCCAACCTGGTCAAGCTGGCCGAGTGCCGCGCCACGGTGGACCCTGACGGCGCCCTGCAGGCCCTCGAGCAGGCCCGCGCCATGGGGCCTGACGCTGGCTGGGACGCGGTCATCCAAGAGCGGCTGGCGCAGCTGTAGGTCCAACGGGAACGGGAGCACCTGGTGTGCTCCCGATCGTGTGGTCTCGTGGCGCTTGGCGTGAGGGCGGACTTCAGGTCTGCCCCCACGAGGGCTTGGCGTTCTAGTCCTTGCTGAACAGGGGCGCGTCGCCGTCGGTGGTGGCGCGGGAGGCCGGCGCGGGCCGGTCTGCGCTGCCGTCGCCGAAGCTGTCGTCGCCGTAGCCGCCGCTCGAGGGGGGAGCCTCGGAGCCATCGGCGCGGCCCTTGCGCTGGACGATGTTGTCGTAGATGTAGCTGGTGGCGATGGCCGTGACGGGCACCGTGATCAGCAAGCCCACGATGCAGCAGAGGAAGCCGGCGAGGTTGATGAAGAAGGTGACCAGGCCGAAGAGGAACAGGTCGCCCTTCTCGCCGTGGGTGATCCGCCAGCTCTCCTTGAGGCACTCGATGGGGCCCAGCTGCTGGTCGATGATCAGGTACTTGTGCATCCAGAATCCGATCAACATGATGAACAGCGGGATGAACAGCAGGAACCAGGTGAACAGCACGCCGCCGAGCACCGCGGCGCCCAGCACCAGGCTGGCCAGCAGGCCGGTCAGGTAGTAGGGGCCGATGCTGAACAGGTCGCCCACGCTGGGCTCTTCGTCCCTGGCGGCCTTGAGGTAGACCTTGAGCATGCCCAGGCCGAACCAGGTCTGGACCAGCCAGTTGATGACGCCGAAGAAGGTCTGGACCAGCACCACCAGCGCCAGCACGATGACCTCATCGACGCCAGCCTCGGTGAGCAGCGGGGGCAGCTGCTGGGCGATGTTGCCGAACAGGGAGAGGAAGAACAGGATCACCCCGGCGACGATCATGGCCACGAGCACGCCCGCCGCGTGGTTCTTGAAGCGTTCCCAGGCGACGGACAGGGCGCTGCCGATGTCCCATTGTTCGACGTACATGATGGTCCTCCGAAGATCGAGATGGAGCCCCAGGGGGCCCGGCGGTTGGGCACCTTACCACGCCGGAACCCGTCCCGGTATTGCAGCTACCAGGATGATTCCTGCGCTCGTCGCCCGCTCTGTCGACCCGACGGGCCGGTTTGCTGCGTCGGATCCGGATACTCTCACCGTCCCTGAGTTCCGGAGAGTACATGAGCGCCAACACCACTCGCGATGGCAACCTGACCCTGGTCCCGAAGCCGGAGCGCCAAGAGCCCGCGGCGGATCCCTTCGGCGCCGGTGCGGGGCAGGGCGCTGGAGCCCCAGGTGCCGGTGGTCCCACTGGCGGCTCGGGAGGCTACGGCGGGGGCTATGGCGGCGCCTACGCCCAGCTCGATCCCTTGGCCACCGCGTCCCTCATCTGCGGTGTGCTGGGCATCATGATGATCTGCTGCTGCGGCCTGTTCACCCTGTTGCTCTCCCCCCTGGCCGTCATCCTGGGCATCGTGTCCCTGGTCCGCATCAAGAACAACCCGGACACCCTCTCTGGAACGGGCATGGCCTGGGCCGGCATCGGCACGGGGGTCGCGGCCCTGTTCTTCTACCTGCTGTACTTCATCTTCGTGGGCGGCGTGCAGCTGTTGAACGTGCTGCAGCAGATGTAGTGGGCCTGGCTGACACCCCGGCTCCATGATGGCCACTCCCTCCCATCGGCTGCGCCTGTTGGCGGCATGCCTGGCCCTCTCCGGCGCCGCGGCCCTGTGCTGCGAGGTGGTCTGGATGCGTCGGCTGGCCCTGGCCACCGGCAGCACGGGGGTGGCCACCACCCTGACCCTCTCCGTGTACATGGCCGGGCTGGGCTGCGGCGGCTGGTGGGCGGGCAGGCGGTCCTGGCGGCGGTCCCCGGCGGGCTACGGCGCGCTCGAGCTGGGCCTGGCCTGCTGGGCCGTGGCCTTCCCGCTGCTGCTCGCGGCGGCCCTGGGTGTGCTGTCCCGCTCCGGTCCCACCTGGCTGCCCTGGCTGGCCTCGCTGCTGCTGCTGCCTCCGGGCTTCCTGGCGGGCGCCACCCTGCCGGCCATCGCCGCGGGGATCCCGGACAGGCGCGACGTGGGCCTGCTGTACGCCGTGAACACCGCAGGGGCTGTGGTGGGCGTGCTGGTGGGCCCCTTGCTGCTGTTCCCGGCCCTGGGGCTGCGGGGCGCTGAGCTCTGCGCCGCCGGGGGCTCCGCCCTGGTAGGGCTGGGGGCCTTGATGTTGGCCCGTCGGGCGGCGCCGGCCGCGGCACCCGACGCGGTGCGCGAGGCCTCCGAGCCCACGGCTCCTCGGGCCGCGTTGGCGGCGGTGGCGGTGGCCGGCTTCGTGGCCATGGCCCTCGAGGTGGTCTGGACCCGCCTGGCGGCGCTGCTGGTGGGCAGCAGCGTGCATGCCATGGCCGCGGTGCTGGCGGTGTTCCTGGCCGCGGTGGCCTTCGGGGCCTGGCTGGGCCGGCGCTGGCCGGGGCATGTGGCCGTCCGTGGCGGGCTGGTGCTGTTGGGCCTGCTCGCCTTGGCGGGATCGTGGACCTACGCGGCCCTGCCCCACGGCGTGGCCGCGGCCTGGAGCCTGGTGGGCCAGGGCTCCCTGCTGCCCGGGGGCGTGGTGCTCCTGGCCCTGGCCATGGCTGGCGCCCCCGCCGCCAGCGGCGCGGTCTTCAGTGGCTCCCTGGTCCTCGCGGGCGGCGACAGCGCCACGGCGGCGGGCCGCGTCCTGGCCGCCAACACCGTCGGCGGCGTGCTGGGCTCCGCGCTGGCCGGGCTGGTGCTGCTGCCCTGGCTCGGCATCCAGGGTGTGGTCGGTGCTACGGCCTTGTTGGCGGTGCTCACGGGCCTGACCCTGCCCTTGAGGGGGGTCGAGCTGCGCCGGGCGTGGCGTCCCCGGCTGGCGATCTTCGCCGCGGCTGCCATCGCGGTGCTCGTCTCGCCGCGCTGGGACGCGCCCATGTACTCGGTGGGCCTCTACCATCGTGTCTCCGAGTTCGTGGACCTCTCACCCCGGGCGGTGGACGCCTTCGCCCACGAGGGCTGGCAGCTGCGCTTCTACGCGGACGGGCACAGCGCCACGGTGGCCGTGGGGCAGAGCGACTCCACGGGCAACATCTGGCTGTCCATCAACGGCAAGGTCGACGCCTCCACGGGCGCCGACATGGCCACCCAGCAGACCAGCGGCTGGCTGCCTGTGCGCATCGCTGAGGCTGCCCGGGGCGTGCCCGTGGAACACGCCGTGGTGGTGGGGTTGGCCAGCGGGGTCACCGCCTCGGAGGCCCTCGAGGCCGGGGCCGCCCGGGTCACCGTCATCGAGCTCGAGCCCGAGGTGGTGCGGGCCGCCCGCTTCTTCGAGGGCGTCAACCGCGGCCTGCTGGACGATCCGCGGGCCACGGTGGTGCGGGCCGACGCGCGCGCCTGGCTCGCCCGCGACGGGCCTCGCTACCCCGTGATCGTCTCCGAGCCCTCCAACCCGTGGATCACCGGGGTCAGCAACCTGTTCACCCGGGAGTACTGGCAGCTGGCGCGGCGTCGCCTCGAGCCCGACGGCGTGTTCTGCCAGTGGGTGCAGCTGTACTCCCTGCCGCCCGAGGCCCTCAGATCCCTGGTGGCGACCTTCGTGCAGGTCTTCCCCCAGGCCTGGCTCTTCGAGACCATCCCAGGCGCCGACGCGCTGCTGGTGGCGGCGCCCTCCTTACCCGCCGGGCTCGAGATCGAGCCCCTGCTGGGCCCCGAGCAGCTGCGGCGCTTCGCCCAGGGCGCCCCCCTGAACACCGACGACCGCCCCTGGGTGGAGCTCGAGGCGCCACGCTGGCTCCACCGGCCCACCGCGGCCATGAACCGCGAGCTGCTGCTGGAGGCGGCCCAGGTCGAGCCCTGAGGTTTCGCGGGCTCACGCACCCCGCAGCGGATCGACCTGCAGCGCCAGCAGCAAGCTCTTCACGCTGGCCGCGAAGCTGCGGGCACCCTTGAGGCCCGAGTGCATGGAGTCTCCGCTGGTGCGCACGGGCATGAACACCGGCAGCTCGAGCAGGCGCAGCCCGTGGCGCAGGGCGAAGACGCGCACGTTGGCGTCGGCCGCGCCGCCGGGCAGCGGAAAGCTGTGGGCGAACAGCTCCAGGCTGTGCCTGTTGAGGGCCCAGTAGCCGCTCATCACGTCCTGCAGCGGGGCGCCCGTGCTGGCCCGCACCGCCGAGGCCAGCGCGGCGTTGCCCGCGCGTCGGGCCAGGGTGCCCGGGCTGCCCGTGCCTTGGCGGCTGCCTGTGACCATGTCGGCGCGGTCCAAGGCCTGCAGCAGCTGTGGGGCGGCCTCGGGCGGGTGCTGGCCGTCGGCGTCCAGCTGGATCACCCGGGAGATGCCCCGCGCCAGACAGTGGCGGTAGCCGGCCACCAGCGTGACCGTGTAGCCACGGCCAGGCTGGCTCACCACCTCGGCCCCCAGGCTGCGGGCGACGGCGGGAGTGGAGTCGGTGCAGCCGTTCTCCACGACGATCACTGGGGCCCCGGGCAAGGATCGAGCGATCCCTGCGAGGGTCCGGGGGAGCTGCTCGGCCTCGTTGAAGGCCGGGATGAGCACTGCCAGCGACATGCCTGGAGCATAGTCCACGGCGGGCTCGCAGGCATCGGAGCAGGGAAGCCCGCCTCCTCCCTGCCCGCTGAGCGTGGGCCTGTGCTGGCGGGTTGACAGCGGGGGCGGGGGATACCATGATGGCTGGGTAGCACCGGGTCGATCCCGCTCCACACTTTCACGGAGAACACCATGAACTGGCGTCCCTCGCCGCGTCCGCGGCCGCTCCCCAAGCGCCCCCGCTAGTCCGTCCTGCGGCACGCAGCAGCAAGCGCCCGCCCCCAGCCGGGGAGCGGGCTTGTGTGCATTTGCCGGTCCTGATCGTGAGCTCTGGCACCAGGGAGCGGGCGGCGAGCGCGGGTGCTACGCTTCCTGCATGCCCCCCGCGCGGGAGACCCACGTGCGCGCCCTGAGCATCGCCGCTCCGTTGCTGCTGGCCTTGGTAGGCTGTCCCCTCGAGCCCCGGGTTGTGGACCTACGCCCCGACACCGGCTCGCCCGGCAACACCGATGACACCCAGAGTCGACCGGTCATCATGATCACCACCGGCAGCCTGGACTTTGGCGGGGTGTCGGTGGGCGAGCACCACGAGAAGACTCTGACGATCTACAACACCGGCGATGCCGCCCTGAGCATCGAGGAGGTCGAGATCGTCGAGGACGATGTGCCCTTCTCCTTCGAGCAGCTCGAGCTCGCCTGGCTGGAGCCCGATCGGAGCGCTGCCCTGGTGCTGGCCTTCGAGCCCATCGCCCACGGCTTCGCCAACGGCACCTTGAGCATCCAGAGCGACGATCCTTCCCAGCCAGTCCTCACGGTGGACCTCAACGGCCAGGGCATGGCGCCCCTGCTGCAGGTCCTGCCCTCCGCGGTGGCCCTTGGCCCCACCTGGATCGGCTGTGGTGCCAGCGAGCGCCTGGTGCTGTACAACTCGGGCAACGAGGGCCTGTTCGTCAACGCTGTGGACTTCGAGGCCTCGAGCCAGGAGCTGCAGCTCGTGCTGGCCGAGATGGTCAATGGACCGCTGCCCTGGTCCCTCGGGGCCGAGACCACCAAGGAGCTGGGCACGGTCAGCCACGCACCGGGCGATGAGCGCCAGGACCAGGCCTTCATCACCGTCACCTCCAGCGACAGCCGGGTCGAGGCGGTGCGGGTGAACGTGCTCGCCGATGCCGCGGCCTGGGCTGTGGGATTGGACAGCTTCACGGTGCCCTCGGGGGTGGTCGACGTGGTGGTGGCGCTGGACCGCAGCACCTCGATGGACAGCTACCTGCCTGCGCTGTTGGCCGGGCTGCCAGATCTGGTGGCGGGCCTGGCGGGCCGGGGGCTGGACCTCCAGCTGGCGGTGGTGGTGGACGACGACGGCTGTGTGAACGGATCTGTGGGCTGGATCGACCACCTGAGCTCCAGCTCCGAGGTGCAGGATGCCATCACCGATATGAGCACCCACCACGGCGGTGGAGCCCTGACGGAGCGGGCCTTCTTGATGCTCGCCGAGGCCCTGAGCGTCGACAACCTGGCGGTGGGGGGCTGCGACGAAGGCTTGCTGCGCGACAGCTCCGCGCTCCACCTGCTGGGCATCTCAGACGAGGCCGAGCAGTCCACCGGAGCCTGGTTCGACCATGTGGCCGCCCTGCAGGCCCTGCGGAGCGACAGCGAGCTGGTGATGTTCCACGCCATCGCCGGCGACGACAGCGGCTGTGGCACTGAGTCCTACGGCGGCTTCGAGGACGCGGTGGATCTCACCGGGGGTGCCCTGGCGTCCCTGTGCAGCGACGACCTGGCTGGGGAGCTCGACGCCATGGCTGGCGTGATGGCATCCGTCGCGGGTGATCCCGCCTCGGAGGGCCCCTATACGCTGAGCCAGCAGCCCGTCGCGGCCTCCATCCTGGTGCGTGTGGACGAGACCACCCTCACCGAGGGCTGGGCCTACGACGAGGACAGCAACAGCGTGTCCTTCGAGGCGGTCCAGGCGCCGAGCCCCGGCGCGGTGGTGGAGTTCTCCTACGCCGTGTGGCCCGAAGACTGCTCGGCTCCCTGAGTGCATCGCTCGGATGGAGTTTTGTGGGTCGCGGCTGTAAGCTTGGGGCCCCTGCACCGTTCAGGGGGCGCACTTCGGAGGTCACCATGCTCATCCTGTTCGTACTCCTCGCCTGCCAGGGAATGCAAGACAAAGACGACACCAACGCCGTGGGGCCCGTCGACGACGTGAAGGTCGTCCAGGCCGACGCCCCTGTCCGCGACCAGGGGCCTCCGCACATCATGCGCATGGCGGCCACCGCCGGGGCCGAGCGCTACTTCGGCGCCGCCCCCGTGGAGGTCGTGGTGCCCGGGGGCGAGGTCATCACCCGCAGCTGCTACGGCGGCCGCGGCGATGGGGCCAAGACCCGTTCGTCCTCCAGCGGCTACGGCTCCGGTGGCGCCAGCGGTAGGGCCTCGGCCTCCCCGCCGCCCGCAGCGCCTTCGGCCTCGGCCACCCCTTCTCCCGAGCCGTCTCGCGCCAGGAAGGAGGAAGATGCCTCGATGCCCTCGTCTGCGCTCCAGGGTCTGCTCGGTACCCGGGGAGATGCGGGGCCGTCCGCAGTCGCGGACCTGTTCTCCGACGGCTCGGCCGGGATGAACCTCGACGAGGCCATCGCCCAGGGGAGCGGGGGCGAGGCCGAGCCCTCCATGGACGTCGGTGCCGCGTCCAGGCCCGAGGAGCAGGAAGCCAAGGGCAAAGATGCCGAGCGGAGCCTGTCGGACGACGACGGTGATCTGGCCTTCCAGCAGCCCGCCAAGCCCGCGGGCCCTGTACTGGACTGGGGCGGCACCCTGTTCCTGTCCAACGACGACTCCATGAGCCTGGCCTCGGCCCAGCGGCTGCTGTGGGCGGTCAAGAATGGCGCCCGCTTCACCCCCGATCAGGTGCGGCCCCACGAATTGCTCAACTACTTCAGCTTCGACACGGTGCCGGTGCCCGACGGCCAGGTGTTCTCCATCCACGCCTCGGGTGAGCAGACCGGCCCGGACGGCATGACCATGGCCCTGGCCGTGCGCGGCGCCAACCCGCCCCGTCAGCCCCTGGACCTCACCGTGTTGGTGGACCGCTCCGGTTCCATGAGCGCCGAAGGTCGCATGGAGTACCTCAAGCGCGGCATGAACACCATGACCGGCAGCCTGCAGCGGGGCGACCGGGTCAGCCTGGTCTTGTTCGACTCCCAGGTCTGCACCCCCCTCGAGAACTATGTGGTGGGCCGCGATGACCCCTCTCTGCTCAGCGGCGCCATCGCCGACATGCAGCCCCGGGGCAGCACCAACCTGGACGCCGGCCTGAAGGAGGCCTACCGCATCGCCACTGCCCATGTGGACAGCGATCCCCAGGAGCGCAACCGCCGGGTCATGGTGGTCACCGACGCCTTCCTCAACACCGGCGACGTCAACACCGACACCGTCAGCGAGATCGGCAAGGCCTACGAGGAGCACGGCGTGCGCATGACCGGCGTGGGCGTGGGCCGCGAGTTCAACGACGCGATGCTGGACAAGCTCACCGAGAAGGGCAAGGGCGCCTACGTCTACCTGGGCAGCGAGGCCGTGGTGGACCGCGTGTTCGGCCTGGGCTTCGAGAGCCTGACCCGCACCATCGCCCACGACGTGCGCTTCGCCCTCACCCTGCCCGACAGCCTGGCGGTGGAGAAGTTCTACGGCGAGGAAGCGAGCACCAACCCCGACGACATCCAGCCCATCAACTACTACGCGGGCACCACCCAGCTCTTCCTGCAGGACCTCGCCGCCCGCGACCCCAAGAAGGCCGACAAGGTCACCATGACCATCAGCTGGAAGGACGCGCTGACCGGCCAGGCCCAGGAGCAAGAGTTCAACACCACCGTGGGGCGTCTGCTGGCCGCCGACACCCACAACGTGGACAAGGCGCAGGCCTTGATGGCCTGGACCGACATGCTCATGTCCGACGCCCTGGGCGGCAGCGGCTGCAGCGAGGGCATGGCGGCCTACACCGCCGAGGCCAGCCGGGTAGGAGACGACGCCGAGATCGCCTACATCAACGGGCTGATCAACCAGCGCTGCGGCGTCCAGATCCCCACCGCCCCCGTCGCGGCCCTGGCGGGCGTGGCCTACAAGGTCCGGCTCGACAGCGACCTGCCCATCGCCGAGGTGATGCTCGAGTGCGAGGGCAAGCGCATCGCCAAGGCCCTCACCGCTGGCAGCAGCGTGGCCAGCTTCACCGTGCCCCCGGGCGCCTGCCTGTTGAGCCTGCAGGGCAACGTGCCCATGCAGACCACGGTCGAGGTGCCCAGCACCGGCGGCGACGTGCGCTGCGTGGTGCGCGGCGGGCGCATGAGCTGCAGCTAGCGCGACCGGCGTCGTAGACCGTTGCGGGCCCCCTCGGGGGCCCGTTGTCCTTCAGCGGTAGTGCCGCTTCAGCTCGTTGGCCCAGGTCCGGCCCAGGGCATCACCGTTCTCCCGCAGCCAGTCCGAGAGGCGGGTGGTGCCGGTGGGGTCCTGATCGGACACCAGCAGGTCGGCCATCAGGCCGTCGATCTCCTGGCGGGTGAGCACCACGTCGCCCACGATGGGGCCCAGCAGCTTCGAGGCCAGCAGCACCAGGCCGGGGGGCAGGTGCAGCAGGCGGACGGGGTGGTCCACGGCCTTGGCCAGCAGCCGCACCAGATCATCGTAGGCGTAGGCCTCGGGGCCCACGGCATCCAGCGTCACGTCCTCCCGCAGCGCGCCCTGGGTCACCGCCAGGTGGGCGAAGTCATCCACGTGGATGGGCTGCACCCGGTAGCGGCCGTCGCCGGGCACACCGAAGGCCGGCAGGCGGCGCAGCAGCCAGGCGATGTTGTTGAGCAGCACGTCGCGGCCCCCGAAGAACACGGCGGGGCGCAGGATGGCCCAGGACATGCCGCTGCCGCGCACGGCCTGCTCCACCGCGGCCTTGCCCGCGAAGTAGGGCAGGGGAGAGTCGGCGCTGGGCTGGGTGATGCTGGTGTGCACGATGCGCTCCACCCCGGCCTGGTTGGCGGCGTGCACCAGGACGCGGGAGCGCTCCACCGCCAGGGAGTGGTGGGTGTCGCCGTGGGCGAAACGAATCCACCAAGTGTTGTAGAGCACGCGGACCCCCTCGAGGGCCCGGGCGATGGCCTCGGGGCGCTCCCAGTCCAGCAGGGCGGGCTGGACCCGGCCCCCGAACGGATCGGGGCGGTCCGGGTGGGCGGTCAAGGAGCGCACGCTGTGGCCCTGGTCGAGCAGCAGAGAGGTGATGGCGCGCCCGGAGTAGCCAGCGGCGCCGGTGACGGCGTGGAGGGTTTCGGTGGTCATGGATACATTCCTTGTGTTCAGAAAGAAATGAAACTTAGGGGTGGAATGAGGACGAGCAAGGACCCAGGCTCCTCCAGGGGCCGGGGTGGGAGAGGGCTTAGATTTGTGGCCCTGCGGCCAGGAAGGCCAGCAGCGCCCGGCTGGCCTTGGGGTTGGCCAGGAAGCGCTCGAGGACCTGCTCGCCGGTGCCCAGCAGGCTGCCCATCTGGGCCAGGCGCTGCTTGACCTCGGGAGCCGTGTCGTCGCCCAAGGCCTCGATGGCCTGGTGCACGGTGCTGACGGCGGGGTCGAACTCCCGGCGCTTGCGCTCCCGGGCGATAGCGAAGAACATGGCCCAGACGTCGGGCTCGGTGACATAGAAGTCGCGGCGATCGCCGGCGACGGGCACCCGGCGGGCCACGCCCCAGTCACGGAGCTTCTGCAGGGACATGCTGGCGTTGCCCCGGCTGATGGTCAGGGCCTCGGCGATGTCGTCGAGGCTGATGGGTCGGTGCTCGAGCATCAGCAAGGCGTGGATGCGGGCCATGCTGCGGTTGATGCCCCAGGCCACGCCCATGGCGCCCCAGGACTCGATGAACTCTTGCCGGGCTTCGGGTTCCATCACGACCTCGCGTTCACTGTGGAGTGAAACATTGCCTGCCTGGTCCGCAGCGTCAAGCCCAAAGTCGTCGGGCGTGCGATAGGGGAGCGAACCACGGAGGTCTCCATGCTCTGGCTCCTGCTCCTCGCCGCCTGCACCCCCACCCCCGACACGGGCGCCGACACCGGGCCGGTGGCCGACGCCTTTTTGGCCCCCGACCTGGCGGGTGACTGGCTGCCGGGCACCTACGAGGACGTCGCGCCTGGCCCCGGTGGCCTCGAGCTGTCGGTGCAGGTGTGGTTCCCAGCCTCGGAGGCCGACGAGGACGCCTACTCCTACGACGGCTACTGGAGCGCGTCGGCCCTCGAGGACGGCGTGCCCGCCTGCGACGAGCCCCGGCCGGTGCTGGTGTTCAGCCACGGCAACACGGGCCTGCGCTTCCAGTCGGTCTTCCTCACCGAGCGCCTGGCCACCCGTGGCTGGGTGGTGGTGGCCCCGGACCACAAGTTCAACACCTACATCGACTACGACGACGCCAAGCTGGGTGAGGTGATGTTCCGGCGCCCTGGCGACATCGCCGCCAGCTTCGACTGGCTGGCGGACGTGGCCGCGGGCCCTGGGGGCCCCCTCGAGGGCTGCGTCGACCCGCAGGCTGGCTATGCGGTGGCGGGGCACAGCTTCGGCGGCTTCACCTCCGCGGCGGTGGCAGGTGCCGTCATCGACCCGGTCGCCGTGGCAGCCTACTGCGCTGGCCACTACGGCTGGCTCTGCAGCGAGGTGGCGGACTGGGCCGCGCAGCATCCCGGCGAGCTGGCCGACCTGGGCGATCCCCGGGCCTGGGCCTCGGTCCCCATGGCCCCCGCGGGCTACGAGGCCTTGGTTGGCGGGCTGGACCAGATCGCCATCCCCGGGCTGGTGCTGGGGGGAACCATGGACACCACCACCAGTATGGCGGCCCAGGTGGGGCCCATCTTCGAGGGCTGGGGCGGTCGCCCGGCGTACCTGGGCGAGCTGGCCGACGCGGGCCACTACAGCTTCTCGAACGCCTGCGATCTGGTGCCAACCTTCGACGACTGCGAGCCGCCTTTCATCGAGGGTGCCGAGGCCCACGCCATCATCAACACGGTCACCGCGGCCTTCCTGGGGCAGGCCCTGGGCGATGACCGCTACGCCGACTGGCTGCCCCCCCAGGACGATCGCTTGAGCTGGACGGTGGCGGAGTAGCCCCGGGCGTCAGGAGATCAGGCCCACCAGGGCGCCTTGCTCGGCCAGGAACACCCGGGGACTCAGGGCCACGGCCCCGGCCTCGCGCGCTTCTTCGTACAGGCCGCGCACCACCAGGGCCAGCTCTGCCTCCATGGCCATGGTGGCCGAGGTGACCAGCAGCAGGCCCCGGTGGGGGATGCCGATGGCCAAGGTCTGGCTGCCCACCCGGTCTTCGGCCAGCTGCCGCAGGGCGGCCGAGTCCAGGATGCGCTCAGCGGCCATGGGGCCCTCGAGCACCTCGAGGGCCAGCCATGATCCACTGGGGGTGGCATGCTGCACCGTGCGCCAGGCCACGGGCAGGCTGGCCAGGTTGGCGACGGCCTGGGCCTCGGCGTCGGCGGCCGAGATGCCCAGCCAGGCCAGCCGCTCGGGCCCCAGGTAGACCAGCAGCGGCTCCACCTGCTGGGAGAAGGCCACCAAGGGCAGGTCAGGGGCGGGCAGCCCCTCGATCAGGAGGCGGCAGGTGCAGCTGTCCGCCTGGGGCCAGTCCGCGGGGACCAGGGTGGGTAGCAGGGTGTCCATGGGTCACTTCCTGGGGGAGTGGCCGCCATGGGACGGGGCGTCCAGGCGGATGCCCAGCATAGCAAGCCACTCCTCCCCCAGGCTCAGGGCGCCCAAGGCGTGCAGCTCCGTGATGGCGTCGGAGGTGTCCGTGACGCCCAGCACCTCGATGCTGAGACGATCGCCGCCAGCGCTGGTGCGCTTGATGGTGGCGCCGGGGTGCTTGACGCGCAGGCGGCGCTCGATGAGGGTCAGCAGCTCCTCGCGGAGCTCCAGCACCACCCTGCGCAGATCCTCGCCCAGCCCGGTGTTGGCCCCGCCGACGCTCGCCGTGGCGCCCGCCTCCAGGTTCGCCAGCCGCGTGCGGAGCGACTCGATGCGCTGGTCGGGGTCCATGCCCTTGGGCAAGGGGCCCTCTCCCAGGTTGCGGGACAGGGCCGCTTCTTCAGTGCCGCCGCTCTCGGACGCGTAGCGCTTGGCCAGGGCCTTCTGCTTCTTGGCGGCGTAGACCCGGGTGACCTTGGCGCCCTTGGTGCTGCCCCAGTACCCGTCCTGGCGGTTCTTGCGGGCGCCGACCTCGCTGGCGTATTCCTGGGCCATGCGCTGCAGGTGCGCGACGTCGAAGCGGGCCTGCACCTCGGCGGGCAGGTCCTCGAAGCGCAGGGCGACCGTGCGCTTCTTGTCCTTGGGATCGGGCGCATCCAGGGTGATCTCGCCGCGCCGGAAGCGGTCGATCTGAGCGCTGGCGAGGGCGTACTCCTTGGAGAGATCCGCGCCCATGACGTCCCCGTCGCCGGTGGACAGCAGGGTGCGCACGTCGTGGTACAGCAGCTTCAGCAGCGGGTTCTGGTCCGCAGCGGAGGCACCTTCGCCGTGGCCGATGGCGCTGGCCGCCCGGCTGGCCCCGAGATCCAGCTCGGCCATGACCCCCAGCTGCTTCATCTTGGCGATCTGGTCGCCGCTGGCCTGCGTGACGCGGCCCAGGCGGATCTCCACCTTCCCATCGGGGGGGGCGAAGTACAGCCGCTCGTCGTGCATCTTCTGGATGCGGTCCAGGACCGTGCCCAGGTTCTCCTGGGCCACGCTGTCCGGTCCGGCATCCTCTCTGGCGCCGGAGCGACGCTGGGTCTCGCTGCCCTGGTCCAGCTGGGGCCGCAGCACCAGGGTGCGGCCGGACAGCTCGGCGTGGCGCTGCATGACGGCGAAGGCCTGCTCCATGTGCTCCGCGCTGGCGTCGTCCCAGCGGCCCCTGGCGGAGCCGCAGATCTCGATGCCGCTGACGGCCTCGGGCACCTTGCCGCGCTTGGTCACGCCCTCGCCGAACAGCAGCGCCTGCAGCTGGGTCTGGTCGAAGCCGCCGCCGGCCTCGTCGAGCTGCTGGGTGGGCAGGTGGGGCATCAGCCGGATGGCCACGCCGTGCTGCAGCCCGATGGCCGCGAGCCTCTCTGGGTCCATGCCGGGCATGTCCAGCTGGCTCTGCAGCTCGGCGTAGGTGACGCCCTGCTGCTTCAGGCGCAGCACCGTGGCCTCCATGAGCTCCTCGGCCGGGTCGACCTCCGGTGCAGGGCGCTTGGTCTCTGCCTCGTCGTCGGCTGCGTCCTGCTGCGGGCGGCGCTTGGTGGTCGTGGGGGCCTGCTCCTGGGCGGCCTCCAGCTCTGGGGCGGCGGGCCTGTGGGCGGACCGCTGGACTGGCTCCTCGTCCATGTAGATGACGACGGTGCCGTCGTCTTCCACATGGCGGCTCTTGACCG
>CALDOK010000210.1 GCA_937912125.1 uncultured Pseudomonadota bacterium
ACCAGCCGGCTGGCGAGCGCGTGATCCTGGACCAGAGGCCCGAAGAGGTTGAAGCACATCGGCTGGCTGGACAGCATGTTGTGCAGCAGTCGGAAGGGCTCGACGTTGTGGGTGCCCTGTTCCAGCCGCGAGCGCACTACGTCGTGGATCTCGGGGGTGAGGAAGTTGAGGCCAGCCTCGCCGTCCTCCCTGAGCAGCATGTTGCCGTAGTGGCGGGTGGTCTTGCGGGTGGGGCCGGTTCCGCAGCGGACGCCGAGGACGTGGTGGCGGTACCAGCTCTGGTGCAAGCGCATCCGCCTGGTGAAGCTGTTGTCGCTGCCGCACTGGGGGCCCAAGCCGGTAGGTGGGGCGGACTCGGTCGTCGCCGGTGCTGGGTTCGACACCGTGCGAGGCGGCATTGCTGCGGGGGTGGCCGAGACCCCTCCTTGGCCCTGCTGACGCCAGCGCGCGCCGCGCCGCCCCGAGCCAACCTGCTCAACATCGGGCAGCTCCGACAGGGCTCGGCCCACGAAGGCGTGGAAGTGGCTGTGGCCAACCAGGTGCGGATGCGCTGCGCGGACCGACTCGAGGTTGGAGAGATCCTTGGTGAAGAACTCCCCGGGAAGCTGGGCGAGTGCAGCGCGGAGCACGGCGGGGTCGATGTTCTTGTAGCTCATGGGTTCTCCTGTCGGGGTTGCTTCAGGCTTCGTGGTTCCGAGCCTGCCTTCAATCTACCCATCGGCGCGACATACTACGTCGCGGGCTCATCCTGGGCGTCCATCTTCGCGGCTGCTGCCAGGTGTCGTTCACGAACCCGCGCCCGCAACGCCGCGGGCTCCAGGATCTCGACCTTCTCCCCCATGCCCAAGATCCACTCTTCGACCTCGCGCAGCTCTCCCAAGTGCATGGAGAGGATCAGGCGACCCTGGTCATCCTCGGTGAACTCCTGGCTGGGGTGCCAACTCCGCTCGGCCACGTAGGGCGCATAGTCGGCGTCGATGCGGATGCGGACCAGGTGGGGTTCGACGCCTGTCCAGATGCCGAAGGCGGAGGCGAAGTAGTTGCCCGGGTCGAAGTCAACCGGGACGGTGAAGCTGGCGCTGTCCAGATCGACCTTGGCCTCGAGGATGCGGTCCAGGGCAAGGAGGATGGGGTCCTCACCGCGAGCAGGGACGCGGACGATGAAGTAGACGCCGCCGCGGTGCAGCACCATGGTGAACGGATGGGTGACCAGCGTCCTCGGCGGTCGTCCAGCCGCTATGGCTCCCGGTGACTGGTAGGTGAGGGTCACGGGCTGCTCGAGCAGGAGACCGTCCATCATCGCAGCCAACCTGTCCTGCTTCGCCTCATCGAGGTCGTAGCGTTTCCTGCCGGTGTCCACGACGTGGATCTTCCGACCGAGGTCTTCGACCTCGAGGCGCTGCCTGGCTCGGACCGAGTGCAGCAGCGCAGAGAGTAAAGGGGAGACCTCGTTGGCGAAGCGCTTGCCGCGCAGGAAGCCCGTCATGCGGGCACCGACGGCTACGGCCAGTACCTGCCAGCGGGTTGTAGGCCAGGTGGTTGCGCGGTCGAGGTGGAAGACCACGGTGCCATCGGGGCTTTCCGAGCGCTCGAGCCTGTGATCGAGGACTTCCCTGAGGACGACCAGATCACGCTCCAGCGTACGCCGGGACACGCCCAGTTCTTCGGCCAGCCGGGTCGGGTGGATGCGCTGACCGTGGTGGAGCCGGTCGTAGAGCTGCAACAGCCGGCGTGGCTGGGTGTACCGGCCCCTGGGTCGGTGTGCGGGCCTGGCCTTTGAGCGTGTTGGGCTGTCCTTGCCGGTCATGGGTGACTCTCCTGTCCTCTTCAAAGCGTATCCCCTGCCGTGCAGATTGCAGTGGGAGAAGCCGGGCCATGCCCTGGTGCTCGCTGGTCTTCACCGTGATGGGCGAGTCCAACTGCCATCGACGGCCTGGAACGTCGGGTGGTGGACCTTGGTGGACCTCTCGGATCAGGTCCCTCAGCTACGATGGCGACAGCATCGACGATCCAGGGACCTGTTGGGCCTGTTGGGCCTCCCCTGGTCGGTTTTCACATTCTTGGTGTTCAAGATCGATAGGGAAGGGGCAGCAAGTCCCTCAGGTCCACCTGGTCCTCGGTGACACGCACCCGGCACGCACCGGAGCCTGTACGTCATGGCATCCAGACTCACCACAAGCGGAAGGGGGAGTATTACCGGGCGTGGTGAGTCGCTGGCCGACACGCACCCCGGCACGCACCCCATGATCTCGAGGGTGACACACACCCCGGCACACACCCGGCACACACCCTGGCACACACCCGGTCCACACGTGGACTGTGGACTGGTCCAAGACGGTCTCGTGGACCGCGTTGATCACGTGGCCGACGAGATCAACATGGTGGCGGTCCACACGGTCCACGCGGTCTACGACGTGGACCAGGACCTGGAACAGCGGGCGGTCCAGGGGCGGAGCCAGGACAACAGCGGAGGCGAGCCCGGCCCCGGGGTGGGCCGGGCGGCCACCCCCGCGAGAGTTGCTGTAGGATCATGATCCGCGACTTCGGCGGGGCCTGGGGTTCATCATCAGCGCCATCGTGCCGCCGCCTCCCCGGGCGGCGGCCTCATTGCCGCCCTGTCTGGCTCCTGGTGGGTGCTCGGTGGTATCCTTGGCGATGTGCTCTACGTCCTGGAGGGGATGTCATGTTGAGACGCGAGCTGATGGTCCTGTCCGTGGTCCTGGTGGGTTGTGGGGACCCGAAACCCGACGACAGCGGAGAACCGTACGACAGCGGCGGTGATACCGACACCAGCGACACGGCGCTCGAAGACACCGGCCCGGACGATACCGGCGATCCTCTCGAGGGCTGGATCGACATCGCCGTTGCCACCGACCACGCCTGCGCTGTTCACGCGGATGGACACCTCGCCTGCTGGGGGCATGACGCCACCATGGTGGTGAGCAACGCCCCCTACACGGGGACCTGGACCGACGTGGCCATCGGATCGGGGAGGGCCTGTGCCGTCGCTGCCGAAGGTGGCGTGACCTGTTGGGGCGATGACGAGTTCGGCCTCGCCTCCGAGGCTCCGGGCACGGGGAGCTATGTCGAGGTGGTCATGACCTACGGCGATGCCTGTGCGCGGGACGACGATGGTCAGGTGGCCTGCTGGCCCTCGGTCTCCCAGCTTCCCGGCGCGGTGCCCCCAGGGTTGGTGGCTACGCAGTTGGCTGCGGGCGAGGTCCATGTGCTCGCGCTCGATGCCTCTGGTGCCATCACCGCGTTCGGCATGGAGTACCAGGGTGAGGTCAGCGGGACGCCCACCAGCACCGGCTGGACGGGGATCGGAGCTGGAGACGGGGTGAGCTGCGCCATCGATGCGGGCGGTGAGCTGTCCTGTTGGGGCCGAACCGAGATGGGGCTGACGAACCCACCTGCCGGTGTGTTCACCTCCATTGGCACCGGCGTCGGAAGTGTCCTGTGCGCCATCCGCGAGGACCAGCGGGGCCTGTGCTGGGGCGGCGGTGCCGAGGGTGCCACCACACCACCAACGGACGTGCTGTTCAGGCAGTTGGTCGGTGGTAGCCAGGCCAGCTGCGGCATCGACACGGATGGGGCCATCCACTGCTTCGGATCGGACAGCTACGGGCTGGTCTCGGCGGCCCCCTCGTCCACCTGAGGCTTCAATGCCTTTGGGCCGACCCTGGGCCCAGTACTACGCGGTGTCCTCATGATCCTCCACATGGCCTCTCCGTGGTTCACAGCACCGGTGGGACTCATCGTACTGATCGGTTTCGTCTTGCCGGGCTGCGGCCAGGAGATCGTCCTCGAGGCCGGGCACACCCATGTCTGTCTCCAGGACGGGCCCGAGCTGGACTGCCGCATCGTTGACCGTGTGGCCGACTCCTGGGACTATGGCCAGGCCAGTGAGCCCGAGGGCATACGCGTTCGCACCGTCTCGGCGGGCTACGGCTGGACCTGTGCGGTGCGCACCGACCGGACCCTGGCCTGCTGGGGTTGGGAGGACGCCGAGCGGCTGGAAGCCCCGGGGGCCGCTTCCGCAGCGTCCACGCTGGCTCCAACAACACCTGCGCGCTGGATGCCGACGGCTATGCCACGTGCTGGTCCGCCTGCTACTGGGGCGAGTG
>CALDOK010000211.1 GCA_937912125.1 uncultured Pseudomonadota bacterium
TGCGGAGTGCGCCGTGCTGTCCTGGCTGCGTCCAACCTTCCAGCTCGCCTCTTCCATGCTGCTGGTGCTGGCCTCCTTCCTGTTCATTCCCCTGACGGGCATGCTCCACCAGCTGCTGCCCGACGACCCCGAGGTGCGCCTGGTGCGCGCGGCGCAGCCTGATCGTTGCCGGGTCCCGCGCTTCACCGACGCCAGCCTCGAGGCGGCTCTCGAGCAGGGGCTGCGGGGCCCGCAGCGGCGAGGGGCCCAGGACCAGGTTCGGCTCTGGTACCACAAGGAGCGTGCCCGGCGGGTGCCTGGCGTGGCCGACCCTGCACCCCAGGCGGAGGTCTGGGGCGCGGTGCGGCGGGTCATGGAGAGCGAGTGGCCCGTCAGCCCCCGCTGGCCATTGACCTCGAGCTTCGGTGATCGCACCCACCCCACCCTCGGTGGACGGCGCTTCCACGCGGGGGTGGATGTCGGAGTGCCCACCGGGACAGGCATCCGGGCGGTGCTGCCCGGTCGGGTCGGCTGCGCCTGCGAGGACCGGGTCAGCGGGCGCCATGTGGTGCTCGAGCACGGCGACGCCTTGGCCTCTGTCTACTGCCACGCGTCCCAGCTGCTGGTGGAGGAGGGGGAGGAGGTCGAGCAGGGGCAGCTGGTGGCACTCTCCGGCAGCACCGGACGATCCACTGGCCCCCACCTGCACTTTGGCCTGCGCATCGGGAGGACCTGGCTCGACCCTGTGCTGGTGTACCGGCTGCGGGCGGCCGCCAGCTCCGCCGAAGGTCTGACCGACGCTGAGGTCGAGGTGGTAACCGCGACTCCGTGAGCCTTCCCCCCCCCGTTCCGCTGTGCGCCGCCAACCGGGGAGTGCGAACGTGATAGCTGATGCTGTTCCGCTCGTCACCATAGGGCACTCTTGCTGCCTTCCGTCAACTTCCCGGCCCTCACGTTCCTCGCAGGCGCCGCGGCGCTGGTGGGGTGCGACGATCGGGTCGAGCCGGCCCCCGCCCAGGACGACCAGGTCTCTGCCCCTGTGGGGTTCGGAGGCTCTGGGTTCGGAGGCTCTGGGGGCGGTGGCTTCGGAGGCGGCGGGCTCAAGGCTCAGACCAGGTCCAGCGAACGCGCGGGCATGCCCCCCCAGGCCGCGAGGCTGAGCCAGCTGTACCGAGACGATCCCCTGCCGGTCCCCCACGCCGAGCTGCTGGATCTCTACGCTCGCACCTGGCATCCCGACTGGTCGGGTTCCCTGATGCTTCACCTGGCGCCGGGTCACTACATCCTCGACGACACCTCCGTCCGTGGCGCCGATCCCCGCAAGCGAGGCTTCCACCTGTCGGCCTACGACATGGAGCGTCGCATCCCCCTGGTGGTCTACGCTCCGGGCGATCCCTCACCGGGGCCCCGGGAGCAACCCGCCTCGCTCGAGAACATCACCGCCACCCTGTTCGACCTGCTCGAGGTGCCGCGGCCCGCGGGGGTCACGGCCCCGCCGCTCGACTTCCCCATCGTGGAGTCGCCCAAGCTGATCGCCGTGGTGGTGATGGACGCCCTGTCCTACGATCACTGGGACAGCTACCTGGCCCGCCAGCCCGGCTTCGCGGCCCTCCGGGCACGGGGCCGTGAGTTCACCGAGACGCGGCTGTCCTTCATGTCCTCGAGCACCACCGTGAGCCACGCGGTGCTGGGCACAGGCCAGACCCCCGCGCGCACTGGCATCCCCATCAACCACACCCGCACCGACCCGGGCCTCTACGAGGAGGTCTTCACGGACGACCGGCCTGATCGACTGCTCGTGCCCACCCTGGCCGATCTGTACGACGCTGGCCGTGGCAACCGGCCCGTCGTGGTCAGCTTCTGCAGCCAGTCCCGCGCCGCCATCGCGATGGCTGGTCACGGCCGCGACCACGGGGGCGGAGATGCGGATCTGGTGGTCTGGCAGCAGCGACACTCCGGTCCCTTCGAGACCAACGCCGACTTCTACGCCCCGGTGGGGTGGCTGCGTCAGGCCGTGGACCCGCAGGCCTACCTCGACGATCTCGAGGATCGCAGCTTCCACATCCACGAGATCGACAGCTTGCCCGACCTGTTCCGGTCCCACCACAACGTGGTCCTGGGCGAGCGCGCCATGCTGGCCATGATGGACCACGAGGGTGTGGGCCAGGACGACGTCACGGATCTGGTCTTCCTCAACCAGAAGGTGCTGGACAACGTCGCCCACCGCTGGGGCGCCGACGTGGAGGAGTACCGCCTGGGCCTCGACGCCCTGGACGCCTTCATCCCCCGCTGGATCCAGGCGCTGCAGGACCGGGCGGGGGACGACTGGCTGCTGATCGTCACCGCGGATCACGGCTTTGGCCCTACCCTGGCCCACCCGGCCATGTCCGGCGACGCCCGCCGCCACGAGCGTGGAGAGCTCCAGGAAGAGCTGGAGCGCAGCTTCGGCAGCGACGGGGGCCTGGTCTTCGAGGACATCCAGTACCTCAACGTCTACCTGGACGAAGATCGCCTGCAAGGTGGTGGGTACAGCCTGGCGCAGGTCTGCGAGGATCTGGTTCGGCGCGATTGGATCGTCGACTGTCTCACCCGCCCCGAGGTTGAGCTGCGCCAGCTGGCGTTGCTGCCATGAGTCCCGCCGTCCTGCTCACCCTGTCCTTGCTGGCCTGCGGCGGCCCTGCGCCCCCCGATCCCGAGCCGATCTTCGAGCCTCCCGAGCAGCCCAACATCGTCATCATCCTGTTGGACGGGCTGCGCTACGATCGCACCCACATCGGCGGAAACGATCTGCTCACCAGCCCCACCCTGGATGTCCTGGCTGCACAGGGGGTGATCTTCGACCTGGCCTTCAGCACCTCCAACGAGTCGCTGCTGTCGCACTCTGCGCTCTTCACGGGGCTGTACCCCACCGAGATCGCCTATCCGGACTACAAGCAGTTCCTGCTGCCAGAGCAGGCCCTCACCCTGGCCGAAGCCATGGAAGCGGTGGGCTACGAGACCGCCGCCTTCGTGGCGGGTGGGCATGTGAAGGCCCACTTCGGCTTCAGCCAGGGCTTCGGGACCTTCGAAGAAGGCGAGGACTTCGGCAGCTTCGCCACCACGGCTCGCCTGGCCAGCGAGTGGCTCGCGCGGCGTCAGGAAGACAAGCCATTCTTCGCGTTCGTCCATGGCTACGACCTGCACCGGCCCTACCCCAAGGCCAGCGTCTTCTTCCACCCGTACTGGCCCAAGGGCAGGACCGATCTGGACCGAAGCCTCCGCAAGCGCAACTTCACCGAGTTCGTCTTCGACGGCGTCTACTACCCCAACTTCCAGCCTACGCGGCTGACGCACGCCGCGGGCGACAGCATGCTCGACCCGGGCATCTACAAGGCACTGGAGGCCCACGCGGCCGCCAGCGCCGCCTCTGGCGAGGGCAAGGCCGTGCCCTTGTCCCCCAGCGATCGGGAACACATCACCGCCCACTACGATGCGTCATTGCTGTGCGCCGACACCTATGTCGGCATGTTGCTGGACGACATCATCGCCCGCGGCCTGTGGGATGACACCCTGATCATCGCCACCTCCGACCACGGCGAGGACCTGGGCGATCACGGCTACTACAACCACCGCGCCAACATCACCGACTCCACCACCCACGTCCCCTTGATCATCAGCGGGGGAGCTCTCCCCCCAGCCTTGCGCGGCACGCGGACCAGCGAGCTCACGGATGCGGTGGACATGGTCCACACCGTGATGGACATGGCCGGCAGCGTTCCCCCCGCCGGGGCCCGCGGCCGCAGCGTGTGGGCTCTGCTGCAGGGCCGGGAGCCGCCCCCCAAGGATTTCGTCTTCCAGCAGGGCGTGCTGGGGCACAGCTCGGTGCGCACGCCCACCCACCGCCTCGTGTTCCTGGGCCTCGCCTTGATCGATCCTGGCTATGCGCGACACATGGCCGAGGACCCCATCGACGGCGGCAGCTTCGTGCTGTACCACAGCGCCGTCGATCGGCTGGAGACCCGCGACGTGCTGGCCGACAACCTCGTGCTCGCCGAGCAGCTTCGGAACGAGCTGGTGGCCTGGACCATCAGCCTGGAAGAGGGCACAGAGCGCATGCAGCTCTCCCCGGAGCTCGAGGAGATGCTGCGCGAGAGGGGGTACTGGTAGCCATGGCGCGATGTGTCGTCCAATGTGTCGCGGTCTTGCTGGCGGCATGCGCTGGCCAGCCCGCCGCTCCCGAGAGCGCCGAGCCAGCCCAAGCGAAGCCCACGGGCCCGGTGACGCCGATCTCCGGGGTCGTCCACTACGAGGTGGAGACCGGAACCTTGGACGACTGGTCCGCGCGGAGCGAGGGCGGCCTGCGGGTCGGCTACTTCCACGGCGGGCGCAACATGTTGTTGTACAGAGCCATGGATGACGGCGCCTACGACCGTGCCGGTATCCAGGTGAGCTTCTGGGCTCGGCGCGACAACGAGTCCGCCGCCTTCCATCGGGTCCCCGGCAGCATCGATCACCTCCAATACATCCGCGACACCCTGGGCGACGCCAACAACTTCGGTCGCACCACCGGCCCGGAGATCATCGCCGAGCTGGAGGCCGGCAAGCTGCACTGCGGCATGATCGGCGAGTCGTCCTTCCTGCTCGCGGTCGACAAGCAGCGGCCGTGGACCGCCATCGCCAAGCTGGGGCAGGACACCGCCGAGTCGCCGGGCAAGGTGGTGCTGGTGCGCAGCGCGCTGAACATCCGTGGTCCCCAGGACCTCCGGGGGCTGCGGGTGGGCAGCCGCGCTTCGGGGCCCTACGACATGGTTATGGTCCGCGAGTGGCTCGAGTACCTGGGTGTGCCCCTGGACAGCGTGGTGCTCGAGGACATGATCGCCCAGGAAGATCTCAAGCGGAGGCTGCGTGACGAAGAGCTGGATGTCGCCTTCCTGCACCTGCACATCGCCGCGGCCAACGCCGCCGGGGACGTCTGGGAACCCTACCCTGGGTTCGACTTCGAGTTCGCGGATCCCGAGCTGTCCCAGTCGCTGCTGGTGTGTCGCGACGACGCGATCGCGGAGTATCGCGAGACCATCGTGCGCTTCCTCGCGGCCTACAAGCAGCGCGTAGACTACGAGCTGGCCCTGTCCGATCAAGACCGCCTGGCCTTCGAGGGAGACAAGGCCATGGGCATGGAGCTCACCTTCTTCGATGGCCTCAACCTGCCTCAGTACCGGGCTGAGCCCATCATCACGCTCCCCACGCTGCTCGAGATGCAGCGCCTGCTGGTCAAGCACGAGATCGTCGCGCGAGCGGAGCCCCTCGAGCACATGGTGGACAACAGCCTGATGCATGAGGCCTTGGTGCGGGTGGCGTCCCTGCCCGGTGGGCCCTACGCCGGTGCCCCCGCGGTGGAGTCGGGCTCCTGGGCTCAGGGCAACGATCCGGTGGTGATCCCGGGCAACGCGACGGAGCGCCTGCTGGCCATCTTGGACATCGATGGAGACGGCGTCGTCGATCGAGAAGAGTTCGAGGTCGCTGCAGGCCCAGGCCTGCGCTTCCGCAGCTGGGACATGGACTGGAGCGGCGCCGTCGACGCCGAGGAGCTGCGGCAAGGCCTGATCCGGATCTCGCCCCTCACCGAGAACTACAGGCACAACCCAGGCTACAAAGAACAGTCCGAGACGCGGGAGCCCGCTGAGGACTGATGTGTCAGTCCCTGGTGGACTTGCCCTGCCCCCGGGTGCTCTTGAGGCTCTTGGTGGTGATGGTGGGGCTGCCGTGCTCTCTGCTGCCGCAGTCGCCCCAGGCTACGCCGATCACGCCGTCTTTGGCGCTGTTCCCGCCGCGGTAGAGCATGGCCGTGCGCCCCTCGACGGTGCCAACCGTGGGCGTGTCCACCATGGCCTGCGCCCAGTCCGCGAAGCCTGGCGCCAAGGCCACCGACTCGAAGCGAAGCTCGATGGCACGGGGGTCCTTCGTGGACAGGTGGTGGATCTCGCTCCGGACGTCGGTGACCTCGCCGTCGTCGTCGGTCTGGTAGCGCTTGTGGGCGAACCAGAGGTGGAGCCGCTCACCGTCGGACACGGCCCAGGGGGCTCCGTAGACCTCGTTCTTGCCCGCCTCGATGCCGCTGAGGACCCGCGTGGGCTCCATGGTCCAGCGCTGGCCATCGGGAGAGCTGGCCAGGCAGAGATCGCCCCGGGTGCGGCTGCCACAGCGCATGTACATCAGCCACTCCCCGCCGTGACGGACCACCGCAGGCTCCCACAGGCGGTCCTTCATCCAGTCCTGAGTGGCGCTCAGCACGGGCTCGGCCCCATCCAGCCGCAGCTGCCCGTTCTGCCAGCGCAGGGCGTGGATGACCCGGCTTCGGTCTTCGCGCTGCACCGACACCCAGGCTCGGCCGTCGTCCTCGGGTGACAGCGCTGCGCAGCCCACGACCTCGGCTTGTACAGCAGCCAGGTTGGCGAGCGTCAGCACAGGCTCCAGGCCGCCGAGCCCGCCCGCGGGGTCCAGGTGCTGGAGCCCCAGGCCGGTGAGCCCTTGCTGGTCCTGGTAGCGCACCAACGCCTCCATGCTGCCGTCGTCTTGCCGCATGAGGCGCGGGCAGCGCAGGTACCAGCGCTGCTCGCCTTGGCTCTCCTCCACCACCAGGTAGGGCTTGGCCGCCGCCTCGAACGTGCGAGGGGCGGCGCAGGTGGCGGCGCTGTGGCGTTGTCCGGAGGTGGGGCTGGTGGCGAGCTGAGCTGGCGCGGGTGGCACCGGCTCGGGGGTGCCCTGCGCTTGCGCCTGCACCTGGGTGGTGGAGGGTGCCGGTGGCTTCGTCGTGAGCGCCCACGCCAGCATGCCGCCCAGGGCGACGGCCAGGGCCAAGCCCAGCCACCGCAGCGGCGTAGATGGGTCCCTGGGTTCTTGCGAGGGGGTGGTCGAGGTCACCGGGCTTCCGGGTCGTGGGCTGGCCAGATTAGCCTGCGACGCGTTGTCGCGCCCTCTGAGGACGAGCCCGAGGGTGGCGCGTGGCACGGCGTCAAATTAGCCAGGAACAACCTTTTCGTTCATCGCCCTTTCCACGGGAGCCCCCATGGCCGAGCTTCTCGACAGCGACCTCCTCCTGCAGCGCTTCTGGCACCACGTCCACGCCCGCCCAGACGCCGTCTACATCACGCAGCCCATCGGCGGTGGCGAGGTCGTGGACTACACCTGGGCCCAGGTCGCGGATCGCGCCAAGCGTATGGCCGCCCACCTGCGCAGCCTCGAGCTGCCGCCGCAGTCCAAGATCGCCATGATCAGCAAGAACTGCGCGCACTTCTTCATCGCAGAGCTGGCCATCTGGATGGCGGGTCACGTCACCGTGGCCATCTACCCCACCCTCGACGAAGACACGGTCCGATACATCATGGAGCACAGCGAGGCCAAGCTGGTCTTCGTGGGCAAGCTGGACGACTGGGAGAGCATGAAGCCCGGGGTGTCCGAGGACCTGCCCCACATCGCCCTGCCCCTGGCGCCCCCCACCGACTACCCAGCCTTCGACGCGATCATCGCCAAGAACGAGCCCATCGCTGACGAGCCCGTGCGCCCGGCCGACGACTTCTCCCTGATGATCTACACCTCGGGGTCCACGGGCACCCCCAAGGGTGTGCTGCACAGCTTCGCCACCCTCAGCGGGCCCACCGTGGGCATCTGCAAGCTCCTCGAGTTCTCCCCCGAAGACCGATACCTCTCCTACCTGCCGCTGGCTCACGGCATGGACCGCTGGTTGGCCTTCTGCTGCACCCTCTACTCGGGGGTCCACGTCTTCTTCGCCGAGAGCCTGGACACCTTCGTCAAGGACCTCAACCGCGCCCGGCCCACGCTGTTCCTGTCCGTGCCGCGCCTGTGGCTCAAGTTCCAGATGGGCGTGCAGCGCAAGATGCCCCCCAAGAAGTTGAACATGCTCCTCAAGATACCCATCGTGTCCGGCATCGTGAAGAAGAAGATCCTCACTGGCCTGGGCCTGGATCAGGTGCGGTTCGCCGGCTCTGGTTCCGCGCCTATCTCGGCCGAGCTGCTGGCCTGGTACCGCAACCTGGGGCTCGAGCTGCTCGAGGGCTACGGCATGAGCGAGAACTTCAACTACTCCCACCTCACCATGCCCGGCCGCGGCCGCCCCGGCTACATCGGCCACCCCTACAACGACGTCCAGTGCAGGCTGTCGGACGAGGGCGAGATCCTGGTCAAGAGCCCCGGCAACATGATCGGCTACTACAAGGCCCCCGAGCTCACCGCCGAGGCGTTCACCGAGGACGGCTTCCTGCGCACGGGCGACCAGGGCGAGATGGACGAGGACGGCCGGCTGCGCATCACGGGGCGCATCAAGGAGCTGTTCAAGACCAGCAAGGGCAAGTACGTGGCCCCTGTGCCCATCGAGAACTTGATCAACGACGATCCCAACGTCGAGCTCTCCCTGGTGGGCGGCTCGGGCATGTCCGCGACACATGGCGTGGTTCAGCTGGCCGAGGATCTTCTGCCCGCCTTGGACGATCCCGAGGTTCGCGCCAGGATCACCGCCGAGCTCGACGCGCTGCTCGTCAAGATCAACGGTCAGCTGGCCTCCTACGAGCGCCTGGGCTTCCTGGTGATCGCCAAGGATCGCTGGACCATCGCCGATGGTCAGCTCACGCCCACCCAGAAGATCCGGCGCCCCATCATCGAGAAGATGTATGTTCCCAAGCACGAGGGCTGGTACGCCATGGGCCAGAAGGTGATCTGGGAGGACTGATCGCTGGGACCGTTCCTCGCCCTGGCGCTGCTGGGCTGCGTTCCCGACCCCACCGTCGAGCCGCCCAGTGCTGTCGTGCTCGAGGCCGCGGTGGTTCCCGTTGGTCCCCTCCAGCCCGATCTGGTGGTCGTGCTGGTGTCGGGCCTGCGCGCAGACCTGCCTGGTGAGTCGGGGGCCGAGGCCGCCTTCCTGGCGCCCTTCGCCGACGATCTCTCTCTGGTGGCCCAGGCGGCCTACGCACAGTCCCCCGATCCGGTGGCCAGCATGGGCTCCCTGCTCACAGGGCGCTACCCGTCGGCCGTGCCCATCTGCGGCAGCGTGCGGCGGGATGAGGGCTCCGATCTGGACGAGGTCTGGTGTCATCGGCTGCCGGCGGAGGTCGATAGCCTGCCCGGCGTGCTCCGGCACTACGGCTACCGCAGCGCCCTGGTTCACTCCCTCGGGCCGGTCCCCGGCTTCGCCGAGGCCTTCGATCTCGCGCTGCCCCTCGAGCCGGGAGCCACGGCGTGGGACACCCTCGAGGGCCCCCTCGACGCATGGTGGTACAGCGAGGATGTGTCACCGCGGCTGCTGGTGCTTCAGCTCGGTGACCTGGACCTGCCGCGGCGGCCGGAGCTGTTGATGGAGCTCGACCCCAGCGCCCGGGACTGGGCGCGCTTGGGCCCCCACGCGCCAAGCCCCGGCCCGGCCCGCGGGCATGCCCAGGAGCGTCTGACGCCCCGTCGGCCGCCGTGTACGCCGTTGGTAGGACAGCAGGCTGGGGAGCCCGCCGTGTGGGACGCGCTGGCAGGAGGCGAGGTGGACCACGAGCGGCAGCGGTCCGAGCTGCTCACCGTCGCCAGCAGGGAGGCGTCCCGGCTGGGCCTGGCGTTGCGCCACAGGCTGGCGCAGCTGCCCTCCGAGCGGCCACGGACGGTGGTGCTCGCGGGCCTGCACGGCATGTCCATCGCTGAGCTGGGCGGGACCCTGGCCGATGAGAGCGAGCTGCTGTGGAGCGACCGCATCGCGGACCGCACCGTGCATGTGCCCCTGGCCTTCATCGGGGGCTTGGAGGGGCACTTGCGCGTGGTGGAGCAGCCCGTGGAGCTGGTGGATCTGCTGCCCACGCTGCTGGCACGTGGGGGCGCGCAGGCGCCCCATGGGCTGCCAGGCCAGGACCTGCTGCACCCGGACTGGAGAGAGGAGCCCGGCAGCGCGCTGGCCTACGCAGAGTA
>CALDOK010000212.1 GCA_937912125.1 uncultured Pseudomonadota bacterium
TCTGTAGGACCCCACCCGGTCCGCCGGACCGCACACCACCCCACCCTTCGCGCCCGCCCCCCAACGGCGGGCCGTACGGTTCTTGGCAGAAGACGTGGACTCGCAGTCGTTCCGGAGGTCGATGTCCTCGCATGGGTCATCCGACCGTCGGCCTATTCCGCGTGGACCAGCACCATCGCTTGGCCCGGCTGCAGCGTGACCTCCGATACCCGGTTCCCGTCGCCGTCGATGTGGGGGCGGTCGAGGGAGAAGGTCTGCTCTGCCGACTCATCGGCGTTCACGAGCACCGTGCCCCCGGTGTAGGCCCGTCGCCAGCCGACGCCGTCCGCTCGGCGGCTCTCCGTCGGCAGCCCGGGGTCGATGGCCCACTCGGCCGTCCAGGGGTCGATCTGCTCGTCCTGGTAGCCCCAGGCGGAGTCCGCCACACCATCCCACGCGAGCAGGAAGCTGGCCCGCCCGTAGCGCTGCCCCTGCAGCACGCCTTCGTGGCCTGGGCCGTAGGTGAGCGCCAGGAAGCCCACCCCGAGCGCCTCCACGTCTTCGTAGAGCGTGAGTGTGCTGTCCCAGTTGGGGCCCGTGAAGTTCTCCGAGTCGTCCCACCGCATCCAATACTCGCGGGTGACGTGTGTGGTGTGCGGCGCGATGGCCAGCGCCTGGGTCCGCATCACATCCTCCCACGGGTTCATCGCGATGTTGGGCGCGACGAGCAGGTCAGCGTCCATGAGCGCTGGCCCCACCGCCTCCATGAACGCGACCACAGCGTCGCCATAGGCCTCGTCGGTGTCGTACTCGGCGATGGGTGTGCCCAGCGAGCCGAGGCAGTGGCCGGGGAAGGTGTTGACGTCGTCCATCATCACGCCGTCGAACCCATCGCGAAGGAGTCGCTCGCGTACGTTGGCGAGCCAGCGCTGCTGGTAGCCGGGATCGCCGATGTCGGCCGCCCACACCTCGGGGTAGTCGCAGTAGATGAGTCGGCCGCCCGCGGCGTCGTGCAGGAACCACTCCTCGTGGCTGCCGTCGGCCTCGTGGACTCGAACGCCGGTGGACGGGTTGTCGCCGCCGTCGGCACGCATGCCCCCCACCTTCTGGTAGGCCAGGATGCGCGCGTCCGGGTTCGACTCCCGGACCTCGGCCAGGATGCTGGCCATCGACTCCTGCAGCACGATGATCCGGTACTGGCCGGCTCCTTCGCCGTGGGGAGCCGCCTCCCGGCTCCAGTCCTGCGCCGACAACAGGCCGCGCAGGCCGAGGCTCGGGGGGGGAGGCTCGGCTGTGTCGCCGGTTTCGCCGGTTTCGCCGGTTGCGCCGGTTTCGCCCGTGCCCGCCGTGTCGTGGGCTCCTGGCGTGTCCGAGGGGGTGCCGGAGCTGTCGGCGGTGTCGCACGCACATCCCCACGCCCCGATGAGAGTCACAGCGAAAGCAAGGGAGCGTCGAGTGCCCATCTTGGACCAGCGGGGGTGAGGGTTCGATGAGGTGGATGCGACATCCGCCCCCAAGCTACCCAGCTTCGGGGCGCGATGCTGTCTCGGCTCGTAGCGAGAACTGCCAGTGCGGCGGCACCGCCCGTGGGCCCGGGGCTTGTCGCCATGCTCGTCGCCCCTGCCGCCGTCGTCAGCGGCAGGAGCCCGGCGCTACCAGGGGTTCTCGACGTCCCACACCTCGAGGGTGAAGCCGCCGGAGTCGGCGTGGTTGGCTCCGGCCACGGCGATGAGCACCTGGTAGGGGTTGTAGCCCGAGAGGTAGACCTCTTCCCTCGCGCCGGGATTGGAGTCGTCGGTCCAGTCGGCGGAGGCCTCGCAGGACAGGCAGGTGCTGACGTCGGGCGGCGTCTGGACGCTGCCCTCGAACTCCATGGCGTACAGGCTGACGTCCACGCCGCTCTCGGGCGTGACCCGCAGGTAGAGATCGTGATCGGCGCCCTGGCTGATCTCGAAGAACACGTGGTTGCCGTTGAAGTTCAGGTCTTCGGTGCCCGGCCAGCACGCCACCGTGGATCGGTCGGCCCAGTCCAGGTCGACCGCCGTGCCGCTGGAGAGATCGTCGGCCCAGCTGAGGGTCGGGTCTCCCGAGGGCCAGTTGTCTGTGTCCGTGTCTGCGTCTGTGTCTGTGTCGGCGTCGGCTTCGCCGGTGTCGTAGCCCGTGTCGGGCTTCGGGTTGAGCCCCGTTGGGCAGGCGGTTGCCAGCACGAGCGATAGGGGCAGCAGGCGGGTGACGATCATGGTGGTCCTCGAGGGTGAGCCTATCACGGCCGGCGGCGTTCACTCGCCGCGGCTCCAGCCCGCCCACCCCACCCCCTCAGGGCCCGCTCCGCCCCGGACGTCCCCCCTCCAGGGATCGGTCGCGGGACGACGTCGCCAGGCTTCGCAGCGCCATCCTCCTCCGGGGGCATGTCATCGACGCGGCGGTCTTCTATGATGGAGGCGCCGCCGTCGTCCGACCTGGAGGAGATCCCTTGCCAACGCCCGTCGCCCCGCGCCCGGAGGGCCCCGCTGCCATCGCCCTGTGGCTGACGACTGCCGCTGTCGCCCTGGGAGTGGGCCTCGCTGGGTGCCGTCCAGGCGTGCTGTCTGCGGTAGACCCATCCGAGCCGGTCGAGAAGGACAGCGACGAGGAGACCGACAGCGGCCTCGAGACCATCCCGTCCCAGACCGCGCCTTGGCTGCGCCAGGAGCAGGAGGCTCCGGGCTCCATCACCTTCAACGAGATCCTCTACCACCCGCGCGTGGACGATGACCTCGAGTGGATCGAGCTGCACAACCCCATGGTCCTGGACATGGACCTGTCGGGCTGGTCCCTGTCGGGTGGGGTGACCTACGCCTTCCGTGACGGGACCGTCATGCCCGCCGGTGGCTTCCTGGTGGTGGCCGCGGATCCGGCCCTCATGGAGGAGCAGGCGGGGTTCCCGGACGCCCTGGGGCCCTTCGACGGCACGCTCTCCAACGGCGGCGAGCGGATCGATCTGCGCAACAACAGCGGTCGCCTGATCGACACGGTGGCCTATGGCGAGGACGAACCCTGGCCGGTCCAGGCCGACGGGTCGGGGGTCACGCTGGCCAAGGTCGACCCCGACGCCGCCAGCGACCACGCCGAGAACTGGACGATCAGCGCCGAAGCTGGCGGGACGCCTGGCGCCTCGAACCTCCTGGACCCCCTGCTGCCCCCGACCACCCGGGAGCTGGTGCTGGAGCAGGCCACCTGGAGCTACGACGTCTCGGGGGACTACCCCGCCGAAGGCTGGGCCGAGCCGGACCATGACGACAGCGGGTGGGAGAGCGGCCAGGCCGTCTTCTACGCCGGAGGGACCCTGGAGGACGCCGTGGCGACGGCCTGGGCGACGGCGGACAACTACTTCTCGCTCTACCTGGGCCAGGCCGATGGCAGCGATCTCCGCCTGGTCGGTCAGGACTCCGACGGCAGCTGGACGACGGTGGAGGAGCTCGAGCTCGAGCTGACGCCGTGGGACCACCTGTACCTCGCCGCCTGGGAGGCCTCCGGGGACTCCGGCAGCCCCCAGATGACCATCGCTGAGGTGGAGCTGCCCGACGACGTCGTAGGGACGGACGCCTGGGCCTTCGAGTGGGTCCTCGGCCCCCGCGACGACTGCCCCGGCGCCTTGCCCGCCAATCCGCCGCCGACCGAGGAGGCCCTCGTGATCCTCATCGAGGACGCCGAGGCCGATGGGTCCTGGGCTCCCCCGTCGGTGGAGGCCGCCCACGGATCGAGCCCCTGGGGCGGCTCCGTCAGCGGCTGGTTCAGCGACGCCGCGAGCTACGTCTGGGCCGACACCTTCGACTCCAACTCGGTGACGAACGTCGAGAACACCTACGCGCTCTTCCGGTCCGTCGAGCCCCTGATCGCGCCGCGCGGGACCATGGAGCTGTCCACGATCCCCACCACGATCACCTTCCGCACCACGTTCACCTTCGACGGTGATCCGGCCTTCACCGATCTCCACCTCGACTGCGTCCTGGACGACGGCGCGGTGTTCTGGCTCAACGGCGTGGAGGTGCTCCGGGAGAACATGCCCGACGGTCCGGTGGACGCGGCGACCCTGGCCGCCTCCCCGGTGGCGGAGGCCTCCTCCATCTCGGCCGACATCTCCGCTGAGGCGCTGATGTACGGGCTCAACGTGCTGGCAGTCGAGGTCCACCAGGCGGGGCTCGACGACCAGGACATGAGCTTCGGCTGTGCGCTGACCGCCGAGACCTGGGCGGCGACCGTCGAGCCCAGCTTCGTCATGAACGAGCTGGCGCCCGCTGCGACCGCGCCGAGCTGGGTGGAGCTGCTCAACGTCAGCCAGAGGGTCCAGGACAGCGAGGGCCTGGTGCTGGCCTCGTCGTCGGGCGGCGAGCTGGTGCTCCCTGCCGAGCCGCTCGGACCGGGAGAGCTGCTGGCCATCGACCCGCTGGAACTCGACCTCGAAGAGGGCGATCTGCTCTTCCTGTACGCGGCCGACGGCGCCACGCTGCTGGACGCGGTGAGGGTGGGGGCGGGGCTCCGGGGCCGCGCCAGCGACGGCGGCCCCTGGCGCGTGCCCCGGGAGGCCACGCCGGGGGAGCCGAACATCATCGACGTGACCGAAGACGTGGTGATCAACGAGATCCAGTACCATCGCGCCCCGGTCTCGCGGCAGGGCGAGCCCGTCACGGCGCGGACCGAGGAGTGGATCGAGCTGTACAACCGGGGCGACCAGGAGGTGGACCTGAGCGGCTGGCAGCTCGTCGACGCTGTGGTCTACGAGATCCCAGCGGGTACGGTGCTGGGGCCGGACGGCTACCTGGTGATCGCCGGTGACGCGGCGGCCCTGAGCGCCGAGCACCCGGACATCGCCGTGGTGGGTGACTTCTCGGGCCGCCTGGGCAACGGTGGCGACCGGATCCTGTTGCTGGACGCCGTCGGCAATCCGGCGGACGAGCTGCGGTACTTCGACGGGGGGCGCTGGCCCGTGGCGGCCGACGGCGGAGGGGCGAGCCTGGAGCTGCGCGACCCCTGGGCCGACAACGCGGTAGCCGAGGCCTGGGCTGCGAGCGACGAGAGCCCCCGCTCGGAGTGGGTCCCGTACAGCTACCGCGGCGTGGCCGAGTCCAGCGCCGTGGGCCCTGACGGCGTGTGGGAGGAGCTCGTGCTGGGCCTGCTCGACGCCGGCGAGGTGCTCATCGACGACATCAGCGTGATCCAGGACCCGGGTGTAGCTCCGGTGGAGCTACTCCAGGACGGGGGCTTCGACGCCGGCAGCGAGCGCTGGCGCCTGCTGGGCAACCACCGCCACAGCGAGGTCGTGCCCGACCCCGATGATCCCGGCAACCCGGTGCTGCGCCTGGTGGCCACGGGCCCCACCGGGCACATGCACAACCACGTCGAGACCACCCTGCTCGAGCCCATCGGAGCCCGGGAGTACGCCATCTCGTTCAGGGCCAAGTGGGTCTCGGGCAGCAACCAGGTTCACTCCAGGCTCTACTTCAACCGCCTGCCGCGCACGACGCTGGTGGAGCAGCCCGAGCGATCGGGCACGCCGGGCGCGCCCAACTCGACGCTGGTGGACAACATCGGCCCGACCTTCTCAGGCCTTCGCCACGACGCGCCCGTGCCGGCGCCCTACGAGCCCGTGTACGTCTCCATCACCGTGGACGATCCCGACGGGGTGGAGGCGGTGACCCTGTGGTCCTCGGTGGACGGAGCGCCCTTTGGGGGCCTGGCCATGGGCGAGGAGGCGCCGGGTCGCTGGGGGGCCGAGCTGGAAGGCCAGGCCGCCGGCGCCATCGTTCAGCTCTACGTCGAGGCCGAGGACGGCCTGGGCGTCCACTCCACCTTCCCCGCGGCCGGCCCGGACTCCCGGGCCCTGTTCATGGTCGACGACGGCCAGGCGGCGAGCAACGGCCTGCACAACTTCCGCCTCATCATGACGGGGGCCGACTCGGACTGGCTGCACGAGGAGGTGAACCTGATGAGCGACGACCTGGTCGGGGCGACGGTGGTCTACGACGAGGCTGAGGTGTTCTACGATGTGGGTGCGCGGGCCAAGGGCAGCGAGCGGGGCCGGCCCTCGGAGCTGCGCCTGGGCTACGGCGTCGGCTTCCACGACGAGCAGCCCTTCCGGGGCAGCCACTCCAGCGTGCTCATCGACCGTTCCGAGGGCGTGAACTTCGGCCAGCGCGAGCTGCTGCTGAACCTGGTGATGACCCACGCTGGCTCGGTCTCGGGGGAGTACAACGATCTGGCCCAGCTCGTCGCTCCACGGTCGGAGTACACCGGGTCGGCCGAGCTGCAGCTCGACCGCTTCAGCGACCTGGTGCTCGCCTCCCAGTTCGCCGACGGCGACAGCGGCACCCGCTTCGAGTACGAGCTCATCTACTACCCGTACACCACCGACGACGGCACGGCCGAGGGCTCGAAGCTGCCCCTGCCCGACCTGGTGATCGGCACCTCGCTCACCGATCTGGGCGAGGACAAGGAAGCCTACCGCTGGAACTACCTGATCAAGAACAACGAGCGCGAGGACGACTACGACGATCTTATGCAGCTGTGTTGGGCCCTGGGGCTCTCGGGATCGGAGTTCCTGGACGTGGTGGACGGTGTGATCGACGTGGAGCAGTGGCTGCGCGCCTTCGCCTTCGCCACCCTGAGCGGTGCGACGGACCAGTACGGCGGCGTCGGGAGCCAGCACAACGCGCAGTTCTACCTCCGGCCCGAGGATGGCCGGATGCTGTACTTCCCCCACGATCTGGACTTCTTCGGGAGCTCCACGATGGCGGTGGTGGGCAACGGCGACCTGGAGCAGCTGCTCGAGGAGCCGGCCTACGCACGGTCCTACTACGGGCATCTGCAGGACATCATCGATCGGGCCTACAACGTGGAGTACCTGGCGCCCTGGTGCGACCAGCTCGCCGAGCTGCTGCCCGAGCAGGGCTTCGAGGCCAGCTGTCAGTTCATCGACGACCGGGCGGACTGGGTGCTGAACGGCTCTTCCGAGGGGGTGGGGGCGCTCTACCCCACGCTGGCTTTCCGCATCACGTCGGGTGGGGGAGGGGAGCTCGAGGTGAGCACGGAGGAGGTGGCCCTCGAGGGTGACGCGTGGATCGACGTCCGCGGGATCGCGCTGGACAGCGGGACCGATCCCTTGGAGATCACCTGGCTCGACGGGACGACCTGGAGAGTGGTGGTGCCCCTCGAGGCCGGCCCGAACGAGCTGACCCTGGTGGCCACCGACCTCCAGGGCGAGGTGGTCGGCGCCGACTCCATCGTGGTGACCTCCACGACGGGGGGCTGATCGGGCTCCGCCCGGTCGGCCTGCGCCCTCAGGGGGTGGGGGCGTCCTGGAGCAGCGCCACAGGTGGGTGGGTGGCGAACAGCGCGGCCAGCTCGGCCAGCGCGGCCTGCAGCTCGGGCTGGTCGAAGTACTCCGCGCCGATGGTGCCGTCGGACCACTGCTCCTGGGCGTCGTACTCCCAGTTCAGGAACATGCCGCAGGATGGCACCTGGGCCAGGACGGTCCCGTAGGCCGTGATCTCTTCGGCGGTCATGGGGTAGTGCCCGGGACGCCAGCCCGGCCGACCCGCGGACCCATCCCCGCCGTCGGCGATGTTGAGCCCATTGATGACGCCCAACCCCAGCGCGGCGGCGCGGTCCGCCTGGACGGTGGCGTAGACGTCGACCAGGCCCTCCTTGGCCTCGTACTGGTTGACCGCGGCGTCGACGTGGACGTACCTCCCACCCTCGGGTGTGGGCATCCACGTGGCCTTCTGGCGCACGAAGGTCATCAGGCCCGGCATCAGCTCCTTGCTGTAGCGGGCCATCTCCTCGAGGTCCGCGGCGTCGGGATCGCGGCCCTCGAAGTTGGTGATGTCGTCCAGGAGCATGTGGCCGGCGAGGGTGCCGTCGTCGATGAACTCCTGGACGCCAGAGTCGCGCCAGCCCGAGACCTGCTCCTTCCACTTGGGGAGGCTGAAGTCTCCATCCTCGGTGGAGGGCTGGTGATCGTCGGTCATCCGGAGTGTGACCCTGAGGCCGGCGTCCCGGACCATCGGCAGGAGCGTCTCGACCGTCCACTCGGTGCCCGAGTGGGCGACCTGGAACCCTGTGATGCCCAGGCGATCCTGCAGGTCCGCGAAGCCTTCGGGCGACACGTGGCCGTTCAAGCCCCAGAAGCCGTAGAAGGGGGGACGGACCTTGGGGGTGGAGGCGGGCTCCGGGTCGGGCGCGGCGGTCTTCGAGACAGCGAGGGGCGCCTCGGTGCGGGCCGGGACCTCGGTGCAACCGCCGATGGCAGCGAGCGCCGCGACCGCGCCGAGAACGAGCCTGGCAGGGCGGGGCCGGACTGCGTGCATCAGAACACAGACTGCTTGACGATCACCCGGTCACCGGCGAGCAAGAGGAAGTCGCTCTGCTTGCCGTCGAGGATCTTCCGGACGTTGACCTGGATGCGGATGTCGTCCCGGAGCACGTGGACCTTGCGGAGGCTGGCCGTGGGCAGCGCGCCCCCTGCGGCCGCGAGGGCGCTGGACAGGGTGAGCCCCTCGCGGAAGGTGATCTCTCCGGGCTTGCCCACCAGCCCCATGATGGAGACCAGGGACTGCGGCACGAAGACGACGTCGCCGGCGGCCAGCATCACGGCACCGGGCCCCTGCACCAGGAGCTGCTGGGAGGAGACCACGATGGTCTCTCCGCCCTCACCGCCCCGGGTGATCCGGACCTCGTCCATCCCCTCGCCGGAGGCTCCGCCCGCCAGGCTCAGCATCTGGAGCACGGTGGTGGGTCCCTGCAGGAAGTACGTCCCCGGCTTGGCCACCGCGCCGTGGACCTGCACCGGTTGGCTGGCGAAGGTGGAGATCGTGACCGTCACGTGGGGGTTCATGAGGTAGCCCTGCATGAGCCGCCTGCGGAGCACCTTGCCGACCTCGGTGGCGGTGCGCCCCTGGACAAAGAGCATGCCGATGAGCGGAAAGTCGAGCTCACCATTGGTCGAGACCGAGTACTGGTCGCTCAGGTCGTCCTCGCCGTAGACCTGGATGGAGAGGATGTCGCCGGGCCCGATCTGGTAGAGGTACTCGGGCGCATCCTCGGCCACTGCGATGCTCGACACCAGCAGCAGCAGCACAGCGACCAGCGCGACAACGACAGGGTTCCTCATGAACTCGCTCCTCGGCGTCCTGCTAACCCGCAACATCGGCGTCTGTTTCCGCCCGCGAGCTCCGCCTCGTACAGTGCGTGGTAGGCCCGCGCCATGGTGGACACGTCGAAGCGCTCGGCGGCGACCGCGGCCCCGGCCTCGCCCATGACGCGAGCGCGGACGGGATCGGCCGTGAGCGCGGCCAGGGCGTCGGCCAGCCCCTGCATGTCGCCGGGCTCCACGAGGGCACCCGTGGCCGGAGACACCAGCTCGGAGAGGCACCCCACCGAGGTGGACACGATGGGCTTGCCCGCCGCCATGGCCTCCATGATCACCAGGGGGTAGCCCTCCCAGCCGGAGGACAGGACGAAGGCGTCCGCCGCCGCGAGGAGATCGGGCAGGTTGGCCACCACCCCCAGGAAGCGCACCCGATCCCCCAGGCTCAGGGTCGCGGCCTGGGCCTCGAGATCGGCGCGCAGATCGCCATCACCGGCGATCAGGAGCAGCGCCCCCGCCTCCGTCAGGCGCGGGTCCGCGAAGGCCTGCAGCATGCCGGCGTGGTTCTTCTGGGTGTTCAGGCGGCCTGCGGTGATCAGGACGGGCACATCCGGCCCGATCCCCAGGGCCTCGCGGGTGGCCTGTCGCACCCCCGGGCGTGGGGCGAAGTCGGCGACCACGATGCCGTTGGGCACGGTCCACCGGGGCTCGACGCCGTACAGCTCGCCGATGCTCCGGGCCACCTCGTCACCGATGGCCACCGGCACCACGCTGCGGCGGAAGGCGACACGGCTGAGGGTGAGATCGAAGCCCTCGGCTTCGCGGTCGGCCATGTTGTGGACCGTGTGGACCACGGGGGCCCTGCACCGCGCGAGGCGACGCGCGGCGACCACGTACTTGAGGACGTGGAGGTGGGTGTGGATCACGTCGGGAGCCAGCTCCCGGAGGGTCCGCGCCAGGCGGGGGATCACCCGCAGGTCGAGCCCAGGGCGCTTGCCTTGGAAGCGAAGGGGCACGCCCAGCTCGCGCAGCTCGTCCTCGATCCAGGAGCCCTCGGCGTCGAACAGGGACACGAGGGAGACCTGATCTCCCGCACGGTGCTGGGCGAGGGCCAGCAGCGCGGCGACGCGCTCGGCTCCACCGACGGAGAGGGAGGGGATGACCTGGACGATGTTCAAGCTACACCTTCTTGAGGTAGCGGATGTCCCGCGGGTGCCACGCCCCGGTGGCCAGCCCGATCCCGGCGTAGACCGCACCGCCGACGGCGATGGTGAGCAGGACGTGGATCTCGGGCATGAAGTGGATGACCGCGGCCATGCCCGTGACGGGCACGCCGACGCGCACGAGGGTCCCCAGCAGGCTGGGCCGCACGACGAGGGGCGCCACGCGCCAGCTCAGGAAGGCCAGCAGGACCACCTCGGTCAGCACCGTGGTGCCGGCCGCGGCGAGGGCGCCGTACTTGGGGATGAGCAGAGCGCAGGCCGTGACGTTGACCACGGTGGCCAGCAGGGAGCCCCGGGTCTGATCCCCCGGACGGTTCAGGGTCTGCAGTACCATCCCGTAGCAGTTGTCGAGATACCGCATGGGCAGCAGCGGCACCATCACGGCGAACAGCACCGCGCTGGCCCCGTAGGCCTCGCCGCCGATGAACACCAGCAGCGGATAGGCGACGAGCATGCCCCCCACAGCGGCCGGCACGCTCACCGCCAGCAGCACCCGTGTGGCTTGGTGCAGCTCCTGCCCCGCGGCCTCCTTGTCTCCCAGGTGACGGGCCATCTTGGGGTACAGCCCGGTGGAGATCAGGTCCGCCACGATGGGGAAGAGGCTGAGCAGCATGACGGCGCCGCGGTACAGGCCGACCTCGTGGTCGCCCCGCAGCTCGCCGATGAGCAGCACGTCGACGCTCAGGTAGATGCTCACGAACAGGTTGTTGAGGCCAAAGGGCAGGGACTCGCGCAGCAGCTTCACCATCTCGGCCCAGGAGGTGGAGAGCCGCTCGGTGTTGATGTGCTTGCGGTAGGTCCACCAGATGATCGCGAGGGTCACCGCGGTGTCCATGACCTGGGCCACGAACACGGCCACGACCCCCAGGCCCAGGAAGATGAAGACCCCGGTGGCGGCCACCAGCACGGTGCGCCCGACCCCCTCGCCCAGGACGCCGAGGTTCATGCGCCGCACGCCGTGGAAGGCCGCGACGGGGGTGAGGGTCAGGGTGCGCAGGCTCTGGGCCACCGCCGCCAGCCCGGCGGCCAGCGCCACGTAGGGCCGCCCGTCGGACACCCACACCCACCCGACGATCAGGACGAAGGTGATGGCCGACAGCAGCAGCGTGGCCGCGATGGCGGTGGAGACGTAGCGGCCGGTGAGCTCGGGCTTGCGGGCGATCTCACGCTTGATGAAGCGGTCCATGCCCAGGGAGGTGCCGAAGGAGGCCAGGCCCACGAGGATGAGCACGAAGCCGTAGACGCCGAAGCCTTCGACGCCCAGGCCGCGCATCAGCAGGATGTTGATGGCGAAGCCCGACGCCAGGCGGAACACCTGGATCAGCCCCAGGGACTTGAGGTTGCCGCCCTGCTTTCGGGTGGGTTCAGGAGGTCCGGACATGGGTTCCTTGGGCCTGCGCGGCGACCGCGAGCGCCAGCCCGAGCGCGAGAAATGCCATGGAGAAGGTCAGCAGGCCGAGGGTCCCCGCCATCAGCACGACCGCGATCAGGCCGAACGAGACGCCCAGCACGCGGCTGCGCGAGGTCTCGTCCTGCGCGGTCTGGTAGGCGCGTCGGAGGGTGTGCGCGACGACCACTGCGAGGATGACGAAGGGGACCATGCCGAGCACGCCCTGCTCGCACACGATCTCCATATAGCTGTTGTGGGCGGGCCGGAGCTCACCCATGGTGGACAGAAAGCCGGTCGCCTCGGGGAAGGTCCCCGGGCCCGCGCCCACCAGCCAGCTCTCGACGAAGAGGTCCCACCCCTGTCGGAAGAGTTCGGTGCGCTCATCCAGGCTGGTGTCGGGGATCACGGCCGTCCCTTGGAGGTTGCCCAGGAGCTTCTGGATCCGCTCGATGGTGGCGCTCAGGCCGATGGCGAACGGGGCCGCGATGGCGGCCAGCGTGATGCCCGCCGCCAGCTCACCCCGGTGCCGGCGGAGCAGGTACACACAGGCGGGCAGGATCACCAGGCCCACCACGAAGGCCGAGCGCGACCCGGTGCGCATGACCACCAGCGGAAAGAGCAGGAAGAGGGCGACCCGTAGGGGTCTCGCCAGGGCGTAGCGATCCTCGGCGAGCCCCCCCAGGATGGTCGGGGTGAGCAGCAGCACCATCGTGCCCCACTCGTTGGGATCACCGAGGGTGCCCGACGCGCGACCGCCGCTGCTGGGAGCCAGCGACAGCAGGCAGACCGCGATCAGGGCCGCCGCGAGGAAGCGGAACAGGCCCTGGAGAGGCGCCTCCGCCAGGACGGTGTAGACGAAGGCGACGAGCACCGTCATCATCCCGAGCCCGAACAGCGTGTACTTGCCCGACGCCATGCAGTCGTGGAAGGCGACCGAGACCGCCGTCATCACGACGATGCCCGAGAGCGCCCAGAGCGCCGGATGCCAGCGCAGCAGCGGGCCGCCCCCGAGCCCAGCCCTCACGCCCCAGAGCCCGAGCCCACCCAGGACGGACAGCTTGGAGGCGGTGATGGGGAACGACGCCACGTTCATGCCCGTGACCCCGAGCCGATCGAACAACACCGCCACGAACATCAGCCCCACCAGGGAGGTCGGGAACACCAGCCCGACCAGGGCGACGCCCACGGCCGCGATCCCCAGCACCACCAGGGTCGGGCGCAGCGCGATCGCGAGCCCGACGAACCCGCCGAGCCAAGCGGGAGAGCTGGTGATCAGGGGGTTGGCGCGGCCTGCCGTCATCCCCGTGTGCTCACCTCGACGGTGGCGGGAGGTGGTGGTGGCGCTGGAGCCGGGGGGCCTGGGGCCGGAGGGGGCGAGGCCGGAGGCCCCGAGCTCGCGACCGCAGCGGGGGCCTGCCCGCGGGCGAGGTGGTACCGCACCATGGCCAGGCCGAGCCCGCCGAAGGCCCCGACCATCATGGCGACGGCCAGGTTCAGCGGCAGCTTGGGGCTGCTGGGCCGGGTGGGGGCGACGGCGTAGTCGACGATGCGGACGTCATTGAGCTCGGAGTGCGCCTGGAGATCGACCTCGGTGACGCGGGCCTTGAGGGAGTCGTACAGCCCCCGGCTGCGCTGCTCGTCGAACTTGAGCGCTTCGTACTCCTGCTGGTAGCGCTGCCGCGCGAGGAGCTCGACCTTCACCTCCTGCAGCTCGCTCTCGATCTTCTCCTCCTGGCGCGCGTGGGTCCTGACTTGGGAGCGCACGCCATCGATGTTGCGGCGGACCGCCTCGTCCAGCAAGGCGTCGACCCGCGCCATGCGCTCGACCGCGCGCTGGTGCTCGGGGTGCTGGGCGCCGTAGCGCGCGAGCACATCGGCGGACTCCACGACGATGGAGGCGCGCTCCCTGGACATGGTGTCCAGGGTCGGGTCCGTGGGGAACATGCCCGCCAGCACCAGGAACTCCCCGCGGTTCAGCAGGCGCTGGTAGTTGTCGAGCTCGCTCTGGAGGAGCACCCGCTGAGTGGTCGCCTCTCCCAGGGCCGCCTGCAGGGAGTTCAGCCGCGCGGTGATGCCGTTCACCCCCTCCTCGATGTCCACCAGATCGTGCTCCTGCCGGAATGCGATCGCCGCGTCACTCGCGTCGTCGAGCTCTGCGCGGGCGCCCTGGATGCGTGTGTCGATCCACCCCTTGCTGTCCCGGGCGGCGTAGGTGCGGGAGTCGAGGTTGAACGAGGAGTAGGCCTCCGCGATCAGGTTCGCGAGGATGGCGGCGCGCTCGGGATCCTTGTGCTCCACACCGATCTCGACGAGCTGGGTGTTCTCCCGGGGTTGGACCGCCAGGGTCCGGGACAGCGCGTACGCGGCGTCCGGGCCTTCGGGGAACTCATCGCCGTAGCCGAGGTCGGCGTAGTGCTCGAGGACCTGCTCGAGCACGCTCCGGCTCAAGATGATCTGGATCTGCGTCCGCGCACGTTGCTGGCCCTCGAGGTAGCCACCGACGTCGTTGCGCACGACCTCTTCGACGGCGACCTCGAGCCCCGCCCGTGGCATCAAGTGGATGAGGGCCACGGCGCTGTACTTTGGGGTCGTCAGCCAGGTCCCCACCGCGGCCATCAGCACTACGGTGGCGAAGAAGACCAGCACAGTGGACCAGTACGCACGGACCGCCGTGCGCAGGGCGTCGAGGTCCAGACCCAGTGCAGGTTTGTGGGAAGTAGGTTCAGTCAAGAGTCCACCGGATATAGGTACAAGAGTTTCGTGAGCGCGGACCCGAGCAAGGATACCACGCGTAGTGTCTCTCCAATTCGATCGCGGCGTCTTCACCTTGAGTCTCGATTTCGAGCTGGCCTGGGGCTCGCGCGATCTCACCGACGATCCCAGCCCGCTCCTCATGGCGTCCAGGGTGATCCGGCGGGAGGTGTTCCCCGGACTCCTCCAGACCCTGGTCGATCTCGGGATCGTCGCCACCTGGGCCACGGTCGGGCACCTGTTCCTGGGCAGCGCCGCGTCCCGGTGCGGGTGCCTGCACCCGGGTCTCGTCCCTCCCCGACACACCTGGCGCAAGGAACCCTGGCTCGCCGGTGTGCCCGAGGGCGACGAGGCCGCCTACCCTGAGTTCTACGCCCGCAGCCTGGTGGTCCAGCTCCGCGACGCTGGGCAGGAGATCGGCTGCCACAGCTTCTCCCACCCCATCTTCGGAGATGCTGGGTGTTCCTGCCGCACCGCCGAGACCGAGATCGAGCACTGCGTGTCTGCTGCTGCGGAGCTGGGCATCACGATGCGGTCCTTCGTCTACCCGCGCAACAGCGCTGGCTTCGGCGAGGTGCTCGCGCGCCACGGCTTCACCTGCTGGCGCGGTCATGATCCCGCCTGGTACAACCGCCACCAGGTACCCGTGGTCGTCAAGCGCGCCGCCCACTTTGCGGACGTGGCCCGGGCGGCCTGTCCGCCTACCGTGCTCCCCTTCCGCGACGGCCACGGCATGTGGTGCATCCCCGCGTCGGGGTCCTACCTGCCCTACCACGGCCTGCGCCGCGTCATCCCCATCTCCCGCCGGGTGGAGCGTGGGATCGCCGGCATCGACCTCGCGGTGGCCGACCGCAGGGTCAACCACTTCTGGCTCCATCCCCTCAACCTGGCCGACGATCCGGTGCGGCTGCTCGAGGGGCTGCGTCGGGTGCTCACCCATGCCGCGCGCCTGCGGGACGCGGGTCGGCTCGACATCCTCCCGATGGCTGCGCTGGCGGAGCGGGCGGAGGCGCAGAGTGGTCCCGCCGCACGGGTTATGAGCCCGCCCGCATGAGCACGGTCTGGACCGTCTTGAGCAGGATGAGCAGGTAGAGCGCGGGGGTCAGCTCCTGGATCTCGTAGAGCTCGAAGCGGAGCTTCTCGATGGCGTCCTCGTCGGTGTTTCCGTAGCGGTAGTTCACCTGCGCCCAGCCGGTGAGGCCCGGCTTGACCGCGAAGCGGAGCGCGTAGAATGGGACCTTCTCCTTGAGCAGCTTGACGAAGTGCTCGCGCTCGGGGCGCGGCCCCACCAAGGACATGTCACCGGTGAGCACGTTGTACAGCTGGGGCAGCTCGTCGATCCGGGTGCGGCGGAGGAAGCCCCCCACCCGCGTGACCCGCGGATCCTGGGACCCTTGCGACCAGACGGCGCCCGTCTTGGCTTCGGCGTCCTGGCGCATGGTGCGGAGCTTGTAGATCGGGAAGGGGAGCTGGTCCCTCCCCAGCCGCTCCTGGACGTAGAGGGGCGAGCCCCGGCTCTCGAGGCGGATCACCAGCGCTGCCAGCGCGACGACGGGCAGCGCGGGCAAGCCCAGGGCCAGCGCGAAGGCGACGTCGGCGAGCCGGCGGAGGCCTGCCGCCATGCGGCTCTTGCGCATGAACATGGGGCCGTAGACGAACCAGCAGTCCGATACGTGCAGCACCGGGACCTTGCCCGCCAGCCGCTTGTAGAAGGTCGGCATCTCCTCGATGGCGGCGCCCTTGGTCTTGCACTCGAGCAGGGTGCCCGTGAGATCGCCGGACAGGACCCCTCGGACCGCCACGACGATGAGATCGATGCGCTGGGCAGAGACGATCCCCGGTAGGTCGGCGACCTCGCCCAGGACGGGCGACAGGGGCGAGACCCCCTCGGGGAGGTCGTCGGCGACGTGGTCGCTGCGCCTGCGTCGCGGGTGCCCGTTCGGAGGCGTGATGAAGCCCACGACATGGTAGACCGAGCCCTGGCTCGACTCCTCGCGGGCGAGCCTATCGACGATCCAGGCGGCGCGGCCGGAGCCGACGACCAGGGTGCGGGTCGGGAACGCGGGGTTGGGGTTCAGCCAGCACAGCAGGAAGCGTGTCGCCGACAGCGTCAGGGCCAAGCTGAGGCCGGTGGCCAGCCCGATGGCAGGACCCCACCAGCCATGGGGGAGCAGCCCGTAGGCGACCAGGGCGAGGACCTGGCCACCGGCGACGGCGGCCCACAGGCGGAGGTGGTTGAAAACCTTGCGATAGTCGTTCGCGCGTTGGAAGCCGTCCAGCAGGTACAGCATCAGCACCGTGGCGCTGACCATGAAGAGGGAGGCGCTGGTGTACTGGCGGAGCACGTCCCAGAAGTGCCTGGACGGCGCACCCCAGAAACGGGACAGCTGGAACGCCACCTCCAGGGCGATCAGGTAGGCGTACGCATCGGTGACGGCGTACTGGAGGTGGCGACGCTTGTAGACGATGCCGAACAGGCTCACGAGGCACCCCCCTGGGAGGGCGTCGCGTCGTCGGCGCTCCTGGGGGGCGGCCACCCGCCCTCCAGCGCCAGCTCGCGGTACACGGCCTGGGTCCCGGAGACCATGCGAGCGGCGGTGAAGCGTTCCTCGTAGGCCCGCCGTCCGGCGGTGCCGAGCGTCCCTCGAAGGGGCGCGTCGGAGAGCAGCCGCGAGAACGCCCCCGCGAGCCCGGCCTCGTCGCCCCGCGCCACCAGCAGGCCGGTGACCCTGTCCTCGACGGCTTCGCTGACGCCGCCCACGTCGGTGGCCACGACGGGAAGGGCGGCCCTCATGGCCTCGAGGATGGCCAGGGGGAAGCCCTCCTGTCGCGAGACGAGCGCGGCGACCTGCGCGCTGGCGAGCAGCCTGGGGACCTCGTCCGAGACACCCGCGAGCTCCACGCGATCCCCCAGCCCGCTCCGCCGAAGCTCCGCCTCGATCTCGGCGCGTTCGGGACCGTCACCGACCAGGAGGAGCCGGTAGGGAACGCGGACGCGGGCGAGGGCCCGCAGCAGCAGGAGGTGGTCCTTGGGCGCCGCCATCCTGGCCACCATGACGACGGTGGGCACCCCTGGGGCGTCCGGCGTGGCGCGCCAGGCGGTGTCGGTGACGCCGTTGTGGACGACGCGGATCTTGTCCGGGCTGGCGACGCGGTAGCGCATGGCGATGCGCCGGTCCGCCTCGCTGACCACGACGAAGCGCCGGGTGGCTCTGCCGGCGAGGACCTCGACGGGGACGGCGAAGGCGATCCGCCGCCGGGACAGGCCGTCCGAGAAGGACCAGGCATGCGCCGTGTGGATGGCCGTGACGCCTTCCTTCCACGCGGCGGCTCGGCCGAGCAGGCCCGCCTTGGTGCTGTGGGTGTGGACCAGGTGGGGCCGGAACGCGCGGACCAGCCCACGCAGGCTGGCCAGAGCTCGGAGGTCGGCGGTGGGGGCGACCTCGCGGCGCAGGTCCGGGAGGATGTGCACCGGGACGCCCATGCGGCACAGCTCTTCGGGAAGGAACGGGTCGTCCCCTACAGCGACAGAGAAGTCGACCTGGTGGAGCAAGCCCCGGATGAGGTCCAGGACGTGAACCTGCGCCCCGCCAGGTTCTCCCCGGGTGATGACCAGCAGGACCCGCATGCGCATCCGGGCTCCGGGGCCAGCAGGCGCCCAGCCTGGAGCGGCGGCGTCGGGGCCTTGGGGCCGCGGCGGGGCTGCGTGCAAGGTCGTACCTCGGAGCAAGGAGAGTCGGAGCGAACGGCTGAGGCGGGTCTGGCGCTGGGGTCTCACCAGCGTGAGCCACAGCTTGGGGTGCGGTCAGAATACCTATCGGTCAGACTCCCAGCGCTCTATAGGCCTGTTTCAATATGTGCGGCCCAGGGGGCGGCTGCGCGCCTCCAAGGGTATGTACCGACCATGAACAGGATGCCCGCATGAAGCTCTCCTCCAAGCCCGGCGTGACTCCATGAGCGTGTCCGAGCGTGTCCAGGGGTGGCGCAAGGCCGCCCCTTCTTTCCGCGATCGACAGGCCAAGCATCTCCGGCAGCTCCGGGTCGGATGGCGCCGGCCCCAGCAGATCTCGTTCGTCTTCGGCTGCCAGCGCTCTGGCACCAAGATGTTGATGCGGATCCTCGAGGAGTCTCTGCAGACCCGCATCTGGCACGAGAACAATGCGCTGGCGTTCCAAGACTTCGAGCTCCGGGACGACCCCGTCCTGCGGGCCCTCGCGGCGTCGAGTCCCGCGCCCTGCCAGGTCTTCAAGCCCATCTGCGACAGCCAGCGCGCCGACGCGGTGCTGGACGCTTTCCCCGCCTCCCGCGGCGTCTGGATCTACCGGCACTACGGCGACGTCGCGCGCTCCTCCGTCCAGAAGTGGGGGGAACACCAGCGCGAGGTGGTCGACGCCGTCGCCCAGGGAGACCTGGAGCGGTGGGGCTGGCGCACCCGCGGCCTCCCGGATCAGGTGGTGGCCTCGATCCGTGCGGTCCATCGCCCCGACCTCACCGCCTACGAAGGCGCGCTGCTGTTCTGGTGGCTCCGCAACTCCTTCTTCTTCTCGCTCGGCCTCGAACAACACTCCCGCATGCTGCTGGTCAAGTACGAGGATCTGGCGAGTGAGCCCAGCCGCTGCTTCCCCGAGGTGTTCGCGCATATCGGCGCCACCTTCGAGCCCCGGTTCGTGGACCGGGTTCACAGCGGTTCCGTGCGTGGCGAGCTGGCCGAGGCTGCCTCCCCCGAGATCGTCGCGCTGTGCGACCAGCTCCTCGAGCGTCTCGACGCTCGGGCGCGCCAGCCCGTCGTTCAGCCGTTCGTCTCGCCGGTGATGATGATCATCGACACGCTCTACATCGGCGGCGCCGAGCGCTACGTCGTGATGATCTCCAACTGGATGGCGAAGGCCGGCATCAAGGTGATCGTGGCGGCTCAGGCCGCCGAGCTCGAGGGAGAGCTCGAGCCCTCCATCGTCTACGAGGACCTCCCGCTGCACCGGGTGCGGGCGGGCGTCACGGTCGCGGCGGTCAGGGTGGCGCGGTTGATTCGCCGCGAACGGCCGGCCGCCATCGTGGCTCACTCCCTGGCGACGACATTGATCGCGCGCATCGCCTCCGCGGGTACAGGCATCCCGATCGTGAACGTGGCCCACGGCTGGCCCGAGAATCGGTACCCGCGGGTCGCTCCACTGATGCGGGCTGCCGACAAGGTCATCGCGGTCTCGCCCGAGGTCCGCGACAAGCTCGTCGGAGCAGGGCTTCCCGCCGACCGCTGTGAGGTGGTCCAGAACGGCATCGACGTCACAAGCTTCGGCCGCTGCCACGGCGAACAGCGTCAGGCCGCGCGGGAAGCGATGGGCGCGGGCCCGGACGACATCGTGGTCCTCAACGTGGGCCGGCTCTCCGCACAGAAGGCCCAGCACCACGTCTTCGCCATCGCCGAGCGTCTTCGTGAGAGCCATCCTCGCCTGCGCTTCGCCATCGCCGGCACGGGCGAGCGCGCTGATGAACTGGCGGCGCTGCTCGATGCGTCGGCCGTGAAGGACCGCGTGCGTCTGCTGGGCGTCCGACGGGACGTCCCGGACCTGCTGGGTTCGGCGGACATCTTCCTGTCGTGCTCGGACTGGGAGGGGATGCCGCTGACCACCATCGAGGCGATGGTCGCGGAGCTGCCCTGCGTAGCCACGCTCACTGAGGGCACCGCGCTGCTCCTGGGCGACGACTCGGGCATCGTGCTCCCGGTGGGCGACGTCGCGGCGTTGTCCGATGCGCTCGGCCGGCTGGCCGACGACCAGGACCTCCGGCAGCGTATGGGGGCCGCGGCGAGGCGGCGTGCCCTCGACCGCTTCAGCCACGACCGCGTCGCCCGCGAGATCATGGGGCTCATCGAGCGCCTCGTCCACCCCGGGGAATAGGGCGGGGTCCCCGCTCCGCCGGGTGGCTTGTCTTCGGTCTACTGTGTGTGCTATCCACAGAAACCATGCCTCTTGCCACAGGATGGTCGAATGGTCGACGCCAGCAGCATCGCGATCAAAATCCGACACTTCATCTGCACCGAGCTCGCCCCGGACCTCGACGCCGCCGACCTCGACCCCGACGACTCCCTGCTCGACAGCGGCATCCTCGATTCCTTCGGCATCATGACCCTGCTCGCGTTCATCCTGCAGGAGTTCGGCGTGGACATCCCGGCCGAGGAAATCGAGCCGGACAACTTCGAGACGATCACGACGATCTCACGGACCGTGGGCACCTACCTGTAGTCCTGGCCGACCGGGACGAGCCGCACGGTGGCAGCCAGGCGAGGGCAGTCACGATGGACCTTTCGATCACCCCGCAGCAAGAGCAGTTGCGCGAGACGATCACCCGGTTTGCCAGGAAAGAGCTCAACTCGGACCTGATCGAGCGCGACCGCGCGGCCGCTTTTCCCCACGAGCTGTGGCGCAAGTGTGCCGAGCTGGGCCTGTGTGCGCTGCCCTTCGCCGAGGAGCATGGCGGATCCGGCTACGACCACCTCTCCACGGTCATCGCGATCGAGGCCCTGTCCTACGCCTGCCACGACTCGGGCCTGGTGCATGCCCTGCTGGCTCACCTGGTCAGCGGCCGGGCCCTCGAGATCTTCGGCTCCCCCGAGCTCAAGCAGCGGCACTTCCCGTCCATCTGCAGCGGCGAGAAGATCCTGGCCCAGGGGGCCACCGAGGCCGACTCGGGCTCGGACCTCTTCTCCATGCGCACGCGGGCTGTGCGAGACGACGACGGCTACGTGATCGACGGCGCCAAGATGTTCGTGTCCAACGGGCCCGTGGCCGACCTGATCCTGGCGCTGGCCGTCACCAACCCCAAGCGCAAGGGCTTCGGCGCTCACTCGATGCTCCTCGTGGAGCGTGAGCGGCCCGGGTTCTCCTCGGGCAGCGCGTTCGAGAAGATGGGGCTGCGCACCCTGCAGAACTCCGAGCTGATCTTCGAAGCCTGCCGCGTCCCCCTGGGCAACCTGGTGGGCAAGGAGGGCCAGGGCTCCATCATCTTCACCGAGGTCATGGACTGGGAGCGCATCGTCTTCGGCGCTTGCCACCTGGGCACCCTCAGCCGGATCCTGGAGGCCTGTGTGGCCTTCGCCAAGGAGCGCAAGCAGTTCGGCCAGCAGATCGGCAAGTTCCAGGCGGTCTCCAGCAAGATCGCGCGCATGAAGATGAACCTGGAGCTGGGTCGGTTGATGGTCTACAAGGCGGCGGTGATGAAGGACCGGGGCGCCCGGGCCCCGCTCGAGGCCGCCACCATCAAGATCTTCGCCAGCGAGAGCCTGCGCAGCGCCGCCATCGACGCGGTGCAGATCCACGGCGCCTCCGGGTACATGACCGAGACCCAGATCGAGCGGGAGCTGCGCGACAGCGCCGCCTCCACCATCTACTCGGGTACGGTGGAGCTCAACACCGAGATCATCAGCAAGCTGCTCGGGCTCTGACATGGCTCTGCTCGACGACCATGTCGCCCGTCATGCGCGCCTTCGGCCCGACGCCCCTGCGGTGACCGACGGCAGCGATGGGCTGAGCTACCGTGAGCTCGACGCCGCGGCGGCCCGGGTGGCCCGCCGCCTGCGCGCCCAGGGTGTGGGTCACGGCCACATGGTGCTGGTGTGCATGAAGCGCTCCGTGTGGACCCTCGCGGCCATCGTCGGCACCCTGCGGGCCGGCGCGGTCTACGTGCCCCTCGAGGTGCGCACCCCCCCCGCCCGGCGCCGGCAGCTGGTCCAGGACTGCCGGCCCACGGCGGCGCTGTGCGATCCCAAGACCGCGGGTCAGCTCGCCGCCGACGAGGACCTCGTCCGGCTCGGGGCCGCGGTCCTGGTCGTGGACGGCAGCGCTGGCGACGGCGTCCAGGGCGGTGACGCCCCCGCCGCTGAGGCTCCGGATCGGTCCCCCGATGACCTGGCCTGCGTGCTGTACACCTCCGGCTCCACCGGCCGCCCCAAGGGCGTGATGCTCAGCCACCGCAACGTCCACGCCTACGCCACCTGGGCCGTGGAGCGCATCGGGATCACCCGCGAGGATCGCGTCCTGAGCACGGCGCCGTTCTACTTCGACATGTCGCTGTTCGACCTCTTCTGCGCCCTGTGCGCGGGCGGGTGCGTGTGCATCGCCAGCGAGCGCGTCCTGCTCTTCCCCAAGCTGCTGCTGGGCTTCGCCGAGGCCCAGGGCGTGACCGTCTGGAAGGGCGTCTCGTCGTTGCTGCGCTACCTCTCCATGACCGGCGCGCTGGCACCGGACCGTCTGCCGACCATGCGCGTGGTGCTCTTCGGCGGCGAGTCGCTCCCAGCCAAGGTCCTGCGGGACTGGATGACCACCTTTCCCGGTAAGACCTTCTACAACTTCTTCGGCCCCACCGAGGCCACTGGCGCCTCGCTGTACCACCGGGTGCTTCGGGCTCCGGCCAGCGCCGACGAGACCATCCCCATCGGCATCCCCCGCGAGAACACCGCGCTGTACCTGCTCGACGAGCATCGCCAGCCGGTCGCGCCCGGCGAGGTCGGCGAGATCGCCGTCAGCGGGGTCTGCATCTCTCACGGCTACCTCGCCGATCCCGAGCGCACCGCCCGGGTGTTCGCCGACGACCCCTGGCAGCCAGGCCAGCGTATGTACCTCACCGGCGATCTGGCCCGACGCCTCGAGGATGGCACCCATGTCTTCGTGGGTCGGCGGGACACTCAGGTCAAGGTCATGGGCTACCGCCTCGAGCTGGGCGACATCGAGCAGGCGCTGACCGCCATCGACGGCGTGGCCGAGGCCGGCGTGCTGGTGAGCGAGCCGGGGCTGGGTGGCGTCGAGGAGCTCGTGGCCTACGTGGTGCTCGTCGGGGACAAGAGCGCCGCCCAGGTGCGCGCCGAGCTCAAGGGCAGCCTGCCCTTCTACATGCTGCCGCGGCACGTTCATCCCATCGACCGACTCCCCCGCAGCGAGCGTGGGAAGATCCATCGCCAAGCGCTGCGGGCTCACCATGTGGCCCAGGGCGGCCCGCGATGATGATCTCCCGGTCCCGGGTCGAGGCGTACTTGGCGATGGCGCAGGGGGTCGGCCGCGCGCAGCCGCTGTTCGACGTCCACGTCAGCCCCTACGAGGTCATCTTCTGCGAGCTCGACTATCGGCCAAACCCGGAGCACCCCGGGGTACACAGCCTCGAGGGCACCCCCTATCGGCCTCCCCGCCCTGGGCCGCTGCGGGTCGAGGACGCCGAGGCGATCGATGCGGTGACGGAGCGCGCCGAGGTCCCCAAGAAGCTGTCCACGATGATGATGCGCAAGCACTACGCGCACATCGGGCCGCGGGTCGTGGCAGATCAGATGGCGCTCTCCGGCATCGGCAAGAGCCTGCTGATCCCCGTGGTCCGGCCGGGCTCCGACCCCGCCGAGCAGGCTCGCCTGATGTTCGACCTCTACGGCGACGACCCGCGCTTCGAGTTCGCGTACTGCCCTGTCTCCCTCGGCAGCGAGGCCCGGGCTGTCGAGGAGATCCGGGGCGTGACGGCCCAGCATCCCCTGCGGGCCATCAAGGTCAACGCCAACATCCAGGGCATCGACGTCGCCAGTCCCGGCGGTCGCAGCTGCCTCGAGCACCTGATGGCTGCGTGCCGGGTCACCGCGCTGCCCATGATCGTACACGGCGGCATCAGCAGGCTGCTGAAACACCCCCGCGGACGGGCATTCGCGGCCCTGGGGACGCTCGCGTCGATCCCGTGGCGTGACAGCGGCACGCCGGTGGTCATCAGCCACGCGGGGATGTTCGGCTGCTCCTCCGCACAGGTCGCCGCGTTGCTGCCTGTGCTGGAGCGCCTGCTGTCCGACAACGACAACGTGATGGTGGACATCTCGGGTCTGAGTGTCCCCACCCTGTGCGCCGTGCTCGGACGCATCGACGGGGCGCGCGTCGTCTTCGGCTCGGACGCGCTGTACTTCCCGCAGTGGAGCGCCGTGGTCAAGGTGCTCCATGCGCTGGACCTGCTAGGCATGCCCGTCCAAGAAACCTTCGCCATGCTGGCCGGGACCAACCCGGCGCGGCACCTCTTCAGCCAGGAGCGATGATGAGCGACAAGCCCAAGACCGACGAGAAGCCCAGCAGGCGCTCGTGGCGAGCCTGGACCCCGCGGCAGCTCCGGGCGCGCCTCGAGGCGCGCACCGTCGAGGAGTTCCGCGAGGTGGTGATGGTCAAAGACCTGGCCAGCGACAAGAGCGTGGTCAAGGGCGAGATGCGTGTCTTCGAGGGCGACCGCCAGGCCGTGGAGCGCTTCTGCGGGCAGCACGACGAGCTGCAGCGCCAGTGGTCCAAGTGCGCCAGCTACCTCGACAACGGCTACCACGCCCTGCTGGCCGAGGTGGACGGCGAGGTGGTCGGCCACATCTGGTGGCACGATCATCGCCTGGACCCCGCCAATGTGCATCCGCACCTGGTCCGGTACGGCCTCGAGCTGGAGCCGGACACGGCCTGGGGCTTCGATCTCTACCTGCTGCCGGACTCCCGGGGCCGTGGCGCGTCCAACGACTTCTTCGCGCTGTTCCGCAGGACCCTGCGGGACCTGGGCTACACCAAGGTCTATGGCCACGTCGATGCAAAGAACCTCCCCGCCGTCTGGCTCCACAAGCTGCAGGGCTACAAGAAGGTCAAGACCGTCGAGGGCCGGCTGTACTGCAAGTGCCTGCTCCACAGCGACGGGCGCTGGCTGATCCGGAACCCGCCCGTCGGCGTGAAGCAGAAGTTCGACTTCCGCCCGCTGTGGTGAGCGCAGCCCCGTGATCAGTCGGTGGGCGCGGTGCTCCCCGCCCAGGGCCAGCCTGGCGTGTTGGCCTCGATGTGGGCTCGGAAGGCGTCGTCGTCGATGGGAGCCGCGGACTGGTGGGCCAGGCGGAGCTGAGCGGCGCGGAGGGCCAGCTTCCGTGCCGCCTGCCGCAGCCTGCGTGGGCGCTGGTCGGCCTCGATGGCGGTCCGGATGGTCCCCGCGAGGCGTTGGCGGCGCGACGCCTGCCCCACGGGGCCCACCAGCCGCTCGTGGGTGGCGTAGTGGTACTTGTAGGGCTCGGCCCCGATGAGGAAGTCGAACTCGGTGTGACCCCGGGAGAAGCTCTCCTGCATCATGGCTTCGTACAGCTGGGTGCCTGGCGAGAAGTCGGCCGCGCCTGGGTCGTAGGAGGTGATCCAGCTGCTGACCCGGTCGCCGCCCCAGTGGGCCAGGGCGTAGGCCAGCGGCCTGCCGCAGGCCGAGAGCACCGAGAGCGTGAGGTGACCCTCGTGGACCAGCCGGTGTACCAGCTGCCGGGTGCGCCGGGAGGCGAAGCGGTCCAGCCCCCCGGTCAGGCGGAGCTGGCGGGCCTTGTGCATCAGGGCCTGCTCCACCAGATCGTGATCGGGGAGGTCCAGGGTGAGGTCGATCGGTCCGATGTCCCGCGTCAGCTTGCGGCGCTTGCGCGCGGTGTTCTTGAACGCCCGCCAATCCCGCCTGCTGGCCTGCGCGACGTAGGTTTCCCAGGACGAAAACCCCCGCCAGTCGATGTACGGGGAGGGGACCACGCCGAGGTGCTGCGCTGGTGGTCGCGTCACCTCGATCCGGGCTGTCGCGACCCTGGGCAGGCTGCGTACCTGCACCACTTCGCCCAGCGGTGGATCTCCCGGCGAGCGGGGCTCGAGGAAGTCGCTCATGGGGTTGCTCACCACCGAGCCGTCGGGGAGCACCAGCGCGTCGAAGCGTTGGCCGTCGACCTGCACGGTCCGAGGGCGCGCTCCGTCCCCGGCGAACAGGGTGTCGGCGCTGGCCTCGAGGAACCAGGGGCTGGAGAAGAAGTTGCTCATGACCGCCTCTGCGGGTTCTCGCTCCCCGCCTCATGGCCTCCCGTGGCGCCTTGGCCTCTCACCGGTCCCCTACGATGACCACGCCTGAGCCCCCCAGGGTGGGCAGGGTGCTGCGGTCACCCTCGCTGAAGCCGTCGGCGCTGCCCCAGTAGACATAGGAGTCGACCTCGAAGTTCGTGCCGCTGGTGGTGTTGCTGAACACGAGATCGGGCCAGCCGTCGCCGTTCAGGTCCGCCGCTGCGTTGGCCCAGGCGCCCTGGGTGGGGAGGCCGGTGCGGCTCTGCTCGGAGAAGCCCGCCTCGCTGCCCCAGTAGATCAGGGAGTCCAGGAGCTGGGTGCTTCCGTCTGTGAAGCTGGAGAAGATGATGTCCAGGTGCCCGTCCATGTCCAGATCCGCGACGCTGTTGCCCATGGCGCCGACGGTGGGCAGGGCGGTGCGCGCCTGCTCGGAGAAGCCCGCTTCGGAGCCGTAGTAGACGTAGGAGTCGATGGCGTAGCTGTCCCCGCTGTGGTTGCCGGAGAAGACCAGGTCGAGGAAGCCGTCGGCGTCCAGGTCCGCGGCGCTCACGTCCACCGGGCGCTCGGTGTACAGGGAGCTGTGCACCTCCGCGTCGGGACCTGTGGCGCTGCCCCAGTAGATGCAGGAGGCGAAGTTGTGCTGCGAAGCGTCGCAGGCGTTGGAGAAGATCACGTCCTGGTAGCCGTCGCCGTCCAGGTCTGCGATCTCGTTGCCCCAGGCCCCTGAGGTGAGGAGGCCCGTGCGCTCGTCCGCGGAGAAGAAGCTGCCTTCGCTGCCCCAGTAGAGGTAGGAGTCGATGTCATAGACATCCGGGCCGCCGTTGTTGGAGAACAGGATGTCGGGGCGGCCGTCTGCGTCCACGTCTCGGATGCTGACCCCGGCGGCGCAGTCGGTCCCCAGCTCCTGGCGATCCTCCGCCGCGTAGCCCTCGGCGCTGCCCCAGTAGAGGTAGGAGGGCGCGAAGTCACCGGGATCGCCGTAGTTGGCGAAGACGATCTCCAGGTAGCCGTCGCCGTCCAGATCCTCCACGGCGACGTCCTGCGCGCCGATCGTAGGCAGCTCCAGGCGCTCGGAGGCCGAGAAGCCGTCGTCTTGGCCCCAGTAGACGTAGGAGGGCACCTCGTTGCTCTGCCTGCCGTGGAAGTTGGCGAAGACCAGGTCGGGGCGCCCGTCGCAGTTCAGATCACGGCAGGCGTCTGCGCCGTCGCAGTCCTGATCCACGCCATCCCCCGGGACCTCGATGCTGTGGGAGCCCGGGTAGACCTCGGGATCGCTGTCGTCGCAGTCCCCCTGCTCTTCGGTGAAGCCGTCGGCGTCCGCGTCGACGTCGGCAGCGGGCTCTGCGGGTTGGCAGGCCATCAGGAACAGGCTGGCGGAGAGGAGGAGGGGGCTCACGGCTGGTGCGGTTTCACTTTGGAGGCAGTAGCGGTGTAGCCCGTGTGAGCCCCCGGCTGCCAACGCGGTGGTCTGCGCTGGTCCAGGGCTTGGATGAGCCAGCTCCGCCCGCCGACCTCCAGGCGCTGCAACCTTGCCTCGTGAGGGACGACGAGAACGCCGAGCACGCGGACACCGGGGATGCCTCGTACACCACGTCCCCGGGCACCGGCGGGCTCATCTCCGCGAACAACAGCACCCTACACATCGCCCGATCCTACGACGAGGGCATCACCCGGGAGGCCGACCCGGGGAACCCCATCCCCCTCCACCGGACCCTGGGCAAGGAGCTCTGGGGCGTCGGAGCCCAGGTGGTCGGGACGCGGACCTACGTCTGGCTCACCGACATCTACGACGAGGGCGGGCCGGTCGGCTACTTCGACCCCCGCCGTGGCGACGGGGACCACGCGCGGGAAGCGCCTCTGTCGCGGGACGTTCGGCCCGTTCCGAGCTTGCGCTCAGCGGCATAAATAGCTAGGGAGAACCCCGATTCCGGACGGGAAAAACCCGCAGCGTGGGGACCGCCAGCGCATGCAGCACGCCTTCACAGAGATCTTCGACATCCC
>CALDOK010000213.1 GCA_937912125.1 uncultured Pseudomonadota bacterium
GGGGGGGGGGGGGGGGGGGGGGGGGGGGGGGGGGGGGGGGGAGGAGGCGCAGCAGCGGGGCCAGCGGGAGGAGGTGCGGGCTCGGTGCCGCCGCAGCCGATGCAGAGGCCCATCACCAGGGTCAGCAGCAGGATTGTACGAATCTTCATGGGATCTCCAGGGCCCGCAGGGGGAGCCGTGGGGTGGGGTTGAGGGGGGCACGGTGCCCGAGACATCGCCTCGGAGGCGACAGTGCCGGGCACTCTACCACCGACGCATACGACGGGTGAACCCCCATTCACAACTTTCTCGGCCCCTGGCTGCGTGGGCGGGTGCTCGATGCGGGTGTCAACACAGGGGTGTGCTCAGCTCACTGATGGGTCCTATGGTCGGGAAAGTCCCGGCGGGCATGGCTATGCTCTCCCCCCGGGCCACCGTCCCCGCGCCTGGAGGCATTCATGTCGTCGCCTCGATCTTCTCTACTCTTCGTCCTGCCTTTGCTGGTGTTGGGCCTGCTCCCCGCCGGCGACAGCGCCGCTCAGGGCGGTCCAGCCAACCTGGCCCCGGTGGATCAGGCCACCCTCAACACCTGGTGGAGGGCCACCAGCGCGCTGTACATGGGCGACACGGCCTACCGCGCCGACGGGGTGAAGTTCGAGGACGGGGTCTGCTCCTACGAGTTCGCGGAGGGCATCTTCATCCCCGTCTACAACGGCAAGGCGCCGGTGGCGAAGCGTCAGATCGGCGTGGTGTTCGTGGGCGACGGCACCATGCAGATGCACTTCCCCGAGAGCGGCGACGCCCAGGCTTTCGCCAACCACATGGTGCGGCAGGCCGGGCATGACCCCCAGGATGTGGCCGCCATCGCGGCGGGCCAGGCGCCCTTCGAGGCCGCCATCAGCCGGGGCATGATCTTGAGCGCCGACCCCGCTGTGCAGAAGCTGTTGTTCGACCTCGAGCCGGTGGGTGGGGGCGTGAGGTACAGCGAGACCACCGAAGAGGGCGTGGACGCCGAGTACGTGGTCACCGAGCGGCGCGGCAAGCTGAGGGCCCAGGTGGTCGCCACCAACCTGCTGCCCAACCGCCGCAACCAGCTGGTCAAGATCGGGCTCGATCCCGTGGCCATGCTGCGCCAGGACCGCCTGCTGCACACCGAGCTGCAGTACCCGGGGGATCAGCTGCGCCTGGTGGCCGACTTCGACACGGACACCTCGTTCCGGGTGGCCGCCGAAGACGGCATGACCGTCTCCGATCCCGACTACGACCAGTGGATCACCTGCTACCGGGACGGCCTGGGCCAGAGCGATCTCGGCTACCACAGCGCGGCCTTCACCTACGGCACCGACAACGAAGGCGATCCGCACTTCCAGCGCTTCTCGGGCCGCACCTGGTCTTCGGTGGTCGACGCCGACGATCCCCGGCCCCCCGTGCGCATGGAGCCGGTGCGCGCCGAGGTGGAGATCCAGGCCCAGCCCTCCAACTTCTTCTCCAACTCCCAGCATGCCCGGGTGAAGTCCACCATCACCGTCAAGCCCGTGGGCGCCGACCAGCGCCACCTGATCCTGGCCCTGCCTGCCAACCGCGCGGTCGAGGGGAGCTGGAAGCTCGACGCCCTCACCCTGGCCGACGGCACCCCGCTGCCCTGGGTGTCCCTGACCGCCGATCTGGCGCACAGGGACGTGCGCGGGCGGCGCGCCGGACAAGAGGCCTCTGAGAGCGATCTGGAGAACACGGAGGAGGACGGCTCGGCAGCACAGCAGGACGGAGCCAGCGGCGGCGCCGCCGGCGCGGCCATGGAGACCTCGGCGGCCGAGGTGGAGAGCGACCTGGACGCCAGCGTCGACATCGGCGAGCGCGGCGAGTCCCGATCCCTGTACAAGCGCACCGAGCAGCGCTTCGAGATCATCGCCCTGCTGCCCCAGGCCGTGCCCGAGGGCCAGGAGGTGGACATCCAGCTCGACTGGCAGGCCGACTGGCAGTACGCCAACTGGTCCTTCGAGGGGCGGCCTCTGGGCGCCACCACCGGCTTCCAGCCCGTGCTGCCCGAGCTCAAGCCCGAGCTGTACGAGAACGCCTGGGACTTCCACCTCAAGATGGCCGTGCCCGGCGTGTCCCTGCGCACCTTCTCGGTGGCGGCGTCGGGCGACACCGTGGACAAGTGGGAGGACCTGGACAGCACCGGCCGCAAGTGGGTGGAGACCCAGGGAACCAACGCCCGCGACGTGGGCGTGGCCATCGGCCAGTGGAAGGAGCGCGACGAGCCCGCGCACGGCGAGATGCCCGGCGTGAGCGTACACCTGTTCTTCCAGCAGGCGGCGGGCCTGCAGGTCTTTCCGCCCGAGGTCAGGCGGGTGGTGTCGTTCCTGGACCGCTTCCTGCCCTCCTACCCCCAGGCCGAGGTCGAGGTCTTCCAGGGCGCCAGCACCTTCGTGGGCGCCGCGCTGCGCGAGGGCTTCTACGACACCGCCTACGGCCTGGTCAGCGTCACAACGGTCAAGCAGTACACGACCGCAGGGAACGAAGTGGACGTGGGCGAGGCCAGCGCAGTCCGCGAGGAGAACCCCTACCTGGCCCAGTACATGGTGGCCCGGCAGATCGCCCACCAGTACTTCGGCCAGTCCCTGAGCCCGGCCACCGAGCGGGATCGCTGGCTCGAGTCCGCCCTGTCCGATTCCTACGCCTCCTTCTACGTGCGCGCGGCCATCGGCAAGGACGCCTTCGACGAGAGCCTCGAGGCGCTGCGCGAGAAGATCGAGGATCCCACCGAGCGGGCGGTCACCTACAAGCAGACCAACCGCTATCGGCGGCCCTACTCGCTCACGGGGGCCACCTCGGCCTCAGACATCTCGGCCAAGCTCCGGGCCGAGTACGGCGCCTACTTCATCAGCCAGATGCTGCGGCGGCGGGTGGGGGACCAGCCCTTCTTCCTGGCCATCGATCGCATGGCCGAGACCTACACGGGGCGCCCCCTGAGCACCGAGCGCTTCCAGGAGATCATGGAGGCCGCCAGCGGCCAGGATCTGGACTCCTACTTCGACTTCTGGGTGCACGGCGGCAGCGTCCCCGAGCTGAAGCTGCAGTACCGCATCGACGAGGCCGAGGGCGGCTACGCGGTCCACGGCTGTCTGGTCAGCGACGTCCCCTTCGGCAGCTTCGACGTGCCTGTGCAGCTGTACGATCCGCCCACGGGGCGCATCGTGGCCGGCCCGGTCACCGTGGCGAACGGCCAGGGTCGCTTCGACGTGGACGGCTGGAAGGGGGAACCCGAGCTCGAGCTCGACCCCGAGAAGCTCATCCTGGCCTACGGGCGCAAGGTGGATCGCGTCAGGGGCCGCACGGTCTGCGAAGAGGCCGAGCCGGACATGCCCCCGGCCGATCCGGGTCAGGAGAGCTGAGCCCTCCTTCGTCAGCCGTCCCGGCCCAGCAGCCAGCGTCCCACCCAGGTGAAGCCCAGGCCGGCCAGCACCCCCACGGCCAACGTCACCGGGTCGCCCCACCACAGCAGCTTGACCGCCGCAACCATGGCCAAGAGCGCCGCCCCCAGGGCCAGCTCCAGCCGGCGCCAGGGGATGGCGGGTACCGGGAGCCAGGCGCGCCTGATCATGAAGCAGGTGAAGAGCAAGCTGTGGCCGCTGATGGGGATGCGCAGCTCGAGGCGGCTGTGGGAGAGCGCCACCATCACCAGGATCTGGGCGGCGAGCTCGAGGACCGCCCGCCAGCGGCGCTCCCGCGCCAGGTCGGCCAGGTCGGCCAGCAGCAGCCCCAGCGCTGGAAAGGCGCTGAGCATGTACCAGAAGGGCGCGTCGATGGGCAAGGTGTCGCTGACCCTCACCACGGGCACCGGGCCCTTCCAGTACAGATACAGGGTGCCCACCAGGGTGGCCCCTGTCGCGATGCTCCAGCGCTTCCATAGGCTCATGAGCACGCTGTACCCACCCTCTGGCCGGCCCACAAGCGCAGTCCTTGTGCCAATCCTGGTGGGAAGCTCCGCCAGCGGCTAGGGTTTGCTCCACCTCCTCCCCCGAGCCCATGCCCACCCGTCGCGAAGCCCTGCTGCTGCTGAACCGAGCGCTGGTCGCCGGGGCCATCGTGTCCCTGCTTCCGCCTGTGGCCTGGGCTGCGTCCACCTACGACCTGCTCTACTTCGACTGGGTCAGCGATCTGGACGACGTCCGCGACCACCTGGGCGCCCTCGAGGAGGGCGTGCTCAGCGCCTCCGAGGCCGCCCACCTGCAGATCGTCTCCAGGGCGCAGGGCGGCTACGCGGTGATCTACCGCTTCCTCGGCAGCGAGGAGCAAGCCCAGGCCCTGGCCGTCGAGCATGCGGCGCGGCTCACCGAGGCCGCCGGTAGCGACGAGATCCTGGCGCGCCCCGTGGCCTCCACGGCCTACAAGCGTTTGTACAACGTCTCCTACGGCTTGGGTCCCAACTTCGAGGCCCTCCAGGCGAGCTGGGAGAAGGTCGCGGGCATGCTGGGCTCCGGCGTGGCCAAGGCCCTGTACATCGAGCGCACCGACGCTGGGAACTTCGCCCTGGTCTACAAGCGCTACGGCGACGTGGAGAGCACCGCCGCGGCGGCCAAGCGCCACGACAAGCTGCTGAGGGGCACGGGCGTGCGGGCCAGCTTCATCGAGGAGCGCAACAACGAGATCGTCTGGACCGGCTCCAGCGCCGCGGCCGCGGCCCTCGAGCCGGTGGGGCCGGTGGAGCCGGTCGACCCCGATCCCGTCGATCCCGATCCCGTCGATCCCGATCCCGTCGACCCCGATCCCGACCCCGATCCCGTCGATCCCGACCCCGATCCCGATCCCGTCGATCCCGATCCCGTCGATCCCGACCCCTCGCCCCCGCCCTCCGGCGACGACCGCTTCGCCCTGGCGCCTGGGACCTCCGAGCTGCAGCAGAAGATCAACACCTACGTCCAGGACCTGCGCAAGCGCGGGCTGGTGGCTCGGGACGAGCAGACCTCGTGGTTGGTCTACGATCTCGAGCGTGACGAGACGGTGGCGGTCATCAACGGGGACGAGCCCCGCCAGGCCGCCAGCATGATCAAGCCCCTGGTCATGCTGGCGTTCTTCCATCGCGTGCGGGCCGGCTCCATCAAGTACGGCCCCAAGAGCAGGGATCAGCTGCAGCAGATGATCCAGAAGAGCTCCAACCCGGCCACCAACTGGGTCATCGACAGCCTGGGCGGGCCGGAGCGCGTCCACGCCCTGCTGCAACAGCACTACGGATCACTGCTGCCCCAGGCCCGGGTGGTGGAGAAGATCGCGGCCGGTGGTCGCACCTACCGCAACCGGGCCTCCGCCTCGGACTACGCTCGCTTCCTGCGCGCCGCGTGGTTCGATCGACTGCCCCACGCTGCCGAGATGCTGCGCATCATGAACCTGCCAGGCCGCGATCGCATCTACTACGGGGCCCCCAGCATCCCGGTGGGCACGCTGGTCTACAACAAGACCGGCTCCACCTCCATGCTCTGCGGCGACATGGGGATCCTGGTGGCCCGCAAGCGGGCGGGCGGGCGCTCGCCCTTCATCGTGGTGGGCATCATCGAGAAGGCCACCCGTACCAGCCAGTACACGAGCTGGATCGGCTCGAGATCCGCGGTGATCCGCAAGGTCTCGGACATGAGCTACCAGCACATGAAGCTGCGCCACGGGCTGCTGTAGCGGCCCAGCGGTGGGCGTAGGCGCTACCAGGCCTTGCCGTCGCGCTCCAGCAGCTGCTTGACCAGCGCGATGTAGGCGGCCTGGGCGTCGGCCTTGGCCATGCCCTTCTTGGTGCCCCAGGCGTCGAACTTGAAGCGGCCCTTGATGTCCATCATGCCCGGGCGCTTGCCGCTCACGTCACCCTCGCTGCCTTGCTTGAACAGCGCATACAGCTCGAGCAGCTGGGGGTTGGAGGGGCGGGTGGAGAGGTTCTTGACCTTGATCTGCGCAGCTTCGAAGTCGCTCTGGGACACGGGGACCTCCAGGTGGCCACGGTGGGGCGTTTCGCTGCTTGGGACCTAACACGGCGTCCCGTCATCGATCCGCGTTAGCTCCCACCCATGGAAGAACGCTGGACCTCGACGCGGCTGCTGGACTGGTTGCACCGGCTGGGCATCCCCACCCACACCGTGGAGCACCCGCCGGTCTACACGGTGGACCAGGCCCGGGAGCACCGGCTGGGCATGGAGGGAGGGTTCTCCAAGAACCTCTTCGTGCGCAACAAGAAGGGGCGCATGTGGCTGCTGGTGTTGGAGGAGTCCCGCGCCGTGGACCTGCGGGCCCTGGCGGTCCGCCTGGAGGCGGGCCGCTTCTCGTTCGGCAGCCCGGCCCGGCTGGCGCGCTGGCTGGGGGTGGAGCCGGGCTCGGTCACACCCTTCGGCCTGGTGAACGATCCCGGCGGCGAGGTCACGGCGGTGGTGGATCAGGGCCTGCTCGCGCTCGGCACGCTCCACTTTCATCCGCTGGTGAACACTCAGACCACGGCCATCGCGGCTGAGGATCTGCTCCGCTTTCTCGAGGCCAGCGGCCACCCGCCGCGGGTCGTGGATCTCGATCGTGGACCCTGAACCGCCCCGCCTGTCCCAGCCTGCTGTCATCGGCCGCGGCTCCCCTCGCGGCGGTCCTCCCTCTCTGAGTTTACGCGCTGGCTCGACAGGTTAGCTGTCGAGAGGACGCTCGACGATAGGGACGCATGGGTAGCAACGACCTCGACCCCGACAGCATCGGCCTCCGCCTCGAGGATCTCGCGTACGAGGCCGAGGACGGGCGCTATGGCGTCGCGATCACCCACCACGGTGGGGGGATCTATCTGGTGCGGGAGCACGGCTGGGCCGACGACGCCAGCGGCCAGCGGCTGGTGGCCATCTTCGTGCGCCTGCTCGACGCGGTGGAGCAGCGTGGCCTGGGGGCCCGGGTCTACCTGTGCAGCGACTACAGCGACTACCGGGGCAGCTCGAACGCCACCCGCAAGGCCATGCTCCGGGATGTGGTCATGCGCCCCAGCCTGGGGGCCGTGGCCTTCTGGGGCGCTGGCTTCGTCACCCGCAGCGTGGCCATGCTGCTCAACGTCGCCCTGCCGCGGCTGGCGGCGCGCCCCTTCCGCACCCGGGAGCAGGCCCTGGCCTTCCTCGAGGAGCTCGATGTTCGCCGCCCCTCACGGCCTGCGGTCGGCGGTGCGGTGCAGGTCGAGCCCGAGCGCCTGGATGCGGCGGTGCTGGCCTCGTTCCTGCTGCGCAACGACGACGTCATCGAGAGCGAGCACCTGGCCGGGCTGCAGCGTCGGGTGGTCCGGCCGGCCGACTGGTGCTGGCGCTCGGTCGATGGGCGGGCCGGCCTGCGCATCGCCCTGGTGGACGACGACGTGCTGCTGGTGCAGCCCTCCGGCCAGGCCGATTCGTCCGGGATGGCGGTCTGCCGGGTGCTGTTGGACCAGGCCTTGGAGAGCCTGGGGCTGCAGCGGGTGGCCTTGGTGCTCGATCTGCGACAGCAGCAGCCCCTGGGTGCCGAGCTGGCCTACGCCCGGCGCACCATGCTGCGGGAGCTCGCTCCGCGGGTGCTCTCGGTCACCCTGGTGGGTGGTCCCGAGGCGCTCGAGGACGCCCGCGGCCTGCTGCTGCTGGGCAGCGACCCGTCACGCGTGAGGCCGGCGTTCGCGAGCCTCGATCTGGCCTTCCTGCACCTGGACCGGGAGCGCCTCGAGCGCGAACGTCTCGCCATGGAGCTGGTGCTGCCCACGGATCGTGGGGAGCTCGAGGCCTTGGTCCGGGACCAGCACCGGGCCCTGCGAGAACATCGGCAGTCCCTGGATCGCCTCTTCGCCTTCGTGGGGCGGGTCAGCTGGGACGAGAGCTACCTGCACGACGATCTGGCGGCTCCCCCGGACATCACCGCCTCCAACCCCTATTGGTCCGTCTACGGCGCCCTGTACATGATGCAGCTGGACATGCTCGACGTGCTGCGCGACCGCGAGGCTCGCAACCAGGAGCTGGCCCAGGCCCGTGAGCAGGCCGAGTCCGCCAGCCGCGCCAAGAGCCAGTTCCTCGGCACGGTCAGCCACGAGCTGCGCACGCCGCTGAACGCCATCTTCGGCATGGCGGCCCTGCTGCGCGACAGCCACCTGCAGGGGGACCAGCTCCGCCACCTCGACGGGCTCGAGGCGGCCTCGGGTCAGCTCGCCCGCCTGGTGAGCGATCTGCTGGACATCACCCGCATCGAAGAGGGCGTGCTGTCCCTGCGGCCAGGGCCCATGGCCATCGTCGATGCCGTGGACGAGCTGGTCGCGCGCTGGATGCCCGTGGCTCGGGACAAGGGCCTGAGCTTGGAGTACACCCTGGCGGCAGAGGTCCCCGCCATGGTGCGCGCCGACCGCGGGCGCGTGGTGCAGGTGTTGTCCAACCTCATCGACAACGCCGTCAAGTTCACCGAGCGCGGGTGGGTGCGCTTGGCCATCCGCGCCCCCGCCCCGGGCCGCGTGGTGTTCGAGGTCCTGGACAGCGGCTGCGGCATCCCCGCCAGAGAGCTCTCCACGGTCTTCGAGCGCTTCGAGCGGGGCGCCGCCGGGCGCGCCGACGTGGTGCCGGGCGTGGGGCTCGGGCTGTCCATCTGCCGGCAGCTGGCTGAGCTGATGAATGGAGAGATCCGGGTCAGCAGTGTCCTGGGCCAGGGCACGGCGTTCGCGGTCGAGCTGCCCCTCGAGACCATCCAGGGCGCGTCGAAGTCCATCCCGGCGCAAAGCCCTGCCGAGACCGTGCCGGACGACTTCTCGGACCTGCTGGTGTTGCTGGCCGAGGACGACCCTGCCTCCCGCTACGTGGCCCAGCGCCTGCTCGAGAGCCTGGGCTGCCAGGTGGTGGTGGCCGAGGACGGGCGCGTGGCCCTCGAGCGTCTGCAGCGCGGGCGCTACGATCTTGTGTTCATGGACTGCCAGATGCCCTACCTCGACGGCCTCGAGGTCACTCGCCGCTTCCGCGCTGCTGAGCCCCCTGGGCAGCACACCCCCATCTTCGCGCTGACCGCCTATGCCTTCGACGAAGATCGTGAGCGTATGCTCGCGGCGGGCATGGACGGTCACGAGGCCAAGCCCATCAATCGCGCCCGGTTCGAGCAGCTGCTCAGGCGCGTCGCCGCCGGCTGATCAGCGTTCGTCCCTGGCGGCCACGGCCTGGGTGATCGCCGCGATGAGCTCGGGCTGGGGCAGGGGCTTGGACAGCACGCGGTTGCCCGCGGCGGCCAGGTAGCGCTCGGCGTCGGGGGTGAAGGCGCCCCCGGTGAGGAACAGCAGGCGCCGCGCCAGGCGGGGCTTGGTCTGCACCAGCCAGCTGTGCAGCTCCATGCCGTTGAGCTCGGGCATCATCAGGTCGCAGAGGATCACGTCGAAGTCTTCGTCGTCCGCCAGGACTCGCTGGGCCTCTCGCCCGGAGTCTGCGGAGACCACCAGGAAACCCGCGCGCGTGAGCAGGCGCTGCATGGCGCGGCGCAGGTAGGGCTCGTCATCGATGATGAGCAGGCGGATGGGTCGGGCCGGGGCTGGGGCGGCGGGCTGGGGCGCGGCCGGCTCGGGTGGGGTGCAGCGGCCCTGGCAGGGCAGCACCACGGTGAAGCAGCTGCCCTGGCCGGGGGTGCTCGCCACCAGGATGTGGCCGCCGTGTTCCTCGACGATGCGGTGGCTGATGGCCAGCCCCAGGCCGGTGTCGTCGCCGGGCTGGGTGGTGGTGGCGAAGGGATCGAAGAGCCGCGCCAGCTTGTCGGGATCGATGCCGCGGCCCGTGTCCCTGATCTCCACCCGGCAGGCTCCTTCGTGGAGGTAGGAACGAACCGAGACGCGGTTGCGCTCCGGGGAGCCCTCGTCGATGGATCGGGTGGCGCGGACCAGCAGGTTCAGGAAGGCCTGGGACAAGCGACCCCGGTTGCCCGTCACATGCTGGGGGGCGGCCAGGTCGAGCTCGAGCCGGGCGCGGGGCTCCAGCTCGTGGGAGACCATGGTCGCGACGGCGGTGAGCAGGTCCCGAAGCTGCACGGGGACGTGGTCGGGCGACTCGGTCCCCGAGAAGCTGCCCAGGTTGGCCACGATGCCCCGGATCCGCTGGGCGCTGTGCTGGGAAGCCTCGACCTTGGACAGCAGGGCCTCGAGAGCATCGCCCTGGAGGGTCAGGCCGGCATCGCGCGCTTGGCGGAGCTCCTCGCCGACGGCATCGAGGTCCAGCAGCACGTGGGCCAGCGGGTTGTTCAGCTCGTGGGCGACCCCAGAGGCCAGCAGCCCCACCGAAGCGAGGCGGTCCGACTGGGCCAGGCGGGTCTCGAGGGCTCGCCGCTGGGTGACGTCGCGGAAGGAGCCGAGCACCATGGCGCGGCCGTCGATGGTCAGCAGCGTGTTGCTGATGTCCACGTGGATGGTGCTGCCGTCTCTGCGCCGCGCGGCGGCCCCGGGGATGAGAGAGACCTTCCCCGCGGCCATGTCTTCGATCGTGGCGTTGGCGGGGTACGCCATGTCCGGAGGATGGATGTCGGTGATCCACAGCTTGGTCAGCTCGTCCCTGGTGTAGCCGAGCATGTCGCAGATGGCCTGGTTCGCCATGCGGAAGCGGCGTGACTCGGGGTCGGCCAGCAGCAGCCCGTCGCCCACGCTGTCGAACAGTGAGCGGAAGCGTTGCTCACTCTGCTGCAGGCTGCGGTGGGTCTGGTTCACCCGCACCAGGGCGCGCACGTAGGCCAGCAGCACCTGAGGCTCCACCGGCTGGGTGAGGTAGCCCTCGGCGCCACCTTCGAGCCCGGTGATCATCGAGTCTTGGTCCTGGAAGGTGGCTGAGAGGTGGAGGACAGGGATGCCGGCGGTGGCCTGGTCGGCGCGGAGCCGGCGGCAGACCTCGAAGCCCGAGAAGTCCGGGAGCTTGACGTCGAGCACGATCATGTGGGGCAGTTGGGCGGCCTGGTCCAGGGCTTGTTGCCCGGTGGCGGCCTCGAGGATCCGGTAGCCTCCGCGCTCGAGGATGCGCCGGGTGACGTAGCGGCCGGCCTCGTGGTCATCGACCACCAGGATCGTCGCGGGCTCCGAGGAGCCTGCGGGGTGGAGAGGCTCGCTGCTCATGGGCCCTCCTGGGAGTGGTGGTGGGCGCCCAGCCGTGTGTCGATCATGGCGGCCAGGGATCGGGCCGCATCGTGGATCAGCTGGACCTGGATGCGCTGCTCTGATCCCAGGGGCCCGTCGGCTTCGTCCAGCAGCAGCCGGGACAGGCCGAGCACCGCGTTGACCGGCGTGCGCAGGTCGTGGCGCAGGGAGGACAGGGCGCGGTCTTGGCTGGTGTCGGCGTCGGTGGGAACCTGCATGTCAGCGCGTCACTCCAACCCCTCTCTGTTCGACCCGAGGGTAACACCGGGGTCGCGCTGATCCAACGCAGGCAAGCCGGTGGTGGGCACACCGCGGGCCTGAACCGATCCTCGGTCCAGATTAGAGGAGGAGGGTCCCGTGCCCTGGTGCCGCCATGACCGAGCGTCGCGTCCACGAGCACCCCGTGCTCCCCCCGCCTGCCGACGAGCCCACGGTGGCCTTCTACTGGCAGGGGCTACGCCTGCAGGCCCGGCCCGGCGAGATGATCTCCTCGGCCCTGTTCGCCGCCGGGGTGCACAGCTTCGGGCACCACCCCCGGGATGGCGCCCCGCTGGGGATCTTCTGCGCCAACGGCCAGTGCGCCCAGTGTACGGTGGTGGCCAACGGCGTGGCGGTGAAGTCCTGCATGGTGCCGGTGGCCGCCAACATGGTGGTCGAGCCCTGCGACAGCCTGCCTGTGCTGCCCCTGGTGCAAGACCAGCCCGAGCTGGCGGAGACCCCGCTGCGACGAGTGCAGGTCCTGATCATCGGCGCCGGCCCGGCCGGGCTGTCGGCGGGGATCGAGCTGGCCTCCCGCGGGATCCAGGTGCTGGTGGTGGACGACAAAGATCGTCCCGGCGGAAAGCTGGTGCTGCAGACCCACAAGTTCTTCGGCTCCATCGAAGACACCCGCGCCGGCACCCGGGGCACCGACCTGGCCCGCGGCCTGGCCGCCGAGCTCGCGGCTCAGCCCGGCGCCGAGCTGTGGCTCGAGGCCACCGCGGTGGGCGTGTTCTCCGACCGCCGCGTGGGGGTGGTCCAGCGCGGGCGGTACCACCTGGTGGAACCTCGGGTGCTGCTGGTGGCCACCGGTGCCCGCGAGAAGCAGATCCCGTTCCCCGGCCACACCCTGCCGGGTGTCTACGGCGCCGGCGCCTTCCAGACCCTGCTCAACCGCGACCTGGTGCGCCCCTGCGAGCGGCTCTTCGTGCTGGGGGGCGGCAACGTGGGCCTGATCGCCGCCTACCATGCCCTGCAGGCCGACATCGAGGTGGTGGGCCTGGTCGAGGCCCTGCCCGAGGTGGGCGGCTACCGGGTGCACGCCGACAAGGTCCGGCGCCTGGGCGTGCCGGTGTACCTCTCCCACACCGTCAAGGCGGCCCACGGCACGGATCACCTCGAGGCCGTCACCATCGCCCAGGTGGATCAGCGCTTCGCGGTGGTCCCTGGCACCGAGAAGACCTTCGCCGTGGACACCCTGCTGGTGGCTGTGGGGCTCGCTCCCCTGGACGAGCTGGTCGCCCAGGCTCAGGTCTTCGGTGTGCCCGTGTTCTCAGCGGGGGACGCCGAGCGCATCGCCGAGGCCTCCGCGGCCACCTTCGGCGGGCGCATCGCGGCCTTGAAGGTGGCCACTGCCCTGGGGCTCGAGGTCGGGGAGATCCCTCAGGACTGGTACGACAAGCTGGCGGTGCTCGAGGCTCGCCCGGGCCCCTGGCAGCCCCGGGAACAGCCCAGCTGTGGGCTGCAGGTCTACCCGGTGCTGCACTGCAACCAGGAGATCCCCTGCAACCCGTGCTCCTCGGTCTGCGCCAAGGGCTCCATCACCATGCAGGGCCACCCCATCATGGGCTTGCCCGAGTTCCAGGGTGAGTGTACCGGCTGCGCGCGCTGTGCCATGATCTGCCCGGGCTTGGCCATCACCATCGTCGACGCTCGCAAGGACGCCGAGGTGCCCCTGGTCACCGTGCCCTTCGAGCAGCGGGGCGGCATGGTCAAGGCCGGCGACACCGTGCTGGCCACCGACACCATGGGTGCGCCCCTCGGCCGCTTCGAGGTGGCGGACGTCAAGGATCGCAAGATCGCCGACCACACCGTGCTGGTCAGGCTGCGGGTCCCGGTCGAGCTGGCGCCTCGGGTGGCGGGCTTCCGCATCCAGTCCCCCGAAGAGCTGCTGCCCATCGAGGCGCCGGGCGACGCCCCTGTGGCCGACGACGTGATCATCTGCCGCTGCGAGCACGTCAGCGCCGGTGAGATCCGCGCCGCCATCCGCGGCGGTGTGCGCGACGTCAACGAGCTCAAGGCTCAGCTGCGGGTGTGCATGGGCGCCTGCTGCGGCAAGAACTGCCCCGAGCACCTGGTGCGGATCTTCAGACAAGAGGGCGTGGAGCCCGGCGAGGTCACCCCCAACACCCTGCGGCCTCTGTTCGTGGAGGTCCCCTTCGGGGTCTTCGCCAAGGGCGGAGGTGGACGATGAAGAGCTGGGACGTCATCGTCATCGGTGCCGGCTCCGTCGGCACCCCCATCGCCCTCTACCTGGCCCGTGCCGGGCTGAAGGTGGCGGTCTTCGAGGGCAAGGCCAGTGTGGGCCGGGGCGAGAACCGCGCCGCCATCGGCGGCATCCGCGCCACCCACAGCGATCGGGCCAAGATCGCCCTGGGTCAGGCCTCCCTGCGCATCTTCGCCGGCTGGGAAGCCCAGACCGGCCAGCACATCGGCTGGCGCCAGGGTGGCTACACCTTCGTGGCCTACACCCCCGCCATCGAAGCCTTGTTGCGGGATCTGGTCCAGGTGCAGCGGGGCTTCGGCCTGGACATCGACTTCCACGACGCCGGCTTCATCCGCGAGCTGGTGCCCGGCATCGCGCCCGAGGGCCTGCGGGGCGGCACCTTCTCCCCAGGCGACGGCTCGGCTTCGCCGCTGCTGTACGCTCACAGCTTCCGAGTCGAGGCTGAGCGTGCCGGCGCGCGCTTCTTCTTCGGCGAGCCGGTCCTCGATCTGGTGCGCTCGGGCGACCGGGTCACCGGCGTGATGACCAGCCAGGCTCGCCACAGCGCCCCGGTGGTCGTCAACGCGGCGGGCGCCCACGCGGCCGAGCTGGGGGCCATGGTGGGGCTGGACATCCCCGTGATCCCCGACTCCCACGAAGGCGGCATCAGCGAGCCCGTCAGCCGCTTCCTCGAGCCCATGGTGGTGGACATCCGCCCCGGCCCCGGCTCGAAGAACTTCTACTTCTACCAGAACGCCGAGGGCCAGGTGGTCTTCTGCATCACCCCGGACCCGCCCATCCTGGGCACCGACGATCGGGCCACCTCGGTGTTCCTGCCCCAGGTGGCCAAGCGCATGGTGGGCCTGCTGCCGCGGCTGGCTCACCTCAAGGTCCGCCGCACCTGGCGTGGGCTGTACCCCATGACCCCCGACGGCGCGCCCCTGCTAGGGTGGGCCCCCGGTGTAGACGGGCTGTTCCTGGCCGCGGGCATGTGCGGTCAGGGCTTCATGCTGGGCCCCGGCATTGGCGAAACCGTGGCCCGCACCCTCACCGACACCGCCACCGACAGCGATCGCGAGATCCTCACGGACCTGGCACCGGATCGAGCTTTCCGCGGCACCGAGGCACTCAAATGACGACGGCCGACGCGCGAACGTAGGGGAGCACTTCACGTGCTCCCGTTGCGGCTTCCGCGCTGCACCCCTGCTCTACCCCTCGGCCACCTGGGGCCGCTGCTTGTCCATGGCCCTGGTGACCCAGCCAAAGACGATCAGCCCGATGGCCGCCGCGGTGGCGATGCCCACGAATACGAACCAGATGTAGTGGGCGTGGACCTTGGCGGCCTGCCAGGCCACGTCGCCGGCGGCGCCCAGCTCGAACTGGGTGCGGGCCGGGCACCAGCGGTCCAGCAGGATGCCACTCAGGGAGAAGCCCACCAGGGCCGAGATGAAGCTGTGCAGGTGGGAGAAGCCCAGGTAGAGCCCTTCCTCTCCCTTGGGGGCCTGCTTCGAGAAGTACTCGAGGAAGCGGGGCGAGATGAAGCTCTCAGCCAGGCCCTGGAAGCCGATGCCCACCAGCATCATGAATGCCACCGGGTGGAAGCCCAGGATGGTGCCGTCCCCCAGCATGTTGCCCGCGGCCATGCAGAAAGCCGAGACCGGCATGATGAACATGCCCAGGGTCATGCTGAACAGGGCGGTGCGCTTGCGCAGCAGCTGGGTGACGATGCCCACGGTCAGCACCACGATGGCGGGGTTGACGTTGGCGTACCACGAGGGCGACGCACCCTCGCCCACCATGCGCAGCACATACTTGGGCATGGTGGCGTACAGCTGGCCCTGCACCATCCAGAAGCCGGTGATGATCAGGGTGAGGATCACCAGGCGCCAGCGGGTGCAGACCGCCACCAGGGAGCGCAGGATCTCGTCGAGCTTGCGGCCCTCGCCGTCGCCCTTCGAGGCCTTGTAGAAGATCAGCACCAGCACGAACGCCAGCAGGGTCATGCCCGCGGCGAAGAGGTTGAGGACGATGAGCCCCTCGTTGCCCATGCTCTCGCGCAGGGGCTTGACCACGGTCTTGCCGGAGAACGCGCCGATGTTCACCATCGCGTAGAAGATGCTGTAGCCCCGGGCCCGGTTGATCTCGTTGGTCTCCTTGGCCACCGTGCCGGTGATGACCGACTTGATGAACGAGCCGCCCACCATCACCACCAGCATCACGGGGATGAAGAGCCACTTGTAGGCGCCGTCTTCGAGGCCGGTGAACTGCACCTCGCGGCCGTAGCTGACCAGGCCCGCCCCCTGGAAGAGCATGGGCAGCAGCCACATGCCGCCGTAGCCGACGGTGAGCAGGCCGAACGCCAGCAGCAGGGCCTTGCGGAAGCCGATGCGGTCGGCGTAGGCCCCGCTGAAGGTGGGCAGCAGGTACAGCCCCGCCGAGAACACGCCCGAGACCACGCCGGCCTGGATGTCTGTGAAGCCGAGGATTCTGGACAGGTACAGGGTGATGGCCACGAACACGCCGTACCAGGCGGCGCGCTCGAGCAGCTCCACGCCGTTGGCGGTCCAGAACGCGCGGGAGAACTTCCAGGTGCTCTTCTGTTCGATGTTCATGCGGGGGCTCCGGAGGGGGAGGGGGGTCTAACAGGGGCCTGCCCGATTCGGTCGATGTACACTCGAAGGGTGCGAACTCCGAGGTGTTTCATGGTCCGAGTCTCGCTCTCGCTGGTGGCGCTCACGGCCGGGCTCGCCCACGGGGAGCCGACGGTGGACCTCGAGGCGCTGGACGTCGACGTGGAGGCGCTCGCCTGCCACGGCCCGCCGGAGCACCAGCCGATCTCCTACGCTGTGGCTTGTTCCCAGGCCGAGGGAGCCCTCTCTTCGGGGGACCACCTGCTCCTGCACCAGAGCGTCGAGATCATGCGGCACCACGACCCGCAGGGGGCCCGGTCCTGCACCGCCCGCTACGACGAGGTGCTGGCAGGCATCGACCTGCATGAGCGCGGTGACTACCGCGCGGGCCTGGCTGCGATGAAGGCGGGGGAGCTGGAGCGGGCGCGCGCCTGCTTCCGCCTGGCGGTGGCCAGGGACCCCTTCAACCAGGTGGCGGCTCGCCGGCTGGGTGAGGTGGAGGCCGCCATGCAACGGCCGGCCGCCGAAGCCGCGGCTCCCGGGCAGGCTCCCCCGGGCGATCCCGCGCCGTCCGCGGAGGAGTAGCAGGCCGCCCGGGGGGCGGGGGCGGGATAGGCGCAGGCTTCCCCCGCGGAGGCCCACCATGCCCAGCGCCCCCATCATCCGTCCTGCCCGCGCCGATGAGCTCGACGCCTTGCTCCGCATCCACCGCTTGGCCTTTGGCGAAGAGGAAGAGGCGATCCTGGTGCGCCGGCTGCTGGTGGACTCCACCGCCCAGCCCTGCGTCTCGCTGGTGGCCTTGGTCGAGGGTGAGCTTGCAGGCCACGTCCTCTTCACCCGCGCAGCCTTGGTGGGTGAGGACGAGACGCGCATCGCCCTGCTGGCTCCCCTGGCCGTGGCGCCTCCCGCCCAGAAGCAGGGCATCGGCGGCGCGCTGACCCAGGCGGGGATCGCGGTGCTCCGCGCCCAGGGCGTCGAGCTGGTCTTCGTGCTCGGCCACCCGAGCTACTATCCCCGCCACGGCTTCGTCCCTGCCGGTGAGCTGGGCTTCGAGGCGCCCTACCCGATCCCCGCCAAGGACGCCGGGGCCTGGATGGTGCAGGCGCTCTGGACGGGGCTGATCGGCAAGGTGCGTGGCCGGGTGGTGCCCGCCAAGGCCCTCCGGCGCCCGGAGTACTGGCGGGAGTAGGGGATGCTGGGTTCCTCCACATCGGGGCGCGGGGCGGGCCGGTGGAGATCGACCTGGCGGAGGGGTCGCCCGTGGGCCAGGGCTCCGCTCGCCGCCAGGGTGGCTCCGAACGTTCCACTTCGGCGACAGGGCGCGGTCGAAGGTTCCACTCCAGCCCACCCACAGGCCTGCGTGTCGTCTACGCTACGGGAAAACGCCGGTTTTCGAAGGGTCGTCTGGGCGTTCGTGCGGCGAGTGGAACCTTCACCCTGATCCTGTCGCGAGAATGGAACGTTCGACCCGACCCTAAGTTGCTGACAGCTGTGTCCGAACCTGTGCTCGTGGGCCTGGGGTTGGTCAGCACGGTGACTTGGTGTCTCCACACCTCGCCCCGGCGTGGAGTCCGGCTTCCATGCTCCCGGTTACGAACAGCTTCTCTCCTCGGAGCGTCCATGTCCCGGCACACCCTGTCCATCGCCTCGCTCCTGCCCACCTCGCTGCTGCTCGCCGCCCTCGGCTGTCCTCCGCCGGGTCCCCCCCCGGGTGAGGGGCGCGACCTGCAGGCCCCTGAGCCAGCCTCGGAGCCAGGGCCCACGGCGCCCGGCCACCCTGTGAGCCTCGAGCCTGCCCCGGCCGAGCAGGTGATCACGCCCGAGGCGTTGATGGAGTCCGTGACCTACCTGGCGAGCCCGGAGCTCGAGGGGCGCCTGGCGGGCAGCGAGGGCTACCGCAAGGCGGCGTCCTGGGCGGCGGGTAGGTTCTCGGCCCTGGGCCTCGAGCCCCTGGGGGATGGCGACTACCTGCAGCGGCTTCGGCTGGAGCTCAACGAGATCGAGCGCTGCCAGCTGGAGCTTCCGGGCTGGGAGGGTGAGCCCCTGGTGCAAGGTGTGGACTGGTCCTGCCGCGGCTTCTCTGGCAGCGGTCGCATCCAGGCCCCGGTGGTCTTCGTGGGCTACGGCATCAGCGAGCCGGAGCGTGGCTACGACGACTACGCGGACGTGGACGTGCACGGCCGCATCGTGCTGGCGTTCAAGCAGCCCCCGCCATGGCAGCTGGACGAACAGGGCTGGGGCGAGGCCCACATGCCCCGTCCCAAGGCGCTGACAGCCGTGGCGCACGGGGCTCTGGCGGTGCTCACGGTGGCGCGCCCCGATGTCAGCTGGAACCCCCAGCCCATCGGCTCGGTCATGCACGGGCCTGGGGTGCAGCCCCTGGGCGTGCCGCAGCTCGAGCTCAGCCCCGTCGCCGGCGGCTGGCTGATCGAAGGCCTGGGTGTGGACTTCACCGGCTTGCAGGCGCGCATCGACGGAGCCAAGGCCCCCGCCTCCCAGGCGCTCACCCGGCAGGCCACCGTGGACGTGCAGGCATGGTACGAGAGTCAGGCGCCTTCGGCCAACGTGGTGGGCGTCCTGCGGGGCGCGGATCCCACGCTGCGGGATGAGTACCTGGTGGTGGGCGCCCACCTGGACCACGTGGGGCTGCAGGGTGATGTGCTCTACCCAGGCGCCAACGACAACGCCTCGGGCTCGGCGGCGGTGCTGGCCGTGGCGGAGGCCATGGCGCGCAGCCCCGAGCCGCCGGCGCGATCGGTGATCTTCGTCTTGTACGCCGCCGAAGAGAGTGGCCTGGTGGGCGCCACCTACATGTCGGCCCACCCGCCGGCGCCCCTGGAGAGCATCGTCGCCGTGGTGAACATGGACTGCATCGGGCACGGCAGCGGGCAGCTGAAGCTCGGAGGCGGTGAAGCCTCGCCCCAGCTGTGGGCCTTGGCGCGGAGCCTGGACGGCCAGGGCATCACGGTGGATGAGACCTGGTATGGCGGCGGTGCCGACGCTCAGCCCTGGTTCGAGCTCGGGCTGCCCACCCTGTACTTCGCCACCGAAGACTCCTACACCCACCTGCACAAGCCGGGCGACACCCCCTCGACCCTCGACCCTGCGCTGTTCGCTTCCGTTGCTCTGCTGGCCCAGCGCACCACCGCGGCCATCGCCCGGGGCGACTACCAGCGTGAGGAGCGCCAGCCGCCCCCGGAGTGAGCCTGCCAAACCATGGGTCAGCTGGGAACCCCGGGGGGCGGGCGTCCCTGAATTCCCTGTTGCAGGGGGTGTTTCAATCGTTTAGGGACGTGGCGATCATCCTCCGGAGGGGGAGCCATGGCCATCCGCGTAACCATGACCATCGGGCTGCGAGACGACGCCGGTGTGGTCTTCGGCACGCTGCAGAAGGTGTCCGACCGCCACCTGCAGGCGCAGAGCGACGCTGAGTACCAGCAGGGGCAGATCGTCGAGTTCCAGTTCGCCCTCGAGGGGCGCCGCACCAGCGTGCAAGGCGACGCTCAGATCGTCCGGGTCTCCCCCCACGAGATGCCCCACGGGCCCGCCACCTACGCGCTGAAGATCCTCACCCTGGCCAAGGGCAAGGAGGCTGTCTATCGCGAGTGGCTCTACGAGCTGGCCCACGGCGGCGGTTCCTCTGCGCGCCCCCACCAAGATCACGCGTCGTCCATCAGCTCCACCCTCTCCAACGCCGAGCAGCGCCGCCTCGAGGGCGAGCGTCGCCTGGCCGCCCTCGAGCGGGCCAAGTCCGAGCGCCGCAGCCGCTCGGTGGTCTCCAGCATCGTGGGCTCGTCGGTCTCCTCCGCGCGCCCCGGCGTCGGTCGCCAGGCCCTGCGCCAGGCCCTGCGCGGCTTCGCGGTGCGCGGTGGCGACGTCGGGTCCGCGGGCCCCGACGACCGTGACCAGCGTGCGCTCGAGGTCGAGCCCCTCGTGGGCGGCATCCCCCCGCGCAGCGTCTCCCCACGCAGCGTCTCCCCACGCAGCATGTCCCCCTCCAGCGAGCCCAGCATCACCCCGTCGGACTACAGCTCTCCGGGTGGACGGTCCGATCGCCCGCGGCGGCAGCGCATGGAGATCAGGGTGCGCAGGGACACCGACCCGTCACGGGTCGAGGTGCGCTTCGCCGATGCCCGTCGCTACCTGGCCATGTACCGGGACCACCTGGACCGGGACGTGCTCTTCGTGCGGCACGACGAGCTGGACCTGCCCCTGGGCAGCCCCGTGCGCACGCGGCTGGTGTTGCCCAACGACGAGGTCATCCTCTGTGACGCCAGCGTGGGGGCCTGCCTGCCGTCGGGCACCGGCCTCATCCTGTCCCTGGACGAAGGTGATCGCTCCCTGCTGCGCCGCACCGCCGCGCAGCTGCTCAGGGCGCGCAAGTAACGGCTGGGGCGGGGCTCCAGCCCAGGCCGGTCCGGAAGTTCTCCAGCGGGTGTAAGCCCGCGCGGCGGCGCTGCGTTCCCAGCGCGAAACCCCGCAAGGAGAACGACCATGTCCCGTCACACCGCCTTCCTGTTCCTCGCCCTCGGTTCCATCACCCTGGCCTCCTGCTCCCAGAAGTCCATGGAGCCCGAAGAGCTGGCCGACTTCGGCTACGACTACGATCAGGAGGACGATGGCTCCTCCTCGATGATCGCCGAGGTGGCTGCGCCGGACGAGCCTGCCCCTGTGCAGACCATCACCACCACGGCGACCCCTGCGCAGCCCTCCCCGTCCCCGGTCAGCGCCCCAGAGATGGTGCTCTACGAGGCGGAGGCGTCGGTCTCCTACGACCTGGCGGACGTGGAGGAGATCTCCGGCAGCGGTCGCGCTCGCGGTGAGGTCAAGGCTTCCCCCAGGCTCTCCCGGTCCCCCAGCCCCCTGTCTCAGACCTCCGCGAGCTCTGGGCCCAAGAAGGATCGCCGCGCGGACAACGCCGCCATGGGCGCGGTGGCCGCGCTGGACGATCCCAGCGGTGGCGCCTCCGCCTACTACGCGCCGCCCCCCATGGAGCCCGTGATGGATCCCGCGCCAGCCGATCTCGCCCGGGACGGCGCCGAGACCTACACGGATCACGGGGTCAACCCCTTCACCATCGTGACCCAGGATGCCCTGTCCACCTTCTCCATCGACGTGGACACGGCCAGCTACGCCATCGCCCGCCGCAAGATCGAGTCCGGGGGCCTGCCCCCCGAGGCGGCGGTGCGGGTGGAGGAGTTCGTCAACTACTTCGACTACGACTACCCCGAGCCCTCGAGCGGCCCCTTCGCCGTACACATGGAGGCCATGCCCGATCCCTTCCGGCCCGGCCACCACCTGCTGCGGGTGGGCGTGCAGGGTGATGAGATCTCCCGCGCCGAGCGCCCCCCGGTACACCTGACCTTCCTGGCCGACGTCAGCGGTTCCATGTCCTCGGGCGACAAGCTGCCCCTGGCCAAGGAGTCCATGCACATGCTGGTGGACGGCCTTCGCGAGGACGACACCGTGGGCCTGTGTACCTACGCCGGCCGCGTGGCCCGCGTGCTCGAGCCCACCTCCGCCGCCAACAAGCGCGCCATCCACGACGCCATCGAGGCCCTCAACTCCGGCGGCTCCACCGCCATGTCCTCGGGCATCGACATCGCCTACGAGATGGCCTCGGAGACCTTCCAGGAGGGCCACGAGAACCGGGTCATCATCATGAGCGACGGCGACGCCAACGTGGGCAACACCAGCTGGGAGCAGATGCTGGCCAACATCAAGGGCTACGCCGACCGGGGCGTCACCGTGAGCACCATCGGCTTCGGCATGGGCAACTACAAGGACACGCTCATGGAGCAGCTGTCCAACAACGGCGACGGCAACAACTACTACATCGATGACCGCGAGCAGGCTCAGCGGGTCTTCGTGGAGGAGCTGGGCGGCACCATGGTCACCATCGCCCGCGACGTGAAGATCCAGGTGGAGTTCAACCAGGCCAGCGTCTACTCCTACCGCCTCATCGGCTACGAGAACCGTGACATCGCCGACGTGGACTTCCGCAACGACCGGGTGGACGCCGGCGAGGTGGGCAGCGGCCACAACGTCACCGCCCTGTACGACGTCATCCTGAGGGACGGCTACACCCGGGACCTGGCCACGGTGCGCCTGCGCTGGGAAGCTCCGGGGGCCGACAAGGCGGCCACCGAGCAGGCCTTCCCCTTCTCCCATCGGGCGCTCAAGGAGACCAGCTACCTGACCTCACGGTCCACCCGCATCGCCTACTCCGCAGCCACCTTCGCGGAGATCCTGCGCGGCAGCCCCCACGCCGCCGAGATCTCCCTCGACCGCCTGGCCACCTTCGCCACCCAGGCCGCGCGCCCTGGCGAGAAGGACGACATGGAGCTGGTGGAGCTGATGCGTCAGGCCGCCGCCCTGGGCGTCCAGAACGTGGCCTCCGCCTACTGATCATCCTCCGTGGGTGCTGCCCCCCCCGGTCATGGTGGACCGGGGGGGGGCTCCTTTTCTGTGCCCTTGGCCGTGATCAGGGGCGAACGTGGGCGAGGCGACAGCGGCAGGCCAGGTGGTAGGGCGGCAAGCCGTGGTGGGCCTGGGCCAAGGGAGATCGGACCACACCTACGTGGGGCCGGCAGATGGCGCAGGGGCCGTCCTCGCCCGGCTCGACCTGGACTCGACCGCCCCGCCCGGCGGCCGTGCGCAGCAGGGCCAGCGCTGTCTGCCGGGTGGCGGTGGCCAGCACGATGCAGGCTGCGGCTTCGTCCAGGGGGCTCTCGGCGCCTTTGGCCAGGCTGGCCAGCTCCGGCCAGTGCCAGTCGGCGGTGCCCAGCAGTGCGGCGACGCGGTCGGCCATGGTCATGTAGTCGTCGTCGGTGCAGGCCAGGATCTGTGTGAGCTGTTTGCGCTCGCTGGCCTCCAGCCCCTGCAGGGACTCGAGGGGGTGGGGCTGGGCCGCCAGCACCGCCTCGAGGGGCTGGGGTTCGTCTCCGAGGCCGAACATCCGGGTCCAGAACGCCTCATCCTGAGCCGCGTCGGGGGGGGTGATGGCCCGGCTGCGCGGCGGAGAGGTCGACTGCTGCTCGAGCCCGGGCACCTCGCGGGCGATGGCCTGGGGGTTGGCGTCCAGCGCCAGGCCGAAGCCGCTGGCGTGGAGGGTGACCACCCGGCCGCTGCAGCGCACGTCCACCAGGGGTGGGTAGGACAGGTGTACCGCCAGGGTGGTGTCCAGGCTGGGGTGGGGTGGGGGCGTGTGGACGAACAACAGCGCCTGCACCAGCCAGTCCCGCCAGTCTCGACGCCAGGATTCGGTGTCGTAGCGCACCTGCACCGTGGGGACGGCCCTGGCGAGATCCAGCTGGATGGTCGGCTGGGCGCCGTCGTCGGCGCCCTTGGGGTGCTCGGGATCCGCGCTGGCTGCTCGCAGGACGGAGCGGATGGCGGCCCGCCCCGCGCCGGCGCGCTTCTCGGCGACAGACGAGATGTGTACGCCTCGAGAGACGGATGGCGATGCCGATGCGGGCCATGGCCCCCGGCGCTCTGGTGGGGCCGATCGGGATGGCACCGCGCTGTTCAGGGCGCGGCCGCTGGTGAGCGATGGGGAGTCCCCCCGGTTGGCCTGCTCGTGCCACTCCTCGAGGAGGGCTTGGTCTCTGCGCCTCATGCGGACGATGCGGAGCAGGGTGTTGTAGCTGCCATCGGGGCGCACGCTCACGCGCCGGACCTGGACCAGGCCCTGCACCTCTGCGTCGAAGCCCGGGAGCTCGAGGTGCAGCTCGAGGATCTCGTCCTCCTGGTACGCGTGGGCCACGGTGACGCTGGCCAGCGACGCGCCCAGCCGCAGCAGGCGCGCGGTCTGGACGCCCTGGTCGCTTCTGAGAGTGATGGTTGGGTGGTGCTTTTTCATCGGCTGTCGCCTTCCCCTTGCCAGGCCGCTGGGTATCCTCGTGTGGAACAGGGCACAAGGGCGGGCGTGGATGAAGGATTGGTTTGTTTCGGTTTTACACTTCCCTGACATTTGCCTGAGGCCCCTCGGACACTTCACGGGTGTCCCCCCCCGCTCACCCGTGTCTCGGTTTCCTCATGCTCCGTGTCCCCCTCGAGTCCGTCGATGATCGCCTCGCCTGGGAGCGAGGTTCCGGCCGCTGTTGGCACTGTCAGCGCCTGCTGCGCCGCGACCAACACCACCTCTCCCGCCCCGCGGGCTGGGTTGTCGAGCACTATGTCAACGGCGCCCATGGCCTGCGGCTCGTCTGCTGGGGCTGCCACGAGCTCAAGGGGAAGCTGAGCGACGAAGTCTGGGGAGAGATCCTGCAGCGACACTACCCGGGCCGTGGCCCGTGCTGGCGCAACCGCCGCCTGATCCGTCGTCACTGAGGGCTCCTGGGCGCTCTGCTACCGGTCCTGCCCGTCCCCCGGTTAGGGCTGTGGCAACGGAGGCCCCATGCCGCGCGCCATCGCACCCTTTCTCCTCCTCGCTGCTTGCGGAGGTCCCAACCCCCTGGTGGGAGACTGGACCTGCCCCACGGGCAGCCCGGACTGGACCAACAAGCTGGCCGTCGAGGAAGACCTCTCGGGCACGCTGCAGCTGCACTACACCCAGGCCAGCGTCAGCTACCACTCGGGCCTCGATCACGAGACTCAGGACCGGGGCCGTGGGCTGTACTGGATCGACGTGGTCTGCGTTGAAGACTGCCCCGAGAGCGGCAAGGACTTCCGCATGACCTGCGAACTGTCCGAGGACGAGCTGTCCCTCGACTGTGAGGCCGATGGCTGGTACGAGCTGCTCTGGGATCGAGTCGACTGATCGTCCTCGCCGGGTCGAGATGGACCTGGCCGTGTGATTCGTTTACCCTCATTCGCTGGTTCAACGAACTCGAGAGGTCTCCCCATGGCCGACAAGTCCGATCGCTCCTCAGCCCGCCTCGGTGAGCTGCTCGTCCGCGAGAAGCTCATCACCCCCATGCAGCTGCGCCGCGCCATGGAAGAGCAGCGCGGCCAGGGTGGTCGCCTGGGTCACGCCCTCACCAAGATGGGCTACCTCGACGAGAACGCGCTCACCTCGTTCTTGGCCAAGCAGTACGGCGTGCCCAGCATCAACCTGGCGGACTTCGAGATCGATCCCGAAGTCCTCAAGCTGATCCCCAAGGAAGTCGCCAACCGCCACCAGGTCATCCCCATCAACCGATCGGGCAACACCCTGATGGTGGCGATGGCGGACCCGTCCAACATCTACGCCATCGACGACCTCAAGTTCGTCACCAGCTACAACATCGACGTGGTCGTGGCGTCGGAGACGGCCATCGCGGACGCCCTCGAGAAGTACTACACCTCGTCGGTCAGCTTCGACGACGTGATGATCGACTTCGTCGAGGACGAGGAAGACCTCGAGTTCGCCGAGGACATGGAAGAGGACATCAACGTCCTCGACCTCGAGAAGTCCGCCGGTGACGCCCCGGTCGTCAAGCTGGTCAACCTGATCCTGCTCGACGCCATCCGCAAGAACGCCTCGGACATCCACGTCGAGCCCTACGAGAAGCAGCTGCGCATCCGCTACCGCATCGACGGCGTGCTGTACGAGGTCATGAAGCCGCCCTTCAAGCTGCGGCACGCCATCACCTCCCGCCTCAAGATCATGTCGTCCCTGGACATCGCCGAGCGCCGCCTCCCCCAGGATGGTCGCATCAAGATGAAGATGGGCCGCGGCAAAGAGATGGACTTCCGCGTCTCAGTCCTCCCCACCATGTGGGGCGAGAAGATCGTCCTGCGACTGCTGGACAAGTCCAACCTGCAGCTGGACATGACCAAGCTCGGCTTCGAAGAGCAGGCCCTGGCGGACTTCAAGGAAGCCCTGCACAAGCCCTACGGCATGATCCTGGTCACCGGCCCCACCGGCTCCGGCAAGACCACCACGCTGTACTCGGCCCTGTCCGAGCTCAACAAGACCACCACCAACCTGTCCACCTGCGAAGACCCCATCGAGTTCAACCTCTTTGGCATCAACCAGGTGCAGATGAACGACGCCATCGGCTTGAACTTCGCGTCGGCCCTGCGCTCCTTCCTCCGGCAGGACCCCGACATCATCATGATCGGTGAGATTCGCGACTTCGAGACCGCCGAGATCGCCGTCAAGGCCGCGCTCACAGGCCACTTGGTGCTCTCCACCCTGCACACCAACGACGCTCCGTCCTCGGTCAGCCGCCTGCTCAACATGGGCATCGAGCCCTTCCTGGTGGCCAGCTCCTGCAACCTCATCGGCGCCCAGCGTCTGGTGCGCAAGCTGTGCCAGGAGTGCCGCGAGCCCGTGGACATCCCGGCCCAGACCCTGGTGGACATCGGCGTGCCTCCCGAAGACGTCGAGGGCTTCGTGGTCCAGCGCGGCGCCGGCTGCCGCACCTGCGCCAACACCGGCTACAAGGGCCGCATCGCCGTCTACGAGATCATGACCATCACCGAGGAAGTGCGCGAGTTCATCCTCAACGGCGCGTCGACCATGGAGCTCAAGCGAGAGGCCATCCGTCAGGGCATGAAGACCCTGCGCATGTCCGCCATCACCAAGCTCAGGGAAGGCATGACCTCGCTGGACGAGATCGTGCGCTCCACCGCGCCGGATTAGGCCGTCTTGACCGTAGGGGAGCACTTGACGTGCTCCCGCAGCGTGCCAAATCGGGAGGGGATGAACCCCTCCCCTACGTTCAGAGTAGGCTCAGAGGATCGTCCTCGGGCTCGTCCTCGAGCCAGATCTGGATCAGGTCGGGCTCGCGGTCGGGGTGCATCACCACCAGCTGGCCGTCCTCGAGCTTCTCCCAGCGCCCTCGGTCGTCGGTGGGGTAGTCCGAGGCGATGGCTGAGCACGGGGCCACCACGGCGTCGTAGAACCAGTACAGGGACATGCCGTCCCTGTAGGCCCAGACGGTCCGACCGTCGCTCAAGAAGAAGTTGGCGCCGTTGATGCGTCCGCCTTGGGCATGCATGGCCTGGACGGTGGCCTGGATGGCGGGCTCCACCTGGCCTTCGTGGGCCTGGACCTGCTGTAGCAGCAGGCGCAGGTACAGCTCGCTGTCGATCCACTCGTCGGGGTTCGAGCCGTTGTGGGGTGGGTGGGCCGCCAGGAAGTCGGGGTCGATGAGCGAGATCAGCAGGCCCTTGTCGATGGTGCCGTTGTGCCCCAGCAGCCAGCTTCGGCCGAGCAGCTCGAGCTGGAAGGGGTGAGGGTTGGGCAGGTTGCACAGCCCCGAGGAGCAGGCCCGGACGTGGGCCACGGCCACCTGGGGGCGGGCCGCGGCCACCTCGTCCACGGCGTCGTCGAAGAAGGCGTCCTCGTAGGCGGGGGCTTCACCCCGGCGCACCGTGGGCTCGCTCTCGCCGTCGTCCCACCAGGCCAGGCCCCAGCCGTTGTCGTTGCTGCGGCCCTGGTTCTTGATGGAGTCGGGTTGGTCCACCAGGTGGGCCCGCAGGGCGGCGCCAGGGATGTCGAGCGAGGCCATGGCCCACAGGCGGCACTCGTGGTCGTCCTGCTGGTTGTGGGCCCCGGTCTGGGGCGGCGCGCCTTGGGCCTCCGCGCGCGGTGCTTCGTCGCGACCGCTCCAGGGCTCCCGGCCCGCTCCCAGGTCCGGGTAGATGGAGCGCACGCAGGCGTAGGAGGGCCCCTGGTAGCCGGGGTCCGCATCGGCGTCGCTGTCTGCGTCTGCGTCTGCGTCGCTGTCTGTGTCGCTGTCTGCGTCCGTGTCGCTGTCCGGCTCTGCGTCCGTGTCGCCGGCTCCACCGCTGTCCGCGTCCGGCTGGTCCGACCCGGAGCTGGAGGTCCCTCCCCAGCGGAAGCTCGGCTTGGTCCCAGGCCGGCAGGCAGCCAGCAGCAGCAGGGCGGCGATGGTAGTGCGCGGGGACATGACGGCCAGGGCTCTCCTATTCCGGAGTATAGGAGCGTCGCCCGCCTCTGTCGCGCTCCGCTGGCCTAGGAGCGAAGCGGGTGGCGAGCTCCTCCAGGCTCACCGGGGCGTAGTCGGCCCTGGCCTTGTTCCAGGCCATCGAGGACGCACCTGGAGCACCGTTCGTGGGCCAGCCCAAGCACGCAGGCCTTGGCCCGGTGTACCTGGAGGCTGGGGGACGCCACCGAGGGTGCCTGCCTGGCCCGCGTGGCCATCGGGCGGGCAGGGGATGGCGGGCTGGTGTGCTTCCCAGTCATGGGTCTGAAGATGCTGGCTCGCATGGTGCCGGAGGGCCAAGGGAGCGCCCTCCGCGCCCGCGCTCGCGCCCTGGCCAGGCTGCTCGAGGACGAGGAGTTGGTCAGGCGTCTCGGTCGTTGAGGGTGCTTCAACGGTCACTGCACCGCCATTGCGCCCTGAGATGAATCATCTGGGCCCGGGATGGCGGTCTGGGTGCCCCCGCACAGCCCCAACACCGCCATTGCGCCCCGAGATGAATCATCTGGGCCCGGGATGGCGGTC
>CALDOK010000214.1 GCA_937912125.1 uncultured Pseudomonadota bacterium
GGCGAGCAGCGCGGTGGTGCCCACCATCACGCTCAGGAACACTCGATTCATGGCGCGCTGCCCATGGTCGAGATGCGCTCGAGGTAGTCCAGAGGCAGCTGGTAGCGGCCACCGATCACGGCCCCCGGCGCCAGGGCCAAGGCCTGCTCGCGGTCCGTGAGGTAGCCGGCGTCGGCATAGGCCTGCCGGCCTGCCGGGGACAGCACGAAGTCGATGAAGCCCTGGGCGCGCGCCGGGTCGCGGGCGTGGGTGGTGATGGCGATGGGGATGATGGAGACCCGCGGTGCCTGACCATCCTGGAGCATCACGAGGTCCATGCGCCCTGGGTTCCAGGCCTCGAAGACCCTCCACCCCAGGATCACGTCCACGCTGCCCATGGCGGCGAGGTCCGCGGTCTTGGAGCAGCTGGCGCCGAAGGTGACCACGTTGGGCAGCACAGCATCCAGCAGGCCGTTGTGCTCGAGCAGCTCCACTCCATACAGGCCCAGGCAGACCGTCTCGGGATTTCCGATGCCGACGCGGACGCCGGGACGGGCCAGGCCCGCCAGGTCCTGGATGCCCGCTGGGTTGCCCTCGGGCACGATCAGCGCCGGAACCAGGAAGGCCACGATGGCCTCGCTGCTCGGGACGACCTGACCCAGATCCTCCGCCAGCTCCATGAAGTCGGGCGAGCCCGGCAGGTAGATGTCACCACGCTCCGCCAGCTGGAGCTGGGAGAGCAGGGTGCCCGAGCCACCGTACACCAGCTCCACCGACACGCCCGTGGCGGCCTGGTACTCCTTGGCGATGCGCTGCATGGGTGGCTTGCTCGCCGACCCGCAGAGCACCGTGAGGGGAGGCGTGGCATCCCCTGCCCCGCCGCAAGCCGCCAGGAACGCGAGAGCCAGCACGACCCACCTCAAGGGGTACGCTCCACTGCAGCTCGGCAGGCCGCGCAGGCGCCGTGCACCACCAGCTGCTTGCCGTCCACCGAGGCGCCGGAGGGAACCTCCACGCGGGGGAGGCCCTGGTCGGGCAGGCACCACATCCCGTTGCAGACCTTGCACAGGAAGTGCGGGTGGCCTCCAGGGCAGCCGCGCTGGTGAAGATCATGGGCCCGGTACCGGACGGCGCCGTCCATGCCCACCACCGAGTGCACCAGCCCCGCAGCATGCAGGGCCGCGAGGCAGCGATACACGGTCACACGGTCGACGCTCTCGATCTCCGGCCGCGCGGCGAGCTCCGCTGGCGTCAGGGCGATGCCGGAGCCCCACAGCACGCCGAGCACCGCCTGGCGCGGACGGGTGCTGCGCAACCCCGCCCCTCTGAGGGCCTGGTTCACGTCCATGGGCTGCCTCCTGCAACAGTGTTGCAGGTGACTATCCGGCCTCAGCGCCGCTGTCAGCGGGCGTAGAAGTCGTCGAAGAAGGAGAGGCTCACGAAGACATGGCCCATCGAGCTGGACATCTCCCACACGGGCTCGTGATCGGGGCTGATCTCCACCAGCAGGCCCCGGTACCCGGTGTTGAGCACGGTGTTGCCGTTGTTCACGCGCAGGGCCTGGCCCCCCGCGATGCTGGTGAAGCCCTCGTTCTCCCCGTAGGACCAGAGCTTGGTGAGGGACTCGCTGTCGTCGTCCACGCTGTACTCGATGGCCATCACCCGGCTCTGGCCGTCGACCCAGGAGGACATGAGCAGGCTGCCCTCGTCGGTCCAGTGCGGCCCGTGCTGGTAGGAGAACGCCGCTCCCACCCCCTGGGGAACGGTGTAGCCATGGGGGCCGAACTCCCGCAGCACGTCGCCTGTGGCCCCATCGATCTCGAGCACGGTGTCCACCAAGCCCAGCGACATCAGGAAGGTGTCCGACTCGACGTGGTAGCTCAAGCCGTTGCCGTGGGTCCAGTCGCCGTAGTCATCGCTGATCTGGTAGAAACGGTCGTGCACCTCGGGCTCCCGCCAGTCCCAGGTGTTGAACAGCTCGGTGCGTGAGCCATCGGGGGCCACCAGCACCAGCGTGTCCCCCATGACCGGGATCTCTTCGTCCCTGTCCGGGTCGTACCAGTCCCGGACGTCGATGCCCAGAGTAGCCATGGAGCCGTCGGGGAGCTGCACCAGCTCGTGGTGCGCCACACCCAGATCCATGGTCTCCAGCTGCCCGCCGCTCGCACCGAAGCCGAGGGCTTCACTGGAGGGCGGCTGGTCCTCCGCCACCAGGGTGATGAAGTCCATGAAGAAGTTGCCCACCACCACACGATCCAGCCCGGGATCGAAGTCCACGCTCATGGGCAGCATCCGGTTGACGCCCAGGGGCACGGGCATGCACCAGAGCACCTCGCCCTTGCGGTCGAGAACCGCCACGAAGTTCTCAGCGCCGATCAGCCCCACGAGCATGTACGGCTCGTCCGAGATGGCGGAGGCGTCGTGGGCGTTCGCCTGAATGTCGGGGAAGCCCGGGGGGAGCCCCTCCGTGAGGATCTCCCCCTGCTCGGACAACAGATCTTCACCTACCTGAGTGAACACCTCGTAGTAGACCGTGCGCAGGGTGGGCAGGCCCAGCAGCTGCGCGCGGTGGACGCCGGTCGGGTCCACGATCACCGGCGTGGTCAGCGAGCGGCCTTCGTCCAAGCCGAACTCGACCCAGGACTGCCCCGGCTGGTCGGTCTGCCACGCGAGCTCCACCACCGACCCGACCACCTCTGAGATGGCGACGTCCAGGTTGGTGATCCCGTGGCTGCGCCCAGGCGCCTGGCAGCCGACGAGGAGCAGGGCCGCAGACAGACAAGACGTGAGCGACGCCGCGCGCGGAGTGGACACTGAGAGCATAGGGCACCGCTGACGAGGGGCGCCTCTATAGTGCCCGGGCCCTCCGCTTGGTCCGAGCGGGCTTGACAAGGGCGTGTCAGGTCTCGGGTCGGTTGGGATCCCAGGCTGGGCCAGCTTCGCCGAAGAGCCAGGTGGAGACCGAGGCCAGCCCTTCGAGATCGTCCACTCCGCTGCCCAGCTCGGGCACCGCCACCACGGGAACCTCCGCGCGGGCTTCGAGTTGCTGGCTGAGGTCCACCGCGGCGTTGATGCCCTTGCTCTCGCGCACGGCGAGCTGGACCAGCTTGTCCAGGGCGCTGCGCTGCACAGCGCTGGGCTTGCGCGGCAGCAGCGAGGCGTCGGGGAAGGGACGCCGAGCCAAGGGCACGAGGGACCGGTTGAGAACCAGCGCCCCCAGGGGCAGCCCCAGCTCTCGGATCCTGGACTCGAAGGCCTGGGCCTGCTCGATGGAGTCGCGCCCGCTCGAGCTGACCAGCAGGAAAGCCACGTCATCCTCGCCGAGCCGCGCGCGCATCTGCTCAGCGTTGCTGGACAGCTTGATGAACATGCCGCCGAAGGCCCCGAAGAACACCTGCAGATCGGCGAAGAAGTCCCCACCGAAGACCCCGCCCAGCACCCGCTCGAGGAAGCGGCGGGTGGTGCCCACGATGCCGCTGCCGGTGGACGGGCGCATCAGATCGACGATGCGAGAGTTCATGGAGGCAGCCAGCCGGTTGGGCGCCTCGAGGAAGTTGAGGGCGTTGCGGGACGGTGGCGTGTCGAGGATGACGATGTCGTAGATGTCCTGCTCGATGAAGCCGTGCAGGGCTTCCATGGCCGTGTATTCCTGCATCCCTGCGATCATGGAGGTGACGCGCTGGTAGATGGGGTTGGCCAGCAGGCGCTCGGCCTCGAGCTTGGAGCGGGCCAAGCGGGTGACGGTCTGATCCGAGACGCGCTTGGGATCCAGCACCCACACCGACAGCGAGCCCGGGGCCTCGATGCCAAGCTCGGCCTCTCGATCACGCCCGAGGGGCACGGGATCGGGGGTGTTCTGGCGGATACCCAGAGCCTCGGCCAGGCGACGGGACGGATCGATGGTCAGCACGAGCACGCGCTTGCCACGGAGCGCGGCCCCCAGCCCCAGGGCCGCCGAGACCGAGGTCTTGCCGACACCGCCGGTGCCGGCGCATACGAAGATGCGCTTGGTGTCCACCAGTGGAGCGAGGCTCATGAGGGCTCCCTCAGCAGGTGCTCGGCCACGGCGCGGAAGGGAGAGTCCTCGTCCAGGTCGGGCACCAGGAGCAAGGGAACGTGCACCGCCGCGCGCAGGCGAGCCATGGAGCCCTCGGCCCGCTTGATGCGCTCGACGATGGTGTGTCCCCGCACGAGCTTGCCCTCGAGCATGGCGTCGAGGGCTTCCCGCTCGGCCTGAGTGAAGGGGTCGCCGGGGACGCGATTGGCCACCACGGCTCCCACCGCCATCTCGCTCTGGCGCAGCCCTTCGATGAGCTCGAGGCACTCGGACACGGGCAGAGGCTCGGGCAGGGTGACCACACAGGCCGCGCACTGCGCTGGGTCGTAGAACACCGACCGACCGTCGCGCAAGGCGTCGGCGATGGGCCCCCGGCGGACGAGATCGAGCAGGATGGAGGACAGCCCGGTGAGCGCGAGGGCGTGTCCGGTGGCGGGCATATCGACGATCATCAAGTCGAAGCGGTTGTCCCCGCCGCTGTCCCGCTCCCGGATCTGCGCCAGCATGTGGTAGAAGAGGCCCATCTCGTGGAACGAGGGGCCCGCGCGCAGCATGTTGCGCAGGGCGGGCGTCCGCAGGGCGAGGCGCGAGAGCGCGGGGATCTTGAACAGCCCGGTCAGGAACAGCTCGATGCCCAGTTCGGACTGGATGGTCACGCCGTGGATGCCCTCGGCGATGCGCTGGGGGCTGCTGGCAAAGATCGCCTGGCCGAAGAGAGCCGCCAAGGGCGAGGCGCGGAAGCCAGCGGGCTCCTCGAACTCGGCCAGCAGCACCTTCTTGCCCTGCTGAGACGCCGCCAGCGCCATGGCGGCCGCCATGGTGGATCGCCCCACGCCGCCCTTGCCCGCCACCAGGATCACCCGCCGCCCGAAGAGCGAGGCCAGGACCTTGCGCGCTGAGCTGGACGGTTGGGGCTGCGACTGCGCCATGGAGTCCTCGTATACGGGAGGAGGGCACACGGTCGCCGCATGTACTACGCCAGCCTCTGCACCCGCCACTGGATTCGTGAAACCATACCGCTCACTGGCTCATACTCGCGCGCCGGAATACCGAACGCGTCGAGGAGCGAGACTCATGGAGCTGGCGAGCCCTGACACCGTGCAGCGGGTGGTCACCTGCTACTCAGTCTTCGACAAGTACTTCCCAACCACCGGGTTGTGGGACTACACCGAAGGCATCTACAACGACGACCCGAGCACCCCCTACGAGCAGGCCAAGCTCAACCAGTTCGACTACCTGCTCGATCAGATCGAGTGCGGTCCGGGCGTACGGGTGCTCGAGGTGGGCTGTGGCAACGGCACACTGCTCGATCGGATGCGCGAGCGCGGCGCCACAGCGGTTGGCATCACCATCACCCCCGATCAGGTGCGCGTGTGCCGGGCGCGCGGCCACGACGTCCGGCTCATGGACATCATGGCCATGGACCCCGCCCTGCACGGTTCCTTCGACGCCATCGTCGCCAACGGCCCCATCGAGCACTTCGTGCAGCCCGAGCATGCCGAGGCAGGGGAACAGGACGCCATCTACGCGCGCATGTTCGACATCTTCCACCGCCTGCTCGACCCGGCGTCCACGATCCGCAAGGTCGTCAACACCACGGTGCACTTCGCCCAGCGGCCCGACCCCGCCCACCTGGTGCGCCACCCCCTGGCCTGGCGGCCGATGTCGGACAACTTCCACTACTGCATGCTGGTGCGCAGCTTCGGTGGCTACTACCCCGTGGACGGTCAGCTCGAGGGCGCCGCCAAGGGCCGCTTCGAGCTCATCCGCGAGGTCGACGGCACCATGGACTACTACCACACCTCCGAGGAGTGGCTGCGGCGCATCCGCCGCGCCATGATCAGCCCAGCCGCCCTCCGCATCGCGGCGCGCTCCATCCCCTTGATGCTCCGCCAGCCCATGCAGTACGTCACCATGTTCACCTGCATGTTGCTGTCCTGCTCATGGAACTGGCAGTTCCGGGGCGCCAACCCGCCCGCCAAGCTCTGGCGCCAGACCTGGCGCTACCTGCCAGCGGACTGATTCTCCAGATCCGCCGGCGCGGCCCGCGCTGAGCCCACCATCGCCGGCGAGGCCTAGTCAGCCTCGCAGATGTAGCGGAACGCGCTGGTGCAGGGCTCGTCGTTCCAGTAGTTGTCCGGGTGGTAGCGGTTGAGCTGAGCGCAGTCCTCGTTGCCGCCGGAGTCGTTGGGCTCGCTCGCGTGCCAGTCGGTGTAGCTCACGGCGCTGCCGTCCTCCCAGACCCAGCTGCCCTCGGTGGCGCGGTCGTTGAAGCCAAACCACCACTTCTCGATGGAGTAGCTGTCGGCCTGGGTGTTCACCCACGCATCCTCGGTGGCGCTGTCGATGGTCAGCATGTGGTAGTCGTAGGACCAGCAGGCCGCCTGGGCCGTGGTCCAGGGGGTCAGGGTGGTGCAGAACATGTAGGCATGGCCGCTGTTCTCCACCACCGTGCAGGGGCACACCGAGCCCTCGTCGATGGAGCTGTCGCAGTCGTCGTCCACACCGTTGCAGGCCTCTGAGGCCCCGGGGTTGATGTCCGGGTCTCCGTCGTCACAGTCGGTGGCGTCGTTGGTGTAGCCGCTGGGCTCGTCGCAGGCCGCGGTGGTGACGGTCGAGTCGCCATAGCCATCCAGATCCAGATCCTGGTACCAGGTGGAGGTTCCGCCGACCGCGACGTCATCATCGTCCACCAGCCCATCACAGTCGTCGTCGTAGCCGTTGCATACCTCGGACCCCAGGGGACTCACGGCGGCGTCGCCGTCGTCGCAGTCGCCAGCGTTCGAGACGTAGCCGCTGGGCTGGCTGCAAGCGGACACGCTGCTGCCCGCGGCGCCATAGCTGTCGCCGTCGGCATCCGCGTACCAGGTGGCCGCGTCGGCGGCGCTGGCCTCGTCCACCGCGCCGTCACAGTCGTCGTCGTAGCCGTTGCACAGCTCGGTGCCCGCGGGGCTGACCGCCGCGTCACCGTCGTCACAGTCGCTGGCGTCCGCCACATAGCCGCTGGGCTGCGCGCAGGCGGTGGTGCTGCTGCCGGCCGCGCCGTAGCTGTCCCCGTCGCCGTCGGCGTACCAAGTGGAGGTGCCGGTCGGGCCCGCGTCTGCGTCGTCGACCAGTCCGTCGCAGTCGTCGTCGTAGCCGTTGCAGGCCTCGACGCCCGCGGGGCTGACCGCCGCGTCACCGTCGTCGCAGTCGCTGGCGTCCGCCACATAGCCGCTGGGCTGGCTGCAAGCCGCGGTGGCGCTCCCCGCGTCGCCGTAGCCGTCACCATCCACGTCGGCGTACCAGGTGGCTGCGTCCACCGCGCTGTCCTCGTCCACCGCGCCGTCGCAGTCGTCGTCGAGCCCGTTGCACTGCTCGGTCCCGGCGGGGCTGACCGCCGCGTCGGCGTCGTCGCAGTCGCTGGAGTCCGCCACGTAGCCGCTGGGCTGACTACAGGCCGGGGCGCTGGCGCTCGCGTCACCGTAGCCGTCTCCGTCGCTGTCCGCGTACCAGGTGGAGGCGTCCGAGGCGTCGTCCTCGTCCACGACGCCATCGCAGTCGTTGTCCACGCCGTCGCACTGCTCGGTGGCCCCGGGGAAGGCGCTGGGGTCCGAGTCATCGCAGTCGCTGGCGTCGGCCACGGTGCCGCTGGGCTGGCTGCAGGCCGCGGTGCTGCTGCCCGCGTCGCCGTAGCCGTCACCATCCACGTCGGCGTACCAGATCGCCGCGTCGGAGGAGCTGTCCTCGTCCACCACGCCGTCGCAGTCGTCGTCGTAGCCGTTGCACTGCTCGGTCCCGGCGGGGCTCACCGCCGCGTCGGCGTCGTCGCAGTCGCTGGCGTCGGCCACGGTGCCGCTGGGCTGGCTGCAGGCCGCGGTGGCACTCCCCGCGTCGCCGTAGCCATCACCGTCCACGTCGGCGTACCAGGTGGCCGCGTCGGCCGCGCTGTCCTCATCCACCGCACCGTCGCAGTCGTTGTCTACACCGTCGCAGAGCTCCGAGGCGTCGGGGCTGACCGCGGCGTCGCCGTCGTCGCAGTCGCTGGCGTCCGCCACGTAGCCGCTGGGCTGGACGCAGGAGGCGGTGGTGGCGGCGGCGTCTCCGAAGCCATCGCCGTCGTCGTCGGCGTACCAGGTGGCCGCGTCGGAGGAGCTGGCCTCGTCCACCGCGCCGTCGCAGTCGTCGTCGTAGCCGTTGCACTGCTCGACGCCATCGGGGCTGACCGCGGCGTCGCTGTCGTCGCAGTCACCGTCGTTGTCTGCGTAGCCGCTGGGCAGATCGCAGGCGGTGGTGGTGACGGCGGCGTCACCCCAGCCATCGCCATCCGCATCGGCGTGGAAGGTGTCCTGGACACCCTCGTCCACGTCGCCGTCGCAGTCGTCGTCGACCCCGTTGCAGCGCTCGGCACCCGCGGGGCTGACCGCCGCGTCGGTGTCGTCACAGTCAGTGGCGTCCGCGCTGTACCCGCTGGGTTCGTCGCAGGCCACGACGGTGCTGGCCGCGTCGCCATAGCCGTCGCCGTCGCCGTCCTGGTACCAGGTGGCGGCGTCAGCGGCCGAGTCCTCGTCGATGTCGCCGTCGCAGTCGTCGTCCACGCCGTTGCACAGCTCGGAGCCATCGGGACGGATGGCGGCGTCGCCGTCGTCGCAGTCCTCGCAGGCCGCCCAGCCGTCGCCATCGAGGTCGGAGTAGCCTGTGGAGCCGTCGCAGTTGTAGTCCGCCGGGTCGGTGCAGTCCGACTCCACCGCGCCGGGGTTGTAGGCGGCGTCGCTGTCGTCGCAGTCACCCCCGTAGGCGACGTAGCCACTGGGCTGCTCGCAGGCGCTGGCGGCGCCGCTGTCCGCGCCGTAGCCGTCACCGTCCACGTCCAGGTACCAGGCGGCGGCGCCGATGACGTCGGGATCGGCGTCGTCCACCAGGGCGTCGCAGTCATCGTCGTAGCCGTTGCAGCGCTCGTCGGCGTCCGGGTTGATGTCCGAGTTGGCGTCGTCGCAGTCGCCGTCGTCGGCCACCCAGCCGGGGCCAGGATCGCAGGCGATGGTGCTCGCGTCGGGGTCGCCGAAGCCGTCCCCGTCATCGTCCTCGAACCAGACGCTGCCCAGCTCTTCGTCCACCTCGCCGTCGCAGTCGTCGTCGTAGCCGTTGCAGAGCTCGGGAGCGCCGGGAAAGACGAGGCCGTCGCGGTCGTCGCAGTCGCTGTCATCGGCCACCCAGCCAGGGCCAGGGTCGCAGCTCTCGAGGATGGCGTCTTGGTCGCCGAAGCCGTCGCCGTCGCCGTCCTCGTACCAGAGCTCGGCCAGGTCCTCGTCCACGGCGCCATCGCAGTCGTTGTCCAGGCCATCGCAGCGCTCCGGGGCGCCGGGGAAGACCTCGGCGTTCGCGTCGTCGCAATCCCCGGCCTGCTGCACCCAACCTTCAGCGGGCTCGCACGCGACGGAGGCGTTGGCGTCGTCGCCATAGCCATCCCCGTCCAGATCGGCGTACCAGGCCCCCCCGCCCACCAGGGAGTCGTCCGCGTCGTCCACCAGGCCGTCGCAGTCGTTGTCCAGGCCGTCGCACAGCTCATCTGCGTCGGGGTGGACGGCGGCGTCGCCGTCATCGCAGTCGCCGTCGTTGTCCACGAAGCCCGCGCCCGCGTCGTCGCAGGAGCCGGTGGCCGGGGCCCCAGGGTCACCCCAGCCGTCGCCGTCGGCGTCTGTGTACCAGGTGCAGTCCGTACCGATGCCAGCGGTGTCCGACTTGGTGTCGGTACGGCAGGCCGAGATCAGAACCAGCAGAGCAACGAGAGGCAGGACGGGACGCATGGGCCACCTGGGAGGAAGGTCGGGCCCATTCTACCCGCACCAGGTGAAGCCCGCCGGACCGTCAGCGCGCGAACACCACCTTCAGTGATCGCGCGGCCTCGTCCCGGGTCCAGGCCGTAGGATCCTCGCTCACCTCGGCCGCGTCCGCACGATCGCCGATGAGGTCCCTGGCGGAGTTGGAGTCCACACGCCAGGCCCCCGAGGCCTCTGCGAAGGAGCTGTAGTACATCTTGGCCTTGGGCAGGGAGGCGTTGCTGAGCCCGACCTCCACCTGCGTTCCGCTGGGGACCGGGCCCTCGAAGCGGAAGCTGAGCAGGTAGACGAAGAACTTCTCAGCGCCCCGGCCGTTGGAGGGGTGGTCCGCGGCCTCCCAGCGCCCCGGCGCGGGCTGGCCATCCACGGTCAGCGCCAGGCCTTCACCCAGCCGCGCGCACCACCAGGCCAGGAAGTCGGCCTCGGCGTCCTGGGTGCTGATCTCGGCCTCGGCGTAGCGGCTCTGGTAGATCCGGAGCACCACCTGCGTGGGCACCTCGAGGATCACCACGGCCTCGAGACCCTGCTCGCCCATGCGAAGCTCATGCCGCATGGAGTGGAACTTGGTGCCGAACGGGTGGGCGGCTGCGGGGCCTGCCACCAGCAAGGAGAGCAACAGGGCTGTGAGCTGACGGATCATGGGGGACCTCGACGGGGAACGCCTGGGGAGTAGTCACCTGCCATACCAGCGCCAAGTCGAGCGAGGGCCGAAGCCACCGGACTGTGGTAGGTGCGACGCAATGCATACGGATCTCGCCGCAACCCTGCGCCTCGGAGCCCTGACGCTGGGGTTGGCCGGCTGCGTCGGGCCCTCCACAGCCCCAGCGCCCATGAGCGAGGCCGATCTGTTGGTGGGCTTCGAGCAGCTGCACCGCCGCATCTACCAGGTCTACTCCCTGGCGCCCGACAGGGATCAGGTCTGGGATCTGTTGGCCGACAGCTTCACCGGCCCCGCCCTCACACAGCAGTACGTAGAGCACTACACCACCCTGGTCCTCTCCGAGCAGGAGGAGACCGCGATCCAGGTGTTGGCCGTGGACTACGACTCCATCGAGCTGCTGGAGGCGCCGTCGGATCGAGCGCGGATCGACGCCGCCTGGGCCGTGGGTGGGGTGGTCACCCACAGGGGGCACAAGCACCCCCGCGTGAACCGCTACCAGGCGATCTACGAGCTGGAAGAGGCCGAGCAGGGCTTGCGCATCACCGCCACGCACCTCAAGAACATGGAGCGGGTGCAGCGCGTGCTCGTGGAGGGCCAGGGCTGGACCCTGGACCGCAACGATCGCTCGGCCGGAGGCCTGATGTCACCCTCCATGCTCCTCGAGGGCGGCATCGAGGCCGCCGACACCGGCCTGGACGATGAAGAAGGAGGGCAGCCGTGAGCGAGCTGGCCATCGACGCCCGCGATCTGGTGTTCCGACACACCCCCACCCGGCGGCAGCTGGCGCGGGCCCCCGACGCCCAGCCCTTCGAGCTGCACCTGCCCACCTGGCAGGTCCCCCAGGGGGCTCGGGTGGCCTTGCACGGGCCCTCAGGCTGCGGCAAGACCACCCTGCTGGAGCTCGTGGCCGGGATCCTGCCCGCGGACGAAGGCGCCCTTGTGGTGCAGGGACAGGACCTCGCCCAGCTGAGCGAGGCAGCCCGACGTGCCCACCGCATCACCCAGGTGGGCTTCGTGTTCCAGGACTACCCGCTGGTGGAACACCTGGATCTGGTGGAGAACGTGGTGCTCCCCTACCGGCTCAACCCCGCGCTGCAGCTGGAGCCGGGGGTCCGCGAGCGCGCCCACGCCTTGCTCTCCGAGCTCGACCTGGCGGGCAAGGAGCACCGCCTGCCGAGGGAGCTGAGCCAGGGTGAGCGTCGTCGGGCGGCCATCGCCCGCGCCTTGATCACCCGCGCTCAGCTGCTGCTGGCCGACGAGCCCACCGCCAGCCTCGACCCCGACCGCAGCCGAGCGGTCATCGAGCTGCTCGAGGGTCTCTCCCGCGATCACGGGCTCACCCTGCTGGTGGTCACCCACGACCCCGAGCTGTTGCCGCGCTTCGACGCGGTGCTCGAGGTCTGGCGGCACACCCGCGGCGCCCAGAGCTCCCGCCCCCAGGAACGGCCATGAGCACCCTGCGCCACGCCTTGTTCCTGGCGTTGCAGGTGCTGCGCTCATCCCCGGGGCGCTCCTCGGTGCTCACGCTGGGCCTGACCGTGGCCCTGTTCCTGCCCATGGTCACCTGGCTGGCAGGTGAGCAGGTGGAACAACGCCTGATGTCCCGCGCGCGCTCATCGCCCATCCTGCTGGGCCACAAGGGCAACGAGTTCGATCTGGTGATGAACGCGCTGTACTTTCGGGGCCGGCTGCGCGACCCCATCCCCATGCACGCCCGGGACGAGGTGGCCGCACAGGGCTACGGCGTCGCGGTGCCCCTGTACATCGCCTACAGCGCCGCGGGCGCCCCCCTGGTGGGCACCAGCCTGGACTACTTCCCCCAGCGTGGGCTGACGCTGGCCGACGGCCGAATGCCCGCTGTCCTGGGCGAGGCGGTGGCCGGCGCCAACGTGGCCCGGGACTTCGCCCTCGAGCCCGGCGACAAGCTGCGCACCGATCTCACGAACCTCTACAACCTCGCTGGCTCCTACCCCCTCGTGCTGCGCGTCACCGGCGTGCTCGAGCCCACCGACACCCCCGACGATGACGCCATCTTCACCGACATCAAGACCACCTGGGTGCTCGACGGCAGCATCCACGGACACACCGAGGTCACCCGGAACGACGCCCTGAACCCGGAGGCCGAGGAGGGCGAGAACCTCGAGGCCACGGCCGCCGTGTTCATCGTCAGCGAGATCGACGACAAGAACCTGGGCAGCTTCCACCTCCACGGTGACCAAGGCGACGGGGCCCTGTCCTCGGTGCTCGTGTTCCCCCGCGACGCCCGGGCCCACGATCAACTCCTGGGGGACTACGCCCTCGAGGAGCGGTACCAGGCGGTGATCCCAGAGCAGGTGGTGGGCACGATCCTGGGCATCGTGCTGCAGGTGCGCGAGGGCCTCGAGCTCTACTTCGGCCTGGTGGCCGGCAGCACGGCGGCCTTCTTCGGGCTGGTCATCGTGCTCTCCCTTCGCCTGCGACGTGCCGAGCTGCGCCTGATGCAGCGCCTGGGCTGCAGCCGCGCCACCATCGCCGCCAACGTGCTGAGCGAGATCGTCCTGCTGCTGATGGCCGCCGTGGCGCTCACCGGCTTGCTGACCTGGGGTAGCATGGCCTGGCTCTCATCCCTCCTGTGAGCTGGCCCGACCGCACCCGAACGCACCTGGAGTGACCATGAAGTCCCCTGCCCTCGCCCTCCTCCTCGCGCTCGCGGCCTGCAGCACCGATCCTCAACCCCAGCCCGAGCCTGTCCGCGCTGGCCCCTTGGACGTGCGCAGCCTGAGCTACCCGGCCCACTGGCTGGTGGAGAAGGTGGGAAGTGAGCACGTCCAGGTCCGCAACATCCTGCCGCTGGGCGCCGACGCCCCGCAGTGGCAGCCCGAAGCCGAGCTCATCGCGGGGCTGGCCATGTCCGACTTGATCGTCGCCAACGGCGCAGGCTTCGAGGCCTGGCTGGCCACAGCGACGATCCCCACCGACAAGCTGGTGCTGACGGCCACAGGGCTCGACCTGATCCACACCCAGGGCGTCACCCACTCCCACGGCGCCGACGGCGGCCACAGCCACGCCGGCACCGACCCCCACACCTGGGGTTCCCCCGCCCTCTACAGCCTCCAGGCCCAGGCGCTGGCCAACGCCCTGGGTCAGGCCGTGCCCGCCCAGGCGCCCAGCTTCGCTCAGGCCGCAGACGCGCTCGCCGTGGAGCTGCAGAAGGTCAGCGAGGGCTATGCCGCGGCCTTCGCCCGGGCGGGCGATGCCAAGCTGGCGGCCAACCATCCCGCCTACAACTACCTGGCCAGGGAGATGAAGGTGCAGATCCAGGCCTTCGACTTCGACCCAGGCCAGGCGCCAAGCCAGGAACAGGTGGCGGCCTTCGATGCGTGGGCGGGCGACGCTCACGCCCCCATCCTGCTGTGGGAGGCCGTGCCCTCGATGGAGGTCAAGGCTGCCTTCCCCGATGGTGTGCGCCACGTCTGGCTCGATCCCCTCGAGCAGCCCGTCCGGGGCAGCGGCTACGACTACCTCGTGCAGGTTCGCGCCAACATCGCCATCATCGACGCGCTCTTCCCGCCAGGCGAGGACGACGAGGCCGCGGTTCCCGCGCAGGGTCCCCCCAAGCTCGGTCCTCCCACCCGCACCAAGCCAGGCCCCATGAAGGGCGTCAAGGCCAACAAAGCCGGGCGCTAGCGGAGCTTCAGGCCGGTGCGGCGGGTCGGGGCCTGATCCTTCCAGGCCCAGTCTTCGTCGTCGCCCGAGCGGGTCTCGACAAAGGCCACCACGGTGCGGGGCATGGCGTCGTCGCGCTCGGTGCGGAACTCGAGGCGCTCACCCTGCTGGTCCAGCTGGGCATCGGCCACGCGGTCATTGAACAACCCGGTGCTGGGATTGTAGCGGTACAGTCCCCAGCTGGTGGTCTCGCCCAGGGCGGTGGGCGCCGGCTGGTAGGCGGCCCACTGGGGGGCCATGGCGCCGGGAGCGGCGAAGTAGACCACGAGGGCCTCGGGCGCCAGGTCGGCCGGTGCTTCCCACAGGGCGATGTCGAGAGACAGACCAGCGTCGTCGTCGCGGGTCACCGAGGCGATGTCCAGGGGGATGCTGCGGCCCAGGTAGCGCGCGTCCTGCACCGAGTCGCCGTGCACGGCCTTGTAGGAGGTGCGAGCCTTGCGCTGCTTGAAGCTGCGCTCGTAGTCGCCGCTGCTGCTGTTGAGCATCTGGCTGGGGCTGGAGCTCTCGTCGGGTCCGGGGATGTGTTCCTCGGCCATGGCGGAGCTGACGGGCAGCATCAGGGTGACGGCGAGGGAGAGCAGCGTGGCGTTCTTGATCATGGGGGGCCTCCAGCCCCCGCAATCTCGTCCCCGAAGCACCCCGAGGGAAGCGCTGGACGGCGGCCCGGTAGGCCAGCTCACCAGCCCGATCCCGGCGGTGTGAGCGTGCTCACCGAGGGCGACCGATTTCTCAGGCCGACGCCTCCGGGGCGGCGAACTCGGCCTGGATCATCTCCGAGAACCAACCCCTCGAGCGGTAGCCCGTGAAGCGGTGGAGCTCCTTGCCGCCTTCGTAGATGATGGTGGTGGGCGTGGCGCGCACCGCCAGCCAGCCCAGCAGCGATGGCTCGGCCGTGGTGCCGATCTCCACCACCCGGACACTGTCCGCGTGCTGGGTTGCGGTGGCCACCAGCTCGGGAACCAGGCGGCGGCAGGGGGCGCAGGTGGGGCTCCAGATGTTCACGATCACTGGCAGATCGCTGCGCACCACCTGCTGGTCGAACTGCGCCCGGGTCTCGATGTGCTCCGGAGTGACCGTGGGCTTGGACGAAAACAGCTTGGACAACAGACCCATGACGACCTCCTTGCTTGAACCCGAGGACCCGCCAGGGGGCCAGAGCGTTACATCGAGCCCCCAGCTGGAGACTCCGCATGCGCCTCGTATCCCTCCTCTGCCTGGCCGCGCTGGCCTGCACGCCGAAGACTCCCGATGACAGCGAGCCTGGCGACGACAGCGGCGACTCCGCCCCCCCGGACAGCCCCGCCGACAGCGGCGACAGCGCCCCCGGGGACAGCGGCGACAGCACCACGCAAGACACCGCGGACACAGCCGATACCGGCGACATCGTCGAGCCCCCGTGGGGCGAAGGCCCCCTGACGGTGCGCGGCCAGGTCTACTTCTTCGACATGGAGACTCCCGGCATCATCGACTGGATCCACGACGTCGAGGGGGCCGAAGTCTACGTGTTCGAGGCGCCGGAGCTGCGGGTCGAGGTCAGCCCTGGGGACGACCACGCCTTCGTCATCGAGGGCATCCCCGAGGGCGTGGAGCTGACCCTGGCGGTGGTCCATCCCGACTACTTCCCTCACCTCACCGCCACCCTCGCCACCGCCGACTACGACCTCGACGGCGTCACCTTCCAGGCCGTCAGCCGCAGCATCGCCACCCTGGCCAGCGCCCTGCTGGGGGTCGACGTCAACGACACCAGCCGCTGCCAGATGTCCACCACCGTCAGCGCCATCGGCGCCGGAGATGTCTGGGCGCCGGGCGAGCCGGGGGCGACGGTCACCACCGAGCCCAACGTACCCATCGACCAGGGCCCGTTCTACTTCGACACCACGGTCATCCCCAACCCCAGCCTGATCGAGACCACCACCGACGGCGGCGTGGTCATCGTGGGCGCGGAGCCCGGCACCTACCTCTGGGACGCCCACAAGGACGGCGTGACCTTCGAGCAGCTGAAGCTCCGATGTGTCGGTGGATGGCTCACCAACGGTTCCCCACCCTACGGGCTCAATGTCATCGACGAGGGCCGCGGTGGTCACTGACGCACCCGTGGTAGTGCTGGGGGCTGGAGCCGCCGGCCTGGTAGCCGCGCACCAGGTGGCCGCCCGCGGGATCGGGGTCATTGTGGTGGACCACCAGGCCCGGCCTGGACGCAAGCTGGCCATCACCGGGGGCGGCTACTGCAACGTCACCAACATGCGGGTCAAGGCTCGGTGTTTCATCTCGTCCAACCCGCACTTCGTCAAGTCCGCCCTGGCTCGCTTCGGCCCGTGGGACGTCATGGACATGCTCGCGGACGCCGGCATCGGGGTGGAAGAGCGCGACCGGGGAGAGCTGTTCTGTGACCAACGGGCCACCCTGCTGGTGGACTTTCTCCAGGGGCGCGCCGAGGCCGCGGGGGCCCGCCTGATGCTGGGCTGCAGCGTCTCGGGCCTGCGCGCCCTCCCGGGCGGCGGCTTCCTCCTGCGCAGCTCCCGGGGTGAGCTACAGGCCAGCCGCGTCATCGTGGCCACTGGCGGCCTGAGCTACCCCGGCATCGGGGCCAGCGGGCTGGGCATGGACATCGCCCGCAGCCTGGGCATCCCCGTGGTCGCCCCCCGACCGGGCCTGGCCCCCCTGCTGTGGAGCGCCAGCGATCGAGAGCGCTTCGCCGATCTGTCGGGCAACAGCCTCGAGGTCACCACGCGCTGCCCGGACTCTCCCGCGTTTCGCGCCGATCTGCTGTTCACCCACCGGGGCCTCAGCGGCCCCGCGGCGCTGCAGGTCTCGTCCTACTGGCGCCCTGGCGCCTCGGTCACGGTAGACCTCCTACCTGGCATCGACGTCGAGGGGCGGCTGCTCGAGGCTCGCCGCGAGCGCCCCAGGGCCGCCCTGCGCACCGTGCTGGGTGCCTGGCTCCCCAAGCGCCTGGTGCTCGCCTTCGAGGGGCGCGAGATCCCCGACCTGCCCATGGGCCGCCTGTCGGACCTTCACGCCGCCGCCATCGCCGACTCCCTGCACCGCTGGACCTTCCACCCGGCGGGCACGGCCGGCTACGACAAGGCCGAGGTCACCGTCGGCGGTGTGGACACCCGGGCCATCTCCTCGAAGACCCTCGAGGCTCGCGATGTGCCCGGCCTGCACTTCGCCGGCGAGGTGCTGGACGTCACCGGCTGGCTGGGTGGGTACAACCTGCAGTGGGCTTGGTCGTCCGGGCACTGTGCGGGGCGCGCGGTGTGATCAAGCGCCGTTGGGCGTGTCGTCGCAGACATCGCCCAGGCCGTCGCCGTCGGCGTCTTCCTGGTTGGACTCCCAGGCGCCGTCAGGAGACAGGGAGAGCTCGAGATCGGTGACCGGGGTCTCGCCGTCCAGGAAGCGCACGTAGTTGCCCCAGCCGCCGCCCTGGTCGTAGACCTTGGTGAGCAAGCGGTTCCAGCCCGCCTGCAGCTCGACCTCCACGGGGTAGCGGTCCTCCACCGTGCCCTGGCAGGCCGTGGTCTCGAAGACCAGCTCGCCGTTGAACCAGGCGAAGGCGCCGTCGTCGGGGCCCTGGGTCATGGTGAGGCCGCGGGTGGCGTCGCTGTGGATGTAGACCGCATGGTAGGCCTCACGGGGTGCATCCACGGAGGCGTAGACCTCGAGATCCAGGCGATGGTCGCTGTCCCAGAGCACGATCCACTGCAGCTGGTCAGCCAGGTCGAGATCGCCCAGGGCCGGGGCGGCCGCTGCGTCGTCTTCGGCCACCAGGCTGTCCAGGCTGGGCTGGCAGCTGTCCGCGCTGGTGCGGCCGGTGAAGGGCCCGATGGCCAGCCAGGGGCGGATCCACCCATCGGCGTCTGGGGCCAGGGGCGCCATGTCGGGGCCGTTGGGGATGTCAGGGCAGTTGTCCAGCTCGTCGTCCACCCCGTCGCCGTCGCGGTCGTCGTCGCAGCTGTCGGGACGACCGTCGCCGTCGGGGTCGTCCTCGTCGCTCAGGGGGTAGGCGGCGTCCTCGGGGGCCACGGGCTCGAGCTGCAGCGCGTAGAAGGGCACCGGCGTGTCCAGCAGCCCCTGGAGGCACAGGGCCCAGTCGCCCTGCTCGGCGAAGCGCGCCCCGGGAGCATGCTCGGGGTCGAGCACCGCGCAGCCGTCGTCCCCCGGGCTGCCCACGGCCAGGGCCGAGCCATCGGGATGGAACAGGGTCATGGTGGCGGGGACCGGGCACTCGCCAACCATGCGCGCGCCCAACGCGGCGCACTGCTCGAGGGAGACCAGGAAGCAGTCGACGTCATCGGCCCCCAGGGAGCCATGGACCACGGCGCTCGCGAGCTGCTGGGCCTGGGCCGGGCTGTCGTTGGGCTCGAGCTCGAGCTCGCCGTCTTCGACGCTGCACAGGGGTGTGCAGCCGTCACCGCCGACCCCGTTGGCGTCGTCACAGTGCTCGTCGGCGTCGGTGACGCCATCACCGCAGCTGGGAAGCGCGCAGTCGCTGCGGCAGGCGTCGGGCTGGGTGTCGCTGTTGTCCACCCCCTCGTCGCAGGCCTCGGCGCCCTCGACGACGCCGTTGCCGCAGCCAGGCTCGAGCCAGCTGTCCCCTGGGCTGGGTGGACAGGCGATGAGCAGGGGCAGGGGTAGGAGGATGATCCGGGTGCGCATACGGCCAACATAGCGCCGCAGGGCAGGCCCGTCCGGGCTACCTTGGCGCCATGCTGGCAATGATGATCCTGGTCTCGCTCGCCTCTGCAGAAGACGCGTGGTTCTACCCCGACCAAGGGACGGAGCGGGCGGTCATCGCACCCGACGGCACCCTGGGCGGCATCCCTGTCCTGCGCACCGGCGCCATCGTCGTGCGCAGCGACGATCCCGAAGCCCTGCGTCATCTCCCCTGGGTCGCCTCGGTCGAGGGCCTGGGCCACGGCGACGCGCTGTTCCTCGTCCACACCGTCCCCGGCACCGACGACTTGGCGCGATCCCGCGATCTGCACGCACGCGCCGACGTGGCCTGGTCCCACCCCGACCTGGCCTTCACTCCGGTGCCGCACACCCTGCCCGACGACCCCTACGTCGCCGATCAGTGGCACCTGGACAACACCGGACAGAACGGCTGGACCCTCGGCTCCGACATCGACGCCCAGACCGCCTGGGCTCTGTCCACCGGCGCCGGGGGGCTCATCGCGATCATCGACACCGGCCTCGACATGGATCACCCGGATCTCATCGCCACCTCGGGCTGGGACTATGTGGGAGGTGACGCCGACTCCTCCCCGGATCTCGAGTACGACGGCGCGCCCCACGGCACCTGCGCGGCGGGCGTGGCCGCGGCCGTGGGAGGCAACGGCGTGGGGGTGGCGGGAGTGGCCTACGACGCCCAAGTCTACGGCATCCGCTTCATCGGCGGCACCACCTCCTACAGCGATCTGTACAACGCCTTCGTCGAGGCCGTCGACGCGGGGGCCTGGGTGCTGTCCAACTCCTGGGGTTTCGGCGATGGCTGCGGGAGCTTCAGCATCCCTGCCACCATCCGCACCGCGCTCGAGTACGCCGAGGAACAAGGCCGCGGGGGCCTGGGCACTGCGGTCGTCACCAGCGCGGGCAACGGCTACTGCGACGCTTCGGGCGACGGCTTCCAGTCCTACTGGACCATCATCGGCGTGGCGGCGGTGGATGGAAACGACGAGCACGAGTCCTACTCCAACTTCGGATCCGTGGTCGACATCTCCGCTCCCTCGGGCGGACTGCTCACCACCGACATCTCCGGCGACGACGGCTACGGCAGCTATGGCGACGATCCCGACTACATCGGTTGGTTCTCGGGCACCAGCGCCGCCGCACCGGTGGTCTCCGGGGTGCTCACCCTGATGTTCGAGGCCAACCCCCGGCTCACGGCAGCGCAGGCCCGCGAGGTCATCTGCGACACCGCCGTGCGCATCGACATGGGCAACTACGCGTACGATGCCCAGGGCTGGAGCGAGTACTACGGCTGTGGTCGCATCGACGCCGGGGCCGCCGTGGTGGCGGTGGCCAACCAGGCCCCCCTGGCCCCCTCACCCATCGGGCCCGCCCAGGCCGCCTACGAAGACCTCGTGGTGTTGAGCTGGCAGGCCTCGGACGACGCCGACGGCGACTGGCTGGACTACCAGGTCAGCTGGTGGCTGGGGGACGACACCCAGGGTCAGCAGACGCAGACCACCCACCTCACAAGCCTGGATCTCACCGGCCTGGTCCAGGCGGGAGACCTGGTCTCGTGGCAGGTGCAGCCGGTGGATCTCTGGGGCAGCGGCGCCGCCAGCGAGCAAACCAGCTTCGAGGTCCTGGCCATCCCCGATGCGCCCAAGCCCGAAGACACAGGCACCTGCTCGAGCGCCAAGGGCCGCGGCTCGGGCGCGCTGCTGCTGGGCTTGGTTCCCCTGTTGTTCCGGCGCCGGCGCAGCGGGAAGGACTAGCCCTCAGCCGCGACGGGGGAGGCTCTGGCGGCCGGCGGCGGCCATGCGCTGGGCGTAGGCCTCGAGGCCCAGGGCCCGGATGGTGTCGAGACAGGCGATGCGGTCCGAGTTCAACACCAGGCCCACCAGCTTGGACATGCGGTTGTTCAGCAGGCCGCAGCCAGCCAGATCGCTGTGCTCGTCGCAGTCGGCGCAGGTGGCGATGCCCTTGGCCGCAGTGCAGCTGCGGATCTTGCACCACCACGCGGCCTGGTTCTCCGCGCAGCCTGGGCAGCGCTGAGCGCGGTAGCGCTTGCACGCTCCGCAGTAGAGGCCGCACGCGGCGACCAGCTCGGCATTTGGCTCGTCCATGGACATCGAGCCGAGGCATAACTCGCCTTGCAAGGAAGGGGTTATGCAGTCGTGCCCCGGAGGCTTCACCATGCGTCCCACCGTCCTCTTCTCCCTGCTCGGCCTCGTCACCCTCGCCTGCAACGAGTACGACCTCAACCGCCCCGACGACGTCGATCCCAAGAACCCCGAGGACACCGACGAGCCCCTCGACACCGAGCCTCCCGTGGACAGCCCCGCCCCTCCGGAGTGTGATCTGGACGATCTGCTCTCCGAAGAGATCGGCGTAGGCGACCAGTGCGGCGAGACCGAGGATGGCTTCGAGCCCATCGTGGAGTGGAGCGCCGGCGGCAGTGAGGGCTGCCTGTCCCAGCCCATCGTCGCGGACGTGGACGGCGATGGCCGGCCCGAGATCATCGTCAACTTCACCGATCTGTTCGGCGGAGCGGGCGACCTCAAGGTGCTCTTCGGGGACGGCTCGGGCACCCTGTGGCAGCGCAGCACCGCCAACATGGCCTACGGCTCCCCCCCTGCAGCAGGCGACATCGACGGCGACGGCAAGGCCGAGATCGTGGTGGTCCGCGAGCATGCCTCGGGCTTGATCAACGACGGCGACTACACCGCCGCGCTGTACGATCACGACGGCACCGAGCTGTGGGAGTCCGAGCACTTCATCAAGCTGGACTTCGACTGGGCCACCGCCCCCGTGATCACCGACATGGACCACGACGGCCACTTCGAGATCGTGGTGGGCCGCGTGATCCTCGACGCCGAGACCGGCAGCACCCGGGGCCAGGGCGCCTACGGCCACGGCTCGTATGGCATCACCACCCTGGGCGGTCTCACCATCTGTGAAGCCAGCGTGCCCGCGGTCACCGACCTGGACCTGGACGGCGTCGAGGAGGTCATCGTGGGCAACGCCGCCTACGACGCCGACGGCAACACCCTGCGCTACGACGCCAGCCAGAGCGACGCCATGATCGGCATCGCCAACCTCGACGACGACCCCGAGGGTGAGATCGTCGCCATCTCCGGCAACACCGTGCGCGCCCAGGACACCGACGGCACCATCCTCTGGGGCCCCATCACCGTCGAGTCCGCCAACATCCTGGCCACCCCGGCCATCGGAGACCTGGATCTCGATGGCTACCCCGAGATCGTCACCGCCGGCGGCAACCAGCTGATCTGCCTCAACCACGACGGCACCACCCTGTGGACGGCTCGAGTCACCGACGAGTCGGGGGCCACCGGCGCCTCGATCTTCGACTTCGAAGGCGACGGCCTGCCCGAGGTGGTCTACATCGACGAGGTCGAGATGGTGGCCTTCGACGGCGCCACCGGGGCGGTCAAGTTCCACTCCACCGAGCACGCCTCGAACACCATGTTCGACTACCCCACCATCGCCGACGTCGATGGCGACGACCAGGCCGAGATCATCGTCTGCCACAACGGCTGGTCCTACGCCATGTCGGTCTACGGCGACGCCGACGAGCGCTGGGTGCCCGCCCGCGCCGTGTGGAACCAGCACTCCTACGACATCGACAACGTCAACGACGACAGCTCGGTCCCCACCGAGCGCAGCTACGGCTTCACCACCCACAACACCTGGCACTCGGCCATCGCCACCGACGGGGTGGGCATCGAGGACGACCTCGAGGCGGAGATCAGCGAGGTCTGCCAGGATGACTGCGACACGGGCTCGGTCTGGGTGGCGGTGCGCCTGCGCAACACCGGCCTGGCCGACACCAGCCAGGACATCTCCCTGGCGCTGTACGCGGTCACCGGCGAAGACATGGCCCTGCTCACCACCCTCGAGGTGCCAGCCACCATCGCCAGCGGATACTCCAGCGACGCCACCTGGGTCGAGCTCGACACCGAAGACCTCATCGACGTCGAGGCCCTGTGGCTCGAGGCCGACGACGACGGCACCGGGACCGGGTTGGTGTCCGAGTGCGCCGAGTCCAACAACGGCTTCCAGCACAGCGGTCCCTTCTGCGAGTAGGCTGCCCAGTCCCCCGGGAGACAACATGAAGGTCAAGGCATTCGAGCACGTGATCCAGATGGACGACAAGTGGGGCAACCTCGAGCACATCGACGCCAAGGTCAACCGCTGGCTCGCGGAGAACCCCACCATCGAGGTCGTCGACGTCAAGCTGTCCACCTGCGCAGGGACCAACAACGAGCGCGCCGCGCCCGCCAACTTCTGCGCCCTGTGCCTGGTGTTCTACAACGACGCGGGCTCGTAGAGGCCGGGCTGGCCTGCGCGCAGGGTCGCGCCCCTCGGGCCTGTTTCTCGGCCACCGTCGAGGGATCCAGTCGAGGTGTGATCGCGCCAGAGTAGCCGCGACATTAGGGGTTCCCCTTCCCTCGCCCGGAGCCCAGATGCCGACCCTCAGCCTCTGCCTGATCGCCAAGGACGAAGCCTCCATGCTGCCCGCCTGCCTGGCCTCGGTGGCCGGCGTGGTGGACGAGCTGATCGTGGTGGACACGGGCTCCAGCGACGACACCGCCAGCCTGGCCCGGGCAGCGGGCGCCAAGGTGGTGGAGCACACCTGGCAGGATGACTTCGCCGCCGCCCGCAACGCGGGCTTGGCCGCGTGTACCGGCGACTGGGTCTTGGTGCTGGACGCCGATGAGCGCCTGGCCCCCGGCGGCGGCGCGGCGCTCAGAGCGGCCCTGCGCAGGGTGGACTTCGACTGCGGCTTGCTGCCCTTGCACAACGCCGCCGCCACCGACGCTGCCGCGGCCGAGGTGTTGTCGGGGCGGGCCCGTCGGGGCGAGCCCATCCTGCTGCCCCGTCTGCTGCGGCGCACCGCCGATCTGGCGTACCGGGGCGTCATCCACGAGAGCATCGCGCATTGGTTGCTCGAGGCCGGCCGCACCACCACCCGCATCGAAGCCCCCATCATTCACCTGGGGGCCGTGCCCAGCTACCGGCAGGAACGCGGCAAGGACGCCCGCAACCTGGGCTTGCTCGAGCGGCGCTGTGCACAGTCCCCCGACGACCCCGTGGCCTGGACCTACCTAGCCCGCGAGCGCTACCGGGCCGACGACCAGGCCGGAGCCTACGACGCCGCACGCCTGGGCTGGGCTGCCCTCGAGGCCGTGGTCAAGCCTGGCGGGCCCAACCCCGCCTTCGTGCCCCTGGCGGACATGTGGGTGCAGTTCCAGCTCGCCAAGGCGCTCGCCCCCGCCGCCCTCGCCTGTCTCGAGCAGTGCACCGCGTGGGGCGGCAAGCATCCCAACCTGGGCCTGCTCGAGGGTCGCGTGCGCTACGCCCTGAGCCTGGAGCAGCCCGAGCAGGCTCCTCAACACCTGGCCCTGGCCGAGGCCGCCCTCAGCAGCGCCCTGGCCCAGCAGGGCCAGAGCTTCACCGACGAAGTACTGCCTGGTGCCACCAGCTGGGCGTCCAGCCTCCACCGGGGCCTGGTTCGCCTGCTGGCGGGCCGCCCAGCCCAGGCCCAGGCGGACTTCGAGGCCTGCCTGCATGCCCAGCCCGGGTACGCCCCCGCCATCCTCGGCCAAGCCGAAGCCACCCTGGCCGCCGGCGATCCCCAGGCGGCCATCAAGCAGCTCGAGCCCCTGCTGGCGGCGCCCACCCCCGACGCCTGGGTGCTGGCGGCCCAGGCCTGTGACGTGCTCGGCTCGCCCAAGGATGTCATCACCTTCATCAAGCAGGCCATCACCCGTCTCGAGGCGGGCTTCGAGGCTCGCCATCGCGCCGGCATCCTGGATGAGCTCCGGGTGGCTGCCGCCCTGTACCAGGGTCAGGCCGCCCGCGGGCCAGGCCAGGCCGGCCGCGTGGCCGACATCGTGGCCCACAGGCCCACATCAGCGCCCACCGCCATGGTGGACGGCGGAGCCTTGGCGCGGCTGGTCACCAACCTGATCCGGGCAGAGCGCACTGAGCTGATCGCGCCCTTGCTCGAGCCCAGGGCCGAGGAGGTTCTCCCAGGCATCGGCTTCGCCCTGAGCGGCTTGTTCGACCAGCTGGGCGTCACCATCGAGGACGACGGCGAGCCCGACTACGTGTTCATCGGCGGCGCCGGGCGCAGCGGCACCACCCTGTTCCGCGCCATGCTCCACGCCCACCCCCGCATCCACTGCGGTCCCGAGGCCAAGCTGGTGTCCACCATGTGCCGCAACCGGGGCAGCTGGCTGAGCGGCATGGGCCCCGACCTGGCCGAGGCTGGCGTCAGCCCCGCGCTGCTCGACGCCAGCGTGCGCGCCTTCATCGACACCTTCATGCGCGGCCTGGCGCCCCAGGGGGTGCGCGTGGCCGAGAAGACCCCCCACAACCTGCTGCACACCGCCTACCTGGGCCAGCTGTTCCCCAAGGCCCGGTTCATCCATGTCATCCGCGACGGCCGCTCGGTCAGCGCCTCCCTGGTGCGGCAGGCCTGGGTCGATCCCGCCACAGGCAAGCCCCTCTCCTACTGCCAGGACATCCCCCACGCCGCCACCTACTGGCAGACCATCGTGACCACAGTGCGGCAGCAGGCCCAGGCCGTGCCGGGCCGCTACCTCGAGCTGCGCTACGAGCGCCTGGTCACCGAGCCCGAGGCGGTCATGCGCGAGGTGCTTGCCTTCCTGGGCGAGCGCTGGGACCCCGCGGTGCTCGAGCACCAGCGGTCCGACGTGGCCCTGTCCTCCCTCGAGTCCAGCACCGCCGCGGTCAAAGAGGCGGTGCACACCGCAGCCATGGAGAAGTGGCGGAAGAACTTGAGCTCCAAGGAACTGCAGCAGGTGATGGAGATCGCGGGAGGGACGCTGAGGGAGCTGGGGTATCTGGGGTAGCTGGACGAGAGCGATGGTGCTCGGGGGTCCGAAGGCTTCTGGCCCAACCTCGGTGCGATGATGACATGGGGGTGGAACTGGCAGACGCAGGTCGACCTGGTCCGATGGGCGGTCCAGACCCGCTTCTTCATTGAACTTGGACAGAGGTCTGACACCACGCTCTACCCAGGCCGAACCTTCGACATGACCGAAGACCGGTTCGAGAACGCCCCGCCGTCCATCCCCCCCGAAGTGGCTATAGGTCGGCACCGTACAACAGGTACACCTTGCCTCGGTACTCTCCTTCTACCATTGTGTTGTCTGCACCAATCAGCACGTCCATCAGGCCGTCTGCGTCCACGTCCCCGGCAGACGACACCGACGAGCCCGCCCAGCTGTTTTCTCCTTCGCCCCGGTAGAGGTACTCGGCGTCGTCGATCAGCCTCGTGCCAGAGAATGGGGCCAGCAGGATGGCGGCACCGTGATCCCAGTAGTCATCCGTGTGGATTCCCATCACGAGATCACCCAGGCCGTCCCCGTCCACGTCACCTGCGCCCGACAGGTCGAAACTGGAGAATTCGCTCCCGGTGATGCGAGCCACGTTGAGCAGACCTCCGATGAGGCCCCCCGTGGTGAGGGGCCCGAACACGACGAAGTCGGTGGCGCGTTCCCCTCCCTCCACGATGAAGTCATCCAGCCCGTCACCATCGGCATCACCGATGGCGTCGGCATCACCAAGGATAGCGCCTTCCCATTCATCCCCATCGAGGGCGATCGCCGCAGACGCGAGGTCGATGGTGCCGGAGACCGGGCCCTGGACGACCCAGGCGCGCCCCTTGTAGCCCTCGCAGGGTTCCGAAGGGTCCCTCGTCCACCACTGCTCGTTCCAATACCCGTTCGTGACGATCAGCTCGCTAAAACCGTCTCCATCCAGATCCCCAATAGCTGCCGCTTGTCCGTCGCGTTGGTAGATGATGGGGTTGTGGTTGGGATGCGACTCGATACAGGGATCCTCGACGCTGGGAAAGGGAGGCTCGAGCAAGGCCCAGGCCTGGCTGTCCGCATCCACCGAGCCTTCGAGTGGCGTGGTCATGACGAAGACCTTCTCTCTACCATCGAGGATGGTATCCGCGGTGCCGTTGCCGTCCACGTCTCCAGCCGCGGCCACCTTGGTGTATGGGAGCGTGGAGCCCGGGTAGGCCTCGGACCAGCTCACCAGGGCATCGAACTCGTCGAATCCCATCGCTCCCGTGACAGGGCCGAAGTACACGCCCATATTGGGACGGGTTTGTGAGCCTACCACGAAGTCGTCGAAGCCGTCGCCGTTGGTGTCGCCGAGGATCACCGCGGACTCCACGCGGCCCATTTCGGTCGAATACACGAAGCTGGCGGTGGCCTCGGAGGCGGTCATCTCTACGGGGATGGGGCTCCCGAAGACGTACATAGCACCGTAGCTATTCCCGTAAGTGCCATACCCCTGTGCCAACGCGAGCACGTCGTCATGACCATTGCCATCCAGGTCACCCCGGCCGGTGACTCGGGTTCCGAGCCGATCCTGATCGGCATCGCCGACCATCACGGCGCTTGCCGCGGCGCAGAGAGTTGGAGGGTCGTCCGGGTCGGTGGCGGTGTCGCACTCGGGAAAGACATCGCTGTCGGCGTCCGTGTCCGCGTCGGCGTCACCGTCGGTATCCGCATCCCCTTCAGGCGGCGCGGTGTCATCGGTCTTGTTGCCACAGGCCGGGCCCAAGGCCAGGGCCAGCGCGAGCAGGCTCGAGGGGACGATCAGAGTTCGCATCGCAGAGTCTCACTTCGGGGGTACGGCGCTAAGGCCGCCCCCCTCACAGGGGCACGGCGCAGGGTCCGTCCCGGTTGCGGAGCCTCGCCAAGCCATGCTCCATTGTGGCATGAAGACGACCCAGTGAGAATCGAAGCCTCGCAGCGTGGGGGCAGCCGCAGCAGAGCTGGGGAAGTGCAGGGGGCTCGGGGGCCGGTGACGCGCTGGAAGCGGGCGCTGACGTAGGACGGTCGAGGCGGACCACCGAGGCCGCCGGCTCTCCCGGCTCCCGGTCCTCTACGACCACCGTGACCTTCTTGCCGTGGGGTTCGAGCCGCTCGCCCATGCGCTAGGCCTCATGCTCCAGCTCGTCCAGGGCTTCGTCCAGGCTGGATGTCGGTGGTTCTGGAGGCTCCTCGGGCTCCCGGCCGAGGCGTTCTCGGGCGTCGGCAGCCCCCTGACCAGCAGGCCCACGACGTGGGGTGTGATGATCTCGAGCTTGGCCGGGCACACCCCTGCCAGGCATCCGCCCAGGGCTTCGAGGCGCGCCGCAGAAACCGCATGGAGCTCCTGGCCTGCGAAGCCCGGATGCAGCGGTGCCAGCTCTCGGTGCAGCAGCGCGACCACGCGTTCCAGCTCCAGCCCCTCTGCCTCGCACCAAGCCTCGAGCTCCGGGCGCTCGTCACCCTCTGCCAGGAAGTCCAGCGGATCATTGTCGTAGACCTCGCGCAGGGCGTCCTCGACCACCTGCAGCTCCCATAGCAGGTCGCGCAGCCGGGCCGGGCATTCGCCCTCCCGACCCGATCCACCCATCATGGTGCTCACGCGCTGCATGCCGTCATCCCGCGCTCCTGGCGTGGCTGCTCGGGCTCGTCCCCCGCTGGACCACACAGCTTCATCATGAACCTTCCAAGAGGGTATCCGCTACAGGGGGGGGGCAGGAGAATGTCAAGACCCAAAACTGCTTGGCATCATCTCGGTCGGGCAGCGCCGAAGGACCCGACAACCAGGGCTCCAAAGACCCGTTCATGCTGCCGGAAACCTACACTGGGTTGAACGATTCCAGGTGGTTCTGGATCAGCTCTGGACCAGCCTTCTGCCTGCCAGTGAAGGCAGCTTCTCACCAGGTGAACGATGCCGCCCTCGCGGACCGCCGCACAGTGGTCCAGTGAGCC
>CALDOK010000215.1 GCA_937912125.1 uncultured Pseudomonadota bacterium
CGGCGGGGATGCTGTCCCATGGCCAGCCGGTGCCCTCGTCGGTGCTGCGCTTCGAGAGCAGCGGCAGCGTCGTCTCGGTGGACGGCGAGCTGATCGGGGGCGCAGCGGAGCTGGCCGGGCAGGCGGACTGGAGCGACGGCGCCTACCGCTTCGACCTGGACCTGCGTGAGCTGCCCGTGCACCTGGCGCGTCCCACCGCGGCGGCCGGGGCCTCGGTCCAGCTGCTGGCCGACGGCGGTGTGGTGATCCAGGGTGTGGGCGGCGCCCCCCCTGACGTGGACGCCGAGCTGGACCGGGTCACCCTGAGCTGGGGCGATCGCGTGCTGCGCAGCGAGCAGCCGTGGCACTTCGTGCGCCGCGGTCCCTGGTGGCAGATCGAGGACGTGGCGCTGTCGGGGGATCGCAGCTGGGCTCGGTTGTCGGGCGAGAAGCTCCCGGATCGCACCCTGGCGCTGGACGGCGAGGGTGAGCTGGACCTCGAGTGGCTGCGGCTGGTCAGCCCGGACATCCTCAGGGCGGGAGGGCTGGCGCGCTGGGATTTGAGCGTGGTGGGAGCCGCGCGTGCGCCCGAGGTGCAGGTCAAGGCCAGCCTCCACGAGGGGCTCATCCGTGCCACCTGGTTCCCCCACAGCTTCGAGGCCCTCGAGGGCGAGATCAGCTTCGCCGCGGGGGGCTACGGCATCCACGGCGTCCATGGAAGGGTAGGGGGTGGGGAGGTCGAGATCGACGGCCGCATCCACGCCAGCGCCTGGGTGCCCGAGTCCTACGATCTCGAGGGTGAGCTGCGGGGGGCCCGAGTCCAGTACCTGGACTCCCTGCCGCCTGTGGTGGGAGATGCTCGGCTGGCCTTCGACGGCCCGCTGGATGCCCTGGTGCTCTCGGGCGAGATCGACGTGAAGGAGATGGTCTTCTCCGAGCGCATCGACTGGGAGGGCTGGCTCATCGAGCAGGAGCGGCTGAGCGCGGCCGCGCCCGAGGAGAGCGCAGACATCTTCTCCATGGACATCGGCATCCGGGCCGACGGCACGGGCCGCATCCGCAACAACGTCGGCAACACCCGGCTCTCGGCTGAACTGAGGGTGGTGGGCGACACCTCCCGACCGGGGGTGCTTGGCAAGGTCTGGGCGGAGGATGACGGGCGGGTCTACCTGCAGGAGCGGGAGTTCTCGGTCACCCGGGGTGAGCTGCACTTCATCGACCCCTACACCTTCGATCCCGAGCTGGACTTCCTCTTCGAGACCGACGTCCGCAGCCGCGTGCGGGACTACCACGTGTTCTACCGGGTCACCGGGCCCTTCTCGGGCTGGCGCGCCGACGCCTCCTCAGACCCGGCGCTGTCTCAGGCTGACATCAACTGGTTGTTGCTCTTCGGTGCCACCCGTGCTGAGCTCGAAGAGTTCGGCGAGCTCGAGGGCGCCCTGGCCTGGGAGGGCATCGATCTACTGTCCAAGGAGCTGGGCTCGGGCGAGCTGCTCGACCGCTTCGGCGGTGGCGATATCCTGTGGGACCGCATCGACATCATCACCGGCACCACCACTCAGGGCGTGCGCAACGTCAGCTCGGAGCCCCGCTTGCTGGTGGAGAAGGACATCGACGAGCCCTGGAATCTCACCATCGCGGGCGAGGTCAACGTGATCCGCCCGGAGGACTGGTACGCCAGCCTCGAGAAGCGCATCGCCCGGCGGCTCTTTGTCACCACCTACTACGCCAGCATCCAGTACGAGCGCTCCCTGGACATCGGGGGCGCCTTCGGCACCGAGCTGCAGCTGCGCTGGGAGGTGGAGTGATCTGCGCGCTGCTCATGCTGCTCGCGCTGGCGGGCCTGGCCCGCGCCGCCGAGCCCGAGGGGCTGGCTTGGTATGTGGGCCAGCCTGTGGAGATGGTGTCCCTCGAGGCCAGCGACGGCGGCCTGCCAGGTGAGAACCTCGAGCCTCTGCTCAACGTCAAGCAGGGCAGCACCCTCGAGCCCTACCAGGTGCGCGCCGACCTGGCCGTGCTGCATCGGGTGGGCCAGTTCGCGGCGGTCGAGGCCTGGGTCGAGCCGTGGGTTGGCTACGACCTCGAGGGGATGCCCTTCCAGGCGGTGCGCCTGGTCTACCGGGTGCGGCCCCCGCCGCGCATCCGGCGGCTGAGCGTCAGCGGCGCCCGGGTGGCCACCCAGCGCCAGGTCGAGGCGGCCTCGGGACTGGGTAAGGGCGACCCCTTCTACGACGAGCAGGACGTGGCCGCGGTGAGCGCGCGCCTGCGGCAGTTCTATGCCCGCGAGGGCTTCCCCGAAGCGCAGGTCGATCTGGTCTCCACTCCGGTGGACAGCCGCCGTGTGGACGTGGGGTTGGTCGTGCAGGAGGGGGACCCCCAGCTGCTGACGGGCCTGTACCTGGTGGGTGTGCCCACACGGGTCGAGGCGGCCGCGCGTCGGGCGGTGCGCCGTCCCCGCTTGCGGCCGGGGCGCCGCTATCTGCGTGAGGCGGTGTTGCAGGCGCGGGAGGATCTCGAGGACCTCATGCACCGCCGGGGCTACCCCGAGGCCGACGTGCGCGCTCTGCTGGCTGCGGAGAGCGGGGATCAGGGGGACGCTCAGCTCACCATGGTGGTACAGGCCGGCAGGCACGTGGTGGTGAATGTCAGGGGGGTGGGGGGCGCTAACCGCCGGCGCCTGGCGCAGCTGGTGCGGGAGCAGCTGGTGGGTCAGGTCAGCGGCGAGATCCTGCAGGAGGCCGAGGCCAGGGTGCAGCGCGACCTGCAGCAGCGGGGCTGGCTAGAGGCCGTGGTGGACGTGGATGCCACGGACGTGCGCGGCGATCGGCTGGTGACGGTGCGGGTGGAGCGCGGGGCGCGCCATGTGGTGGACGGTATGCGCTTCGAGGGGGCCGAGGCCTTCACCGAGCGCTACCTGGGCGACGCCATGCGCGAGGCCAGTCCCGAGGTGATCGCCAGGGGATGGCTCACCGATGACGAGATCGAGCAGGCCCTCGAGGAGCTGCAGGAGTTCTACCGCAGCCAGGGATACTTGAACGCGCGGCTCGAGCGGGAGCGGCTGGACATGGGAGAGCCGCGGGCCTTTGGCAGGGTGCCCATGGAGCTCACGGTGCGGGTCAGCGAGGGCACGCGCACCATGCTGCGCTCCCTCGAGCTCGAGGGGGAACCCTGCCCCGGGGCCCAGGCGGTGTTGGACGGTGCCAGCGGCCTGGTGGACGCGCCCCTGGATCCATCGGCCATGGAGCGCGTCGCTCGCGAGATCGCGGCGGCTTGCTGGGACGAGGGCTACCTGGACGCGGACGTCACCGTGAGCAGTGAGCTGCAGCCCGCCAGCGCGACGGCCCGCGTGGCCTTCCGGGTAGACCCCGGGGCCATGGTGGTGCTGCGCAACACCATCATCCAGGGGCATGCCCACACCCGTCGCCCCGTCATCGAGCGGGAGATCGCCCTGACCACCGGGGAGCCCGTCACTCGCTCGGGCCTGCTCTCCACCCGCCTGGGCCTGTACGACCTGAGCCTGTTCCGCCGTGTCGAGACCGTGCTGATCGGCGACGAGGACCGGGTCAAGGATCTGCTCGTCGTCGTCGAGGAGCACCCGCGCATCAGCTTCGACGTCGGCGGCGGCGCCTCCACGGACCAGGGAGTGCGGGCCTTCGCCCGCGCCACCCACCGCAACCTCTGGGGCAGCGCTCACCGCTTGAGCGCCGTGGCGCAGGCGGGCTTGAGCTATCGGGGTGACGAGTGGGCCCTGGACACCACCGCGCCCGAGTGGCGTGCAGGCCTGCGCTACGAGGCGCCGAACATCCCTGGTGACGGCCAGCGCTCCTTCCTCGACCTGCTGCTCAACGAGGAGCAGCAGCACGCCAGCTACCGCATGGCTCGCACCGGCGGGGGCCTGGGCGTCCAGACCGACGTGGGCAAGCACGGTGAGCTGATCATGGACTACCGCCTGGAGTGGCGGCGCATCGAGGACGTGGATCCCGGCCTGCTGCTCGAGAACGACCCCTGGCTGCCCTTGCTGGGTCTGCCCGACTCTCCTGGCGGGGCCGGCGGCGCCTTCGATCCCACCGCATGGGGCGAGCCTTCGCTGCCCTCGGCTGCGCGCCTGAGCTCCGGGCCTGGCTTCCTGCTGGTGGCCGACGCGCGGGACGACCCTCAGAACCCGCGCCGGGGCGTGCGGTGGATGCTCGAGGCACGGCTCGAGGACGGCGTGTTGTCCACCGTGCCCCTCGTCACCTCCCGCACGCAGCTTCAGACCCTGTTCCCGGTGGGTCCCGTCGGCTTGTTGCTGGGCTTGCAGGCAGGCATCGGCCAGGTGCTCGAGGTGGGCAGCACCCTGCCCCTCGAGGAGCGCTTTCAGCTGGGCGGCGCCGGCTCCATGCGCGGCTTCGAGCGCGAGTCCGTGGGCCCCCGCAACCGCCTCGAGGCCTACGACCCCGGCTTCCCCCCAGAGATCGCCCCGCTCCTCGAGTATCTGCGCCGCGGCGATCCATACCGCTGGGTGGCCACGGGGGGCGACGCCATGCTGCTGGCCACGGTGGAGCTCAAGGTGCCCTTCCCCTTGCTGGGCCTGCGCAGCTGGGACGACGCCGCACTGGTGGGCTTCGCCGATGTGGGCAACGCCTTCCTGCTCGAGGATCTGGTCGAAACCACCTCCATGCAAGAGGGGGGCGAGCCCTTCCTGCGAACCGGCGTGGGCGTGGGCTTCCGCTACTTCACCGTCCTGGGGCCCCTGCAGCTGGATCTGGGTCTGAACCCCTGGATGATCGAGGAGCGCGACGAGGTCCCCTTCCGCCTGCACCTCAGCCTGGGGACCTTGTGATGGCCGAGCCCAGCGTCGCGCCACGCTTCCCCTGGTGGCTGGTGTTGCCGGTGGCCGCCCTGCTGCTGGCGGCCAGCTGGCAGGATCCGGTGGGCTCGCTGCCCGGGCGGGCCTGGATCGACGGCTATGGCACCCAGTGGCACTTCTGGGTCTTCGGCGAGTGGCTCGCCCAGCGCACCCAGCTCGAGCCTTGCACCTTGTTGTTCCACCCCTGGGGCAAGCCCATGCTCACCCAGACCGGGCTCAACCTGGTGGACGCCGCCTTGGCCTGGCCGGTGCGCTGGGCGGCGGGGCCAGCCCTGGGAAGCACGCTGTGGGTGGGCTTGGTGCTGGTGGGCAACGCCCTGGGTGGGTGGAGCCTGGCCAGGGCACTCGGGGCCGAGCGCGGGGCCTGGCTCGGCGCGCTGGTGGTGATGCTCTGTCCCTTCTGCCTCGAGGAGCTGCAGCTGGGCAGGCCCACCCAGGCCATGCTGCTCTTTCCAGCTTTGTTCTTGGCCGACCTCTGGCGCCTCGAGAGCCGCGGGCGGGCCCTCCGGGCAGGGCTGTGGCTGGCGCTGACCGCTCTGAGCTACTGGTACTATGGGCTGCTCTGCGGGGCGCTGCTGGGTGTGCACGGGGTGGTCACCCTCGCCCTGGGGCCCGATCGGCGCAGCCCCTTGGTGCGCTACGCCCACCTGGTGGGGATGGCGGTGCTGCTGGTGGCGCCGGTGGCCGTGCCCCTGGCCCTGGCCCTGTGGCGCGGCGAGGTCCCGGGCTTGCTGGCCCTGAGCGAGGGGGCGGCTCAGGGGCTGCAGCTGCGCACCGTGGAGGGCGAGGCCGAGGGGCTGTATGTGCTGGCTCCCCTCGCCGGGCGGGCGGGCTCCCTGGTCGAGGTCGACGGGCTGCGCTTCGTGCCCGGGGCCTTGGTGGCGGGGCCCCTGCTGTGGGGCCTGCTGGTGGCGGGATTGGTCGCGGCCCGAGGCGCAGGCCGGGCCGTGCTGCTGGGGTGGCTGGTGCTGTGCCTGGTGGTGGCGGTGGGTCCGTTCCTGGTGCTGGGTGACGGCTTCGTGAGCAACCCCATCTATGGTGGGGTCGCTGGTGCCAGCGAGGTGCTGCGGCGCTGGTGGTGGCCCGGTCGGGCCGTGGCCCTGCTGTGGGTGCTGGCCGCCGGCATGGGAGGGCAGGCCCTGTCCCGGCTGCCGTGGCGGCGGCTGCCCGTGGTCCTGGGCAGCGCCTTCGTGCTGGCGCTGGCGCTGCAGTCCTTGGCGGAAGGCCTGGCCCCCATCGGTGCGTGGAAGGCCGAGCAGAGCCCGGGCCTGGCCTGCCTGGCCGCTGCCCAGCCTGGAGCCGTCATCGATCTGCCGGACAACACCGGGCAGCGCAACCTGTACCTGCAGACCCTGCACGGCAAGCCCATCCTGGGGGGTATGCCCAGCACCAAGTCGGCCTTCGTGCCCGTGGCGACCCAGGTGCTGCGGGAGTCCAACACCTTCCTCGAGATCCTGTTGGCGGTGGGCAGCCGCCGCTTCCCGCGCTTGGCCAGCTGGGAACCCCAGGACCGGGTGGCCCTCGAGCTGCTGGGGTATCGATATGTGTTGGTCCAGGTCGATGCGTATCAGCGTGACAGCGCCGTGGCCGGCGAGGGCGCGAGTGACTGGCCCCGGGTGAAGCGCCACCTGCAGCTGCTGCTTGGCGAGCCGGCGTACGAGGATGAGGCGGTGGCGGTGTTCGTCTTGGAGGAGGGGGGGGGGCTGAGCTGCGAGTAGGGTCGCGGCAGAGGGTGGGCCTTCGTTAGGCGGAGCTTCGGTTCAGGGCGTGCAGGGCATGCATCGCCGAGGGCTCGGTCTGGACCGTGAGCAGGTCGCCCCCGCGGAGCACCGTGCTGCCTTCCGGGGAGGTGTGTACAGGCCCATCGCCCTGTCGCCACTCGACCACGAGCACAGGCTTGCCGAGCTCGATCTGGTCCAGCCGGGAGCCCTCGAGGGCCGAGCCCGCCACCACCAGGATCCGCGCCACCACCAAGAGCCGGTCGCCCAATTCGAAGGCGTGGATGATGGAGGGGTCCGCCGAGGAGGTGGCGAAGAGCGGCGCGGCCAGGGCCGTGGAGGACAGGGCCACGGGGATGTCGAAGCTCTCGCGGATGCCGGCGGCCAGCTCCTGATCCCAGACCCTCAGCACCACGTGGATGTCGGGCCGGGCTCGGCGGGCGTCCAGGGCCATCTCGATGTTGGCCAGATCGTCGTCGGTGGCCAGGATGATGGACTTGGCGTTCCTGACGTTCAGCTCGTCGAACACGCCCTCGTGCCGGCCGGTGGCGATGACGCAGGGCACGCCCCGCTGCCGGGCCCAGGCCAGGTGGGGGCTGCTCGCGTCCTTCTCGAGCACGCAGACCTGCTCGCCCAGCTCGAGCAGGACCTGCAGGGTGCGGAAGCCGGCCTTGCCCAGGCCGCAGAGGATGACGTGTTGGTCCAGGGAGGTGGCCATGGCGCGGTTCCAGGCGGGGCTCAGGGCGTCCCGCCGCAGCAGGTGCAGGCTGTACTGCACGATGCCGTCCAGCACGACCGCGAGCCCCAGGGGGGGGAGCAGGAAGTAGAAGACCCGCAGCAGCCAGTGCTCCGGGAAGGGCAGCAGGTGCTCCATGAAGACCAGCGCGTAGGCGATGTACAGCCCCCGCGCCAGGGAGAGCGGCTCCTGCCTGTAGAGCAGGTGGAAGCACACCCCGCAGGCCACCACCAGCAGCGCGAAGACCACGGCCAGGGGCAGGAAGGCCCGGGTGGGCCGAGCCAGGTAGCGCAGGTGGGCTCGGGTTCGTTGCCAGCGGGTGAGCATGGGAGCGGTGCCTCACGCAGTGGGTAACGCGGGGGCCCCCGGCATCGCATGGATGCCAGGGCCACGATCGGGAGAGCTCTGCCCCCAGCACCGCACCACCTGGGGAACCATGTGCCCCACAACGCAACAGTCCAGCCCCATCCACCAGCTTCGGGAAGGGGCGTCGCTTGGCGAGCGACGTGTGCGAGGGGGCATGGCCCCTCTCTGCGTGGTCGTGGAGCTCAGCGGGGCGGGATGTCCAGATGGATCATCAGAGGACTGTAGTCCGCCTCTTGGCCTGGGTAGTACACCTGGTCACCCACGGTCATGAATGTGCCGGGTTTCCAGGGCCACAGCAGCTTCATCGCCGTCGCCCAGCCAGCGTGGCAGGTGGTGGGCTCCATGGTCCAGGTGCTGTCCTCGGGATCGTGGATCAGCAGCATGTCCCGCTGCTCGGCGTCTTCTTCGCCTGGCAGCTCGGCCTCGAGGCTCAGCACCCAGCGGCCGTCCCCCAGCACCGCGAGGTTCGTGATCACGGTGACGGTCTCCTCGCTCACTCTCGTGCGATCGACGGCCTGGGTGTCGGGGTGGTAGCGAATGATGCGCGCACCTTCGTTCTCGGAGTTTCGGGCGATGAGCAGATCCTGGCCCAGCACGACCATGGGCCCGACCTCCTCGTCCTTCCATCGCAGCGGCTCGTGGAGCAGGTCGATCTCGTGCCACGCGCCCGTCTGCAGATCCACCTCGATGAGGGTCTTGGTGCCGAGCTCCACCGGCCGGGCCATGAGCCAGGCGCGGTCCCCGCTCACCACGCCAGCCAGGGGGGACTTCTTCAGGTGAGGGAAGGGCAGCTCGGTCAGCGTGCCCAGGCGCGTGTCTACGCGCCACGCCCGGGTATCTTCGGCGAACACGGCCACCAGCAGCGGCCCGCCAGGGCCGGCGAACAGGCGAGGGTAGCCTTCGGCTTCCTTGGTGATCTCGGTGATGCTCACAGAGGAGATCGCTGCACCCGTGTCGGGGTCGAGCTCGATGACACGGATCACCGAGTCGGTCGGGCTGAAGATGGTGGCGATGTCGCGGGCCATTCGAGGAGGGCCGTCGAGGCCGTTGTGCAGGGCGTAGCCCCAGTAGCCGAGGCGGTCGTAGAAGATGCCGACCACGGAGTCGTCGCTGGCCCCGAAGTCCCACGCCGAGGAAAACGGAAACGCGATGTCGACCTTGTCCAGCCCCACCGCGGTGGCGCCCCTGTAGCGCCACTCTGGCTGGTAGTTGACGTAGACATTGTCCATGACCCAGCGGGCCTTGTCGTCGAGCAGGTCGAAGCCGCAGGCCTGCTCGAGGCCGGCTTCGAGGCCGATTGGGGATGGGGTCTCGCAGGCGAGGGCGAACGACTCGGCGGATCTCCTCTCATCGTTCGGGTACAGATCGCTGCGCTCGACGTCGCTGGGGGGGAAGAGGTCAGGCAGCTGCTGGCTGATCCGTCCCATGGCGTTGTCCCAGGCATGGCAGAGCTCGTGATGCGTGGTCTCCGTGATGCCGCCTAGGTTGACCGGATCGATGATGACCCAGTCGGTGTCGGGTTTGAAGAGCCCTCCCGCGTCCGCGTAGGGAATCCACCGCACCTTCACCCCGTGTATGCACAGGTCCGACACCCCTGTCCACGCGGCGAAGTCCTCCATGGCCTGCCGGATCTCCTCTTCTTCGTCCGCGGTGGCCAGATCGAAGGGGTCCTCGACCGTGGCGTCGTCGAGGCTGGGGCAGGGGCAGCCCAGCACTCCTGTGAGAGCCAAGGTGAGTAGGTTCGGCGTCCGCGGTCGTCCCATGTGCGCAGCATAGCAGACAGGGCCACGATCGGGAGAGCTCTGCCCCCAGCACCGCACCACCTGGGGAACCATGTGCCCCACAACGCAACAGTCCAGCCCCATCCACCAGCTTCGGGAAGGGGCGTCGCTTGGCGAGCGACGTGTGCGAGGGGGCATGGCCCCGTGGATCACCCCTTCACCACCCCAAGCGGCCGTAGCCTGGCAACCCGATGGGCCAGCCGTGCGCCAACCACGGTCTCCACCACGCTCTCGACGTCCTTGTAGGACTCGGGGGCCTCTTCGCACAGGCCGCGCTTGCTGCCGGCCTGGACCCGGATGCCCTGCGCGGTCAGGCAGGCCATCACGGCGTCGGCGTTGGTCTGCTTGCGGGCTGCGGTGCGGCTCATGGCGCGACCGGCGCCGTGGCAGACGGAGCCCCAGCTCTCGGCCATGGCCTGCGGCGTGCCCACCAGCACCCAGGAAGCGGTGCCCATGGAGCCGGGGATGAACACAGGCTGGCCCACGTCGCGGTAGCGGGCGGGCAGCTCGGGGTGGCCGGCGGCGAAGGCCCGGGTGGCGCCCTTGCGGTGGACGCAGAGCAGGTGCTCCTGCCCCAGGACCTGGTGGCGCTCCAGCTTGGCGATGTTGTGGGCCAGGTCGTAGACCAGGCGGGTGTGGGTGGCGGCGCCGAAGTGCTCGGCCACGGCCTGCCGCACCTGGTGGGTGATGATCTGGCGGTTGGCCCAGGCGTAGTTGGCGGCGGCGGCCATGGCGGCCAGGTAGTGGCGCCCCTCGCTCGAGCCGATGGGGGCGCAGGCCAGCTGCCGGTCGGGGACCTGCAGGCCGTGGCGCTTCATGGCCTGCTGCATCAGCCCGACCTGGTCGGTGCAGACCTGGTGGCCCAGGCCGCGGCTGCCGGTGTGCACCAGGACCACCAGCTGCCCCACGAAGAGCCCCATGGCCTCGGCCGCGGGGCCGTGCTCGACGCGCTCCACCCGCTGCAGCTCGATGAAGTGGTTGCCCGCGCCCAGGCTGCCCAGCTGGCCCCGGCCCCGCGCCTTGGCGCGCTCGCTCACGGCGGCGGGGTCCGCCTGGGGCATGGCGCCGCTGGACTCGCAGTGGTCGGCATCCTCGGGCAGCCCATGACCCTGCTGCACCGCCCAGCCGGCGCCGCCTGCCAGGGCTCCGTCCAGCTGGCGCTTGGAGAGATCGTCGCCACCACGGCCTACGCCCACCGGCACCCGGCGGAAGATGGCCTCGAGCAGGGATCGCAGCCGCGGCCCAGCCTCGTCCGCCGCCAGGTCCGTGGCCAGCAGGCGCACACCGCAGTTGATGTCGAAGCCCACCCCACCCGGGGAGATGACGCCTTCGCCCTCGGCGTCGGTGGCAGCCACGCCTCCGATGGGGAAGCCGTAGCCCTGGTGGGCGTCGGGCATGGCCATGGACGCGCCCACCAGGCCGGGTAGGGTGGCGACGCCCGCGACCTGGCCCAGGGTGCCGTCGCGCTCGAGGGCCGGCAGCAGGCGGTCGCTGGCGAACACGAGGCCCGGCCCGCGCATGTCGGGTCGGAAGGGCTCGATGCGCACACGCCAGGGATCCAGGCGCACCACAGCCGAAGAGGGAACGGTGACGGGCTTCATGGCTCAGCAGTCCACATAGGTGGTGATGGTGACGCCGCCGGGCTGGACGACGACGGAGAGCTGGTGCCAGGTGATGGCCTTGACGGCGACGCCTTCCCCGTGGCGGGTGGAGTGGAAGGGCTCGCCCAGCAGGTTGCCCTGGATGCGGCCCTGCCCATCGACACTCAGCTGCGCCCCGCAGGCCAGCCAGCCTTCGACCTCGAGCAGGTACAGGCACTCGCTGAGCAACGCCACCACGCTGGCATCGACATCGGGTTCGTCGACAGCGATGGCGCGGCGCTCGAGGCCCTGCGCGGCGCCCTCGCCGGCCAGGATGGCGGCCAGGGCCGCGACGGCCTGGTCCAGGGCGGCGCTCAGGTCGCTCCCCCACGCCTCGAGGCCCAGGTCGGCGGTGTGCTCCAGGATGCGGAAGCTCATCTCAAAGGGCGGACCAGCCCACCCCTGGGATGCCGCTGCCGGAGGGGGGTGGGTTGGAGGAGACCAGGTAGAGCACCCGGCGGTTGCGGCTCTCGTCGACCCCGTCGCCGGTCTCGACCGCCAGCAGGCGCTCGCCAAAGCCGTGGTAGTAGGTGGGGTAGGTGAAGCCATGCTGCCGCAGCCAGCGCCCGATGGCCCGGGCCCTGCGGCGGGACAGGTCGTCGTTGTGGCCTTGGTCGCCCACGGTGTCGGTGCAGCCGGCGATGTAGAGCTTGACCGGCACCAGGTCTCCGTACTTCTCGACCACCTCCTGCAGCTCCCGCAGGGTGCGCTCGAGCTTGTACTCCTGATCGGCGTCGACCACGTCGGAGTTGGTCTCGAAGATCACGTCCTCGTGAGGGACGTCCAGGAACCAGGGCGAGTAGGTGAAGCCGGCCCAGGAGGTGTCGGTCCACAGCTTGACCTCGAGGATGACGACCTCGGCCGGATCGCCCACCCAGGGGATCTCCACCATGCCCGGCCCGCCAGAGACGCTGACCTCGCGCTGGTCCAGGATAGCCTTGCCCGCGCCATAGGCCACGATCTCGGCCTTCTGCACCGGCGCGGTGGTCTCGATGCTCAGGGTGTGGGCCTCGAGGTCCACGGAGGCCCGCGAGAGATCCACGCTCAGGCTGGCGCCGTAGGTGAAGTCCAGGTTCAACACGATGCCTTCGGCGGTGTCGTCGGCGAAGCGCGCCTGGATGACGCACTCGGCCCCCGGGTTGTTCGGGTCGCGATCCCAGAAGAACTTCTTGGTGCCACCCCCGGGCAGGCCGGTCTCGTTCCAGTGGAAGACCTGATCGCCCTGGGTGCACTCCACGTCGAGCTCACCCACCGCGCGGGGAGGGGTGATGAACAGCCCGGGCTTGTCGCCGGCCTCGAGGTGGTTGGGGTAGCCGAACTGAAGGTCGGCGGCGCTGGCGATGCTGGCGATGAGGAGCAGGGGGAGCATGGCAGGCCCTCCGTGTACGAAGTCCGAATGTAGGGGAGGGGTTTATCCCCTCCCGAAAGCACTCGAGCGGGCGGGCATGAAACCCGCCCCTGCTCGAGCGGGCGGGTGTGAGACTCGAGCGGGCGGGTATGAAACCCGCCCCTACATTCGCTCTGGCGCTGCCTTACAGCGCGTCCTCCAGCCAACCCAACACCTCTTGGCCCTGGGTGACCCAGGCCTTGGTCAGCGCCCAGTCCGGGAAGTCTCCCAGCAGCTCGCCGTTCCAGATGTAGGTGACGCGGGTGGTCTCGGCGCTGAGGGGCTCGATGCGCCACTGACCTTCGGCGCGGGGCAGCCGAACCGAGCCCTCGATGTCCGTGGCCTTGGGGTGGTCCACGGCCACGAAGTCGAACACCACGGTGTCGCCCTGCTGGCTGCGGGTGTACTGGACCACGTAGTCGCGGCTGGCCAGGGGGAAGGGCATGTCCAGGATGAGGTGGACGATGTCTTCTTCGTAGATGCGCGTCTCGCTGATGCGCTCCATGAAGTCCGGGTAGCCGCGGAAGTTCTTCAGCAGGTCGACCAGCTGCACCATGGTGCCAGGCAGATCGGCCTGCGCACGGGCCCAGGGCAGCCCCCGCCCGGTGGTGTGGGCCACCTTGACGGAGCCATCGGACAGCTCCTGCCAGTCGCCGAGGTCGGGTGGGATGGCGACCGCGGTGGCGGCGAAGAGCAGAGCGTGGATCAAGGGACCTCCGCGGGTGGGCGACGCGAGAGCGCTCGCCCGCTGAGCTAACAACCCCCGGGGGCGGCCGCTGGCTTCCGGGGAGCCCTACAAGGCCTCGGGGGGCAGCTCGGCGGGGGTGATGCCGAAGGTCTCGTAGAAGAAGGCGTAGTCCTCCACGATGCGCTCACGGGTGAGACCGTACTGGCTCAGGCTGTACTTGTGCTTGCTCGAGAAGGCCCGCTGCTTCTCGGCGGTGGCCTTGATGGTGGCCATCAGCTCCGGGCTGGCCTCGTGGCCCACAAAGGGCAGCAGCTCGTCCATCAAACCGTCGAAGTCGGACATCATGCGGTCGAAGTGCACCAGCATGATGTTCTCCTTGGGCAGCTTGCCGGAGACCCAGTCGTCGTGGAACAGCCGAGCGATCTGCAGAAAGCCCTGGTACAGGCGCTCGATGCAGCGCTGCTGCTGCTCCTTGGGGAGCTTGGAGAAGCCGAAGGCTTGCTCTTGCACGCCCGTGACCAGCGACATGCCCGAGGGCACCATGCTCAGGGGATCGCGCAGCATGTAGAGCAGCCGCGCGTCAGGGAACTCGGCCACGAAGGGGTTGATCCGCGGGCCCAGGGAGAAGAGCTTGGAGACCACCCGGTCGCGGTTCCAGGACACCAGGTTGCGGCGCCAGACCTGCCGGATGTAGGCGAAGTCGCGGGCAGAGAAGTCCCGCTTGTTGGGATCGAAGTAGTCCATCATGTCTTCCTCGGCGTGGCTCGCGATGAAGCCGAAGAGGAAGAAGCCATCGAAGAAGCGGAAGAACAGGGCCGGGTCGTCGGTCTCGACGCTGACCAGGCTGGTCTTGTGCACCGAGGCGCTGTGGTGGCGCGCCGGGCTGACCTTCTCGAGGATGGGGATGAAGGGGTTGAGCAGCTTCTGCAGGCTGAGGGAGGGGACCAGCTCGTGCCACAGGCGGGTGCCGGCGCCGAAGCCGTTGTCCACCAGGAAGCGCTGCAGGAAGGTGGTGCCCGAGCGGGGGTTGCCCACGATGACGATGGGGCGTTTGACGTCCGTAGTGCGCAGCTTCGGGAAGAAGAGCGGATCGAGCGCCATGCCGATGGCGACGTTGATGCGCAGGTTCAGGAACATCCAGCCGGTGAACAGGGGCTGGACCCACATGCCAAAGGTCTTGCCGAGGGTTCGATAGGCCAGCAACAGGCGGTAGATCATGGTGCCTCCGAGGCTGCTGCGGACCTATGGCTGAGGTGCGGAGGCGGCAAGCGCCAAGGGGAGGACTTTACGTCCTGCCTCCACGAGATCAGCGAATCGAGTGCGGGAGCACATGGTGCGCTCCCCCGCGTCGCCCGGGCGGATCAGTAGGTGAGGTAGACCGAGCCCCAGGTGAAGCCCGAGCCGAAGGCGACGAGCATGACCTTCATGCCCCGCTGCAGGCGTCCGTCCGCTGCCGCCTGGCACATGGCCATGGGGATGGAGGCGGCCGTGGTGTTGCCGTAGCGGTGGATGGTGTGGACGATCTTCTCGGCGGGCAGCTTCAGGCCGCGGGCCACCAGCTCGTTGATGCGCATGTTGGCCTGGTGGGGCACCAGCAGATCGATGTCCTCGATGCCTAGCTCGTTGGCCTGGCAGGCTTCCTGTACGGCCTGCTGCATGCCCACCACGGCGTGACGGAAGACCTCGCGGCCGTTCATGCGGGGCCAGCGGGCCTGGGGGGGCACGACCCCGTGCTGGCCTTCGTGCTGGATGTAGGGCTTGGCGGCGATGTCCCAGACCTCGAGGCACAGGCTGCTGGCGTAACGGCCGTCGGAGTGCAGGTGGAAGCTGTGCAGCTCGGAGGGATCTTCGGCGTGGGACACGGAGATCACCGCCGCGCCTGCGCCGTCGCCGAACAGCACCGTCACGTCACGGCCGGCGTCGGAGAAGTCCAGCGCGTGGCTGTGGACCTCGGCTCCGACCAGCAGCACGTTCTTGTACAGCCCGGTGCGCACGAAGGAAGCCGCCACGGTGAGCCCGTAGAGGAAGCCGGTGCATTGGGTGCGCAGGTCCATGGCCGGCACGCCCGCCATGTCCATCTTGGCCTGGAAGTAGCTGGAAGAACCGGGGAAGTGGTGATCCGGGCTGAGGGTGGCAAAGATGATGAAGTCGATGTCACCCTTGGTGAGCCCGGCATCGGCGATGGCCGCCTCGGCCGCGGGGATCGCCAGGGTGGAGGTGGACACACCTTCGTCGGCGTAGCGTCGCTCGCCGATGCCCGTGCGCTTGCGGATCCAGTCGTCGCTGGTGTCCAGCAGGGCCGAGAGCTCGTCGTTGGTGACGACCCGCTCGGGCACGTGCATTCCGATACCCGAGATCCTTGCTCGAACCATGGCTTCGCTCGCTGCGAGAGTCTAGTGGAGCGGGGGCTGCTGGGTGGAGACCCCACGTGGGCGCTTCGAGCCGATGTTAGCCTCCCGGCGTCCCGTCGTCGATCTGCCCGTCGCAATCGTTGTCGATTCCGTCGCGCTCCTCACCGGCCCCAGGGTGAACGCCGGGATTCGCGTCGTCGCAGTCCCCGCGGAGGGAGACGTGGCCCGTGGGTTGGTAGCAGGCGTCCACGGGCTGGGAGCCGTCGCCGTAGCCATCGTGATCGTCGTCGGGGTACCAGGTGAAGGCGTCGTCGGCGTCGGGCTCGTCGGTGGCTCCATCGCAGTCGTCGTCCAGGCCGTTGCAGACCTCGACGGCCTCGGGGTGGACCGAGCGGCGGCTGTCGTCGCAGTCTCCCGCCGTGGCGCTGTGGCCCCGGGGCAGCTTGCAGGCTCTCCTGGGCTTTGCAGGGTCGCCGAAGTGGTCGCCGTCGTGGTCCACGAACCAGCTGCCCGCGTCCTCGGCCTGATCTTCGTCCACCACACCGTCGCAGTTGTCGTCCACCCCGTTGCACAGCTCCGGGGCGCCCAGGTGGGCGCTGGCCCGCAGGTCGTCGCAGTCGCCGGGGGAGCTGACGTAGCCCTGGGGTGGGCGGCATGACAGCACCGAGATGCGCGCGTCTCCGAAGCGGTCGCCGTCGGTGTCGGCGTACCAGGGCACGGAGTCGAAGGCGGAGTCCTCGTCGATCATGCCGTTGCAGTCGTCGTCGTAGCCGTTGCACAGCTCCCGAGCTCCGGGGTGGATCGAGGCCTGGCTGTCGTCGCAGTCGGCGTCGGGGCCGGGCTCCACCCAGCCGCTGGGGGCGTGGCAGGCGATCTGGTTGAGCTGGGGGTCGCCGTAGCCATCGCCGTCGGCATCCCTGTACCAGGTGACCAGATCCACGGCGTCTTCCTCGTCCACCTGCCCGTCACAGTCGTCGTCGATGCCGTTGCAGCGCTCTGTGGCGCCGACGTGGATCGAGCCGTCGCCGTCGTCACAGTCCACCTGCGCGCCAGCAGGCAGCCAGCCCGCGGAGGCTTGGCAGGCCAGGCGCTGGACGTCGGGGTCGACCTGGCCGTCGGCGTCGGCGTCGGCGAACCAGGGAACCGCGTCGATGGCGTCGGGCTCGTCGGTGACGCCGTCGCAGTCGTCGTCCAGTCCGTTGCAGCGCTCGGTGGCTTCGGGATGCACCGCGGCCAGGCTGTCGTCGCAGTCGCCGGCCTGCTGGCTGGCGCCGGCAGGTTGGGAGCAGGCCGTGAAGGGGGCCCCGGGATCACCGTAGCCGTCGCCGTCGCCGTCGCGCCAGAAGGCCACGGCGGTCTCGGGCGCGGCCTGCCCGTCGCAGCCGTGATCCTGGAGCCCCGGGGCCAAGGACTGGATCGGCGCGGGAGAGGGCGAGGACGGCGGCGCTGGCTGGGAGCCCGGCCCGCTGCAGGCCGCCGCGAGCGTGAGGAGGGGCAGCGCGTGCGTGGGGATCATGGCTGGCTGAGGCGTTCCCGGAGGAGCCGGCGGATGCGGACCACGGCGCGCATCACCGAGGCGTCGCTGCGGATGGTCTCGAAGCGGTCCAGCGGCACCCAGCGCGCGTCACGCACCTCGTCACAGTCGACGAGCGCGGTGGTGGCGCTGATGAACAGGAAGCGCAGATCGAAGTGCTCGTGGGCTGGCTCGTTCCGTCGCCCGGGGATGGGGTGGATGTCCAGGTCCAAGAAGCCCACCTCACCGGCCGGCGGCCAGGGCGTGAGCTCGTGCAGGCCGGTCTCTTCGCCGACCTCGCGCCGGGCGGCGGTGAGCACGCAGGGGTCGTCCGGATCGATGTGCCCGCCAGGCTGCATCCAGAAGCCGAGCTTGGCATGGAGGATGAGCAGCACGGAGCCGAGCTCGGGATCGAGCACGAAGCTCGAGGCGGTGAAGTGGCCCGGGGCGAAGCTGGAGCGGGCGAGGGGATCCTCCCCGCCCGCGATGCCGGCGTCGGTGAGGCACAGCATGCGCTGCCGATGCGCCGCCTCGGTGGCGTCAAGGGGCGTGTGGGAGGCGATCTGGGTGCGGAGGGGCTGCAGGCGGGAGGTCATGGGCGGCTCGCTAGAGGATGGCGAAGCGCATGCCCCGGTTGCTCACCAGCAGGTTGGTGCGCTGGGTGAGCACCAGCACCTGCTCGAGGATCAAGACGCCCCCCAGCATGGTCTCGGCGCGCTCGGGAGAGGCAGGGAGCAGGGCTCGGCGCTGGGCAGGCTCGGTGTGCAGCAGGCGGTCGATCCAGCGGCGGAGGGTGAACAGCTCCAGGACGTGACCGTGGACGGCGTTGGCGTCCATGCGCACCTGGCCCTGGTCCGCCGCGGCCAGGCTGACCGGAGTACCCGCGGCCGCCACGACGCTGCGGGGCTGGTGCTCTGGCCAGTGCGCGATCAGCTCGTCGGCGATGAAGGTCCGAGCCCGGGCGACATCCTGTGGGCGGGGAGGCCCCGCGGCGAAGAAGCGCTCCCAGATGCGCACGTGGCCCAGCTCGAAGGAGTGCCGGTACAGGAAGGCGAGGCGGCCGGCCAGCTGGCTGTCGGGCTTGGCGAGGATCAGCTCGGTGCTGCCGCCACCGGCGTCCACCACCAGGCAGGGCCCGGGGGGGAGGCGCAGGCCGCTGAGGGCGCCATGGGCGGTGAGCTCGGCCTCGCGATCGCCGGAGATGATCTCGACGGTGACCCCGTGGAGCTCGCGGACCCGGGCCAGGAAGGTCTCGCTGTTCAAGGCCCGCCGCAGGGCCGAGGTGGCCACGGCGTGGATGGAAGCGGGCTGAACGCCCAGACCCTGCGCGATCCCGACGTAGCCGCCGAGGACCTCGAGGGCGTACTCGAGCCGGTCGGCCCGCAGCAGCCCACGATCTCCCAGGCCGCGGCCCAGGCCCACCACGGTGGCGGTGTCGTGCAGGACCCTGCCCTGGTCGTCGACCACCAGCAGGAGGATGGAGTTGCTGCCGATGTCCAGGGAGGCGTGGGGCATGGGCGCTCCGGAGGTCCGGGCCCCGGCTACCAGTTGAGGTAGGGCGACCAGGAGGGGTTGCTCCAGCCACCCTTGTCCTGGGTGATCTGAACGTGGTGATAGCCGTCGGCGGTGGAGATCCAGATCTGCCCCGTGCCCGTACGGGTGGAGGCGAAGCTGACGTACTGGCCGTTGGGGGACCAGGTGGGATCTTCGTTGTCGCCCTGGCCCTGGGTGATGCGCACGACCCCGCGGCCGTCGATGCCGCAGGTGAACACATCGAAGCGACCGTCGCGGGAGACATAGGCCAGCCGCTGGCCGTCGGGGGACCAGGCGGGGTCGGTGTTGTGGCTGCCGTGGAAGGTGACCCGGCGCGCGTCGCCGCCGCCTGCGGGCATGACGTACACCTGGGCGCCACCGCTGCGCTCGGACACGAAGGCCAGCTGGGAGCCGTCGGGGGAGAAGGCCGGGGAGGTGTCGATGCCGGGGCTGGTGGTGAGCCGTGCGACCTGCTTGCCGCTGGTGGGGACCAGGGTGTAGACGTCGGAGTTGCCCTCGAGCGACAAGGTGGCGGCGATCAGATCGCCCAGGGGGCTGAAGGAGCCGCCGGTGTTCAGACCCTTGCGGGCGGAGATCCGCCGGGTGGTCGCGTTGGTGAGGTCGGTGACGTAGAGGTCGGGGTTGCCCGCGCGGTAGCTGGTGTAGACCAGCGAGGTGCCGGTGGGGGACCAGGAGGGCTGCAGGTTGATGGATCCGTTGCGGGTGATGGGGATGGCGCCGTGGCCATCGATGTCCACCAGGTAGATCTCCTTGTTGCCCGAGCGCGCGTTGACCGCTGCGAAGCGGGTGGCGAAGATGCCGGGCTTGCCCGTGACGGCCTCGACGATGGCATTGGACACCCGGTGGGCCACGGACCGCACGCGCTGGGACTGGCCGGAGAACGCCCGCCCGTCGAGCTTCTTGGCGCCGGCTACGTCGTAGATCCAGACCTCGGCCCGGGCGTTGGCCCCCGTGGTGGTGAGCACGGTCTTGGCCAGCACCGCGGCGCCTGGGACCTTCCAGTCGTCGAACTCGAACTCGCCGATGCGCACGCCGGCGTGGGCCGGCTCGACGAAGCCATCGGGGTCCAACACCTTGAACCACCCGGAGATCTCGAGGTCGCGACGGACCACGGACCAGAACTCGTCCACGGCGGTGCCGTCGCCCTTGGGCTTGGGCACAGCGATGGGCAGGGTCTTCTTGCCAGGGGAGGTGATGGTCCAGTTGGCCAGGATCGGAGCCTCGGCCAGCAGCGGGGACGCGCTGAGGAGCGTGGCCACCGCCAGCACGAGGCCGAGCATGAGGAGCAGGGGATGGCGGCTACTTCTTTGCATCGCTGGCCCGGAAGGTAACGCGAATCTGGATGCCCTTGTGCGTCTCGACGCGGAACTTGTCGGGGGGCAGGGGCAGGGTGCCGGCCTTGGCCACAGCGGTCAGGCAGGAGCGGTCGAAGGAGTCGTTGCCAGAGCCGATCTTCACGTCGGCGCTCTTGTAGCGCCCGTTGTCTGCGATCCAGACATCCAGCACCGTGAAGATCTCGGGGTTCTGCTCGATCACGAGGGGCATGGGGTTCCAGTGGGGGAGCAGAGCCGCCCGCAGCTCCAGCAGGTAGCGGGCGGCCGCGGGATCCACTGGACCGCCGAAGCCACCCCCCAGGCCGAAGGCTTCCTCCACCGTCAGCGTGCTGTCCGGATCGGTGGCCATGCGGTCGGCGTCGCCGATGGGGGCATCCCGCAGCGCATCCAGCGCCTGCTGGCGCTTCATGTCGCGCAGCAGATCCTGCCGAGCGTCGCTGTGGTCTTCGGGCTTGGGAGCTCCCTGCGCCTTTTCCTTGGTGGGATCTTCCAGGCGCATCTGGTTGGGGTCGTTCTGCTTGGGGGGCGTCGGCGTGTTGGCACCATCGGCGGGTCGAGGCGCCCTCGATGCGCGGTCGGGCAGCCGCCCTGCGGCCTTGGGCAGCGGCACCATCATGACGTCCATGTCGGGCATCAGCAGGGAGCTGTCGTCGGGCTTGCAGGCCTTGCTGATGGCCAGCATCCCCGCCAGGCCGCCGTGCAGCACCACGGAGATCAGCACCGCCCACGAAGGCATCTGGGTCCCGACGCTGCCCATGCTGGACATGTGGCTAGTCCTCCTCGGGCCCGCCGGGCTGAGTGATCATGCCCATGCGCGCGATGCCGGCTCGGGTGCACAGGGCCATGAGCTGGGCCACCCTGGCGTAGGGGATGGCACCATCCGCCCGCAGGAAGAGGTCCTGGTCGGGGTTGTTGCTGGCGATCGCGGGGATCTTGGTCTCGAGCTCCGCCCAGGTGAACTCGTGATCATTGATGAAGTAGCGCCCCTCGGCGTCGATGGTGAGGATCAACTGCTCCTCGGGCATGTCCATGCTGGGCGCGTCGGCCTTGGGCAGCTCGACGTCGAGCCCGGTGGTCATCAGGGGCGCTGTGACCATGAAGATGATGAGCAGCACCAGCATCACGTCCACGAAGGGCGTGACGTTGATGTCGGCCATCATGCCGCCGGAGTCACCGCTGGAGAAGGCCACGGTTCAAAGCCCCCGGAAGTGTCGCTTCACGATGTTCATGAAGTCGCTGGAGAAGTTCTCCATGTCGCCCGCCACCACCCGGATGCGGGAGTTGAAGTAGTTGAAGGCCATGACCGCGGGGATGGCGGCCACCAGGCCCACGGCGGTGGCGACCAGGGCGTTGGCGATGTCGGGGCCGACCACCTGGATGCTGGCCTGACCGGACTCGCCGATGCGCTGGAAGGCGCGCAGGATGCCCCACACCGTGCCGAACAGGCCGATGAAAGGGGCGGTGGCGCCGGTGGTGGCCAGGAAGGGCACCATGCGCTCCAGGGCGGAGATCTGGGTGCTGCGGGCGCGGCGCATGGAGCGCTCGAGGTTCTCGGAGCCGCCCATGGAGATGCCCGCGCCGTCCGCGGCCTGCTGGGCGTTGTTCGTGAGCTTGGAGAGCTCGACGTAGCCGGCCTTGAAGACCTGCGCGACGGGTGCGTGGGGGAACTCGCCCAGCTGCTCGTAGACGTGGTCCAGGCGCCGGGACTTCCAGAACAGCTCGAGGAAGTCTTCGGTCTGTTGGGCCGCCCGTCGCACCACCCGCGCCTTGGAGACGATGATGGCCCAGCAGGTGATCGACATGCCGACCAGCATCAACAGCACGAGCTGGATGATGGGCTCGGCGGTGAGGATCATCTCGAACAGACCGGGGGGCTCCTCGCCGGCCTGGGCCACCACGGCCAAGTAGACCTGCATCACGTCGTTCATCGGGACTCCGCTTGCATGAGCTGGGGATTCTGGGCAGGGGATGGGGGACTGGAGCGGGGCGGGACGTGACGCTCGGGCAACACCCGAGCGGCAGGAGGGGATTCCCTAGGGAGCGGGAGCCCCAGGCCAGGAGGCCATACCATCGGACACCGTGTAGACGTTGCTCATGCCCACGCTGGTGAGAAACTCTGCCGCCGTGGTGGACTGGCCGCCGGTCTGGCTGATGCAGATGATGTCGGTGTTCTGGTGGAGGTCCTGGTAGCGGTGGGGGAGCTCGTCCAGGGGGATGTTGAGGGCGCCCGCGGGGTGGAAGGCGAGGTGCTCGGCCGCGCTGCGGACGTCCAGCAGCACGAAGACGGAGTCGGCCTCGTCGAGCAGGGACCGGGCTCCGTCGGCGGAGATCTCCCGGACCTCATCGGCGGGGGTTCCGGGATCGCGCACTCCGGTGAAGGAGCGCTCCTGGTGCTGCTCGGGGATGTCGCGCCCCTCGATCCCGGCGATGGCGCCCAGCAGCTGGTCGGCCGCGGGCCATCCGTCGTGGGAGAGGGCCACGCTGCCCTGCTTGTCGACCACCACGAGAGCCGGACGGACGTAGGGCCGCGCGCGGCCAGAGCAGCCGAACTTGCGCGCGGTCAGAGCCATGGGGTCGTAGACTAGGTGGTAGTTCAGGCCCAGGCGAGCGCGGAAGTCCCGCAGGTCGTCTGTGCGGTGGTGGGTGACGCCGAAGACGATGGTGTCCAGCTGCTCGAGGGGGCCGGTGATGGCGTCGAGCTGCCTGAGGGCGTCTTCGGTGGCGTCATCCCGCAGGGAGCGGAAGAACACCAGCACCACGTTGAGGTGGCCCTGGAAGTCCCGGATCTTGATCCAGGTGCCCTCTTCGGCGGTGAGGGAGAGGGCTGGCGCTGCCTGCCCCGCGGCGAGCGGGGAGAGGCGCCATAGCTTGGAGATCCTGTTCAGCGCGGGCATCTTGCCTCCTGACGCGCTGTTCTAATCCACGCGACGGTAGAGCGCCCCCGCGCTGTCCTCGGCCAGCGGCTCCCAGCGGGGCGAGTGGCCCACCGCGGGCAGCAGGCCGGCGCCGTGGAAGCTGTGAGAGAGCAGCAGGTAGCGAACCTCCCAGGCATCGAGGCGCTCCTGCCAGCCGGGCTCGGCGGCCGAGATGGCCAAGAACTCTTCCCAGATCGGGTCGGGCCAGATCCACACGCGCATGTCCAGGAAGGTTGGGTGCTCCATGACCCCCAGCGGCAGCGAGGGGTCGGCGCTGGGGCTGTGGAAGCGCCAGGCCAGGTAGCCGCCGGCCTCCATGGGGGCGAAGACGCGGCCCCCGGTTGGCTCTTCTGCGAGGCGCTCGGCCAGGGCGACAGGGGTGTCAGCAGCCAGCTCCACCTGCCGGGGGACGCCCTGAGCCAGCAGCGCCACCCAGGCCAGCCCCAGGACCGCCAGGACGGCGCGCTGGGGGCGGGGCAGGGCAGGGGCCGGCTGGTGGCGTCGCCCGGGCGCGGTGACCATGACGGCCAGGGGCAGCGCGGTGGCCAAGCCGAACCAAGCGATGATGCGCGTGGCGCTCAGGGCCATGCAGCCGAAGCCCAGCAGCAGCAGCCAGTTGTCGAACCCCATCCGGCCCCGACGCCAGGTCAACACTCCGGCCCAGGCCAGCAGGGCCACGCTCAGCCGAGCGCCCTCGAAGGAGATCAGCGCAGGGGGGTACCACTCGAGGATGCCGCGCTCGCGGGGGATGGCGCCGTTGCTGTGGATGTAGGACCAGATCCAGGGCCCGTAGGGTCCCAGCAGGGTGCCGGCGAGCAGGCCCACACCCAGGGCGGCGCCCGGCACGGCCGCGCGCAGGGAGCGAGTGTTGACCGCGGCGCCGACGGTGACGGCGCCACAATAGAGCAACGCCACGGGAAAGGAACCGTGCAGCTGGGTCCAGATCCAGCCCAGCAGGAGCCCGACGACGGCCCCGAGCCATGGTCGCAGTGGCCGCTGGGTCAGCGCCACAAGCGCCAGGAAGAGAGGGTAGACCAGGGTCTGCCCGCGCACCCCGAGGTTCTGCAGCAGCAGCACCCAGGCGTACAGCACCGCCAAGACCGCGGCCCTGGGGCCCGCCCCCGCTCGCCGCGCCAGCACCCAGACGCCGGCCAGGGTCACCAGCGCGGCGCCGGCGACCAGCACGCGGATGCCCTGGTAGCCGAAGGCTTCGTGGCTACAGGCGCACAGCAGGGCGTAGGCCCAGGATGCGTGCTGAAACTCGACCCCGGGCTGGGTGAAGCTGAAGGGGTCTCGCTCGAGCAGCGTGCCCGTCGCCAGCATCTGGCGCCCCATGGCCACGTAGATGGAGTAGTCGTTGGTGGGCAGGGGACGGCTGAGGATCAGCAGCAGCGCCAGGCCCAGCAGGCCACCCAGCAGCAGCCAGTGCAGCGAAGGGCCGATGGCGGAGCGGCGCGACACAGTGCCCGCTTCAGAAGCGGAAGAGCACGTCCAGCGCGGGCTGGAACCGGAAGACCGTGCGCAGGGAGTCGCTGTTGGAGACCTCGTCGTGGTCGATCCCGAACATGGTCACGCTCTGAAAGGAGGGGCTGACGCTGACGAGCTTGGGCAGGTTGATGGTGACCCCGAGCCCGGGGCAGAGCAGGGCATGGGGGCGGCGGGTGCGGGTGGGCTCGCGGCCCCCCGAGGTGGCTACGTGCAGCAGGGTGTCGCTGAGGCTCGCTCCCACCGCCAGCCGGAACCAGGGTGCGGCGGTGACCTTGCGGGGCTTGTAGCGGGTGGGGTCGGACATGCTCAGGTCGAAGCGCAGGCCGATGTCGGCCTGGTAGTGGTGCTGGTTGCCAGTGATGTTGTGGGCGTCCAGGGGCAGGACCAGGTCGTCGGGGTCGAACAGGGCGTTGGCGTCGACCACCGGGTGGGTGGAGTAGCCCAGCCCGATGGAGAAGCCGGCGTACTCGCTGAAGGGGATGTCCATCAGCAGGCCGGCGGCGGGCCCCGGGCCGTAGGCGGCGCCTTGGCCACCCACCAGGAACGAGGCGCCCCCCCGCAGGCCCAGGGAGACGCGGTGCTCGCCTACGCCGATGGGACCACCCTGGATGGTGCCCAGGGGTTCGTCGGCCCAACTTGGGGTCGTACACAGCAGCAGCAGGACGAGGAGGGAGCCCATGGGCGGCATCATACCAGGAGTGGCCGGGAGGGCCGGGGTTCAGATCTCCACACCGCGCACGGATCCCTTGTTGTTGGCAGAGCCGAAGCGGCCCTGCGCATCGCGGGTGATGTGGGAGAGGGCGGTGGAGGGGTCGTGGGTGTAGAACAGGCGACCGTGGCGCTTGGCGAGGCTGGCAAGCAGCGTGCGCTTCTCGTCCAGCAGCAGCTCGGGGAAGCGGTCGTAGCCCATGCTGATGGAGGTGTGGACCCAGGCTCGGCCCGGCACCAGGTCGGCTCCGAAGACCACAGGCCCGTGATCTCCGTCCAGCTCCGTGAGCATCATGCCCGGGGTGTGGCCGTCGGAGAAGTGGAAGCGGTAGCCGGGCCCGAGCAGGGGGTGGCTGGCGTCGTCCACCAGAGCCAGCCTGCCGCTCTCGGCCAGCTGCTGGTTGAGCTCGGGGATGAAGGACGCCTGATCCCGGACGTGGGGCGACAGGGCGCGCTCCCAGTGGCGGCGGGAGACCAGGAAGGTGGCGTTGGGGAAGCCCAGGCGCGGTGGGGCGTCCTCGGACCAGTCCGAGAGCAGGCCCCCGGCGTGATCGAAGTGTAGGTGGGACAGCACCACCACGTGGATGTCCGAGGGCGTGAGGCCGTGCAGATCCAGGCTGTGGATCAGGCGGTTGGTGGAGTCCTGGACTCCATAGCGCTCGCGCATGCGAGGGGACTGCCAGGCGCCGATGCCGGCCTCGAAGAGGATGAAGCGTCCCTCCTCGTGTACCAGCATGGCGCGGGTGGCGAGGTCGATACGGTTGTCTGAGTCGGCGGGGGCCCAGCGCTCCCACAGGGACTTGGGGGCGTTGCCGAACATGGCCCCGCCATCGAGCCTCTGGTCATTGCCGCGGATGGAGTAGAGTCGCCTCGACATGGGCTCGGCCTAGCGTGGACTGCAGGTGAGAGCAAGGTGCTATCCTGCCGCCGTGCGCACGCCGATCTCCATCGCAGCGGCAGTGATCCTCGCGGCCCTGGTGCTGCTGGTCGGGGTGTCGGTGGCGCGGGAGTCCCTCGGCTCACCCAGCGACGAGGCCGCTGACGCTCTGCCTGTCTACCTCGCGGCGGTCACCTTGGCGGATGGAGGCGATCCGAGCTCTCGAGAGGACCTGCAGGCCAGCTACGAGGCCAGGGCCCTGAGGGCTCGCGCCGCGACCTTCAGCACCCTCTACCCCGCCACGCTGCCCGCGCTGTTGAGGCCCGCCACCGCCCTCGAGTGGGCCCCCTTTGTGAGGCTGTGGAGGGGAGCGCTGCTGCTGGCGCTGCTGGGCTGCGGCGCGCTCGGGATGCTGGTCCACCCCTTGGCGACCTGGGCGCGCCCGGTGGCGGTCCCCCTGGGGCTCCTGCTGGTGCTGCTCATCCCCGCCAGCGGGGAGTGTGTTCGGCTGGGTCAGGCCAACATGGCGCTGGCGCTGCTGATGGCCCTGGCCATGGCCTGCGCTGCGCGACGCTGGGACGTGGTGGCCGGTGGGGCGCTGGCGCTGGGGGTCGCGGTGAAGCTGGTGCCTGGGCTGCTGCTGCTGCCGCTGCTGGTGGCGCGGCGTTGGCGGGCGGCGGCGGCGGCGGTGCTGGTGGGGCTGCTGTGTCTGGCCTTGGCCGCGGCCTCGCTGCCCCTGGAGAAGATCGTGCTGGGCGTGGTGCAGACCGCACGCTTTCAGGCGGCCATCCACCCGGACTGGGCGGCGCGCCACGCGCACCCGGCCGACTGGCTGGCGTTCCTGTCCTCCTTGCGTCATGGGCCGTTGCTGCTGATGTCCGTCGCGGTCGGCCTACCGGCGGTCGCCTTGCGGCCCGAGCGCCGGGTGGTCGTGGCGGTGATGGCCCTGTTCAGCGCCTGGCTGGGGTGCAGCGCCGCCGCCTTCCACATGCTCTACCTGCCCTTGCTCTACCCGGCACTGCTTCACCTGCTCGCCTGGCCCTTCGAGCGCGATTCCGAGCCTGCCTGGGCCGTCCCGGTCCTGGGGCTGGCCTTGATGATGACCGCGGCGGCCTTCGGCATCGAGCCCCCGGGCGTCGTCCTCGAGGCGCGCATGAGCCTGCTGGGGCTGGGGCTGTGGCTCCTGTGCGGGCTCCGCCTGTTCCGGGCCGTGGCGGGGCCCAGAGCGCAGGCGCACCCCTGGGTCGAGGGAGCGGTCGGCTGGTACCCGGCCGCCATGGCCTTGCTGGTGGGCGTGCTCCTGGCCGGCGCCCTGCCGCAGCACCACGCTCTGGCTCCAGCGACGCCGCCTGCGCTCCAGGAAGAGATCCAGGTGGGCTTCATCCGGCCCGGCGATCCCGCGCCAGGACCCAGCCAGCCCACCTCCGCCGAGGGGCCTCTCTCTGTGGACCATCGCCGCACAGGGAGGTGGCCGGCGGTGGCGGTGGGCTCAACCCTGTTGCCCGGGAGCCACGGTGCGGTGGCCCGTCACCTCGCGCTCAGCCGGGCCACCTGGAGCTCTCTCGAGGACGACCCCACGCTGGGTGCCTGGGCTCGCTGGGTGCTGGAGGCCTCGTCCAGTGAGGTCTTGCACGAGCAGCTGGCAGCCGATGCCCTGCGCGCGCTGGTGCGGGAGGGGGCGGCCCTGGAGGCCTGCGGCGCCGACCCCCGCCTGGAGGCCCTGAGCGCCTCCCACGCCGCCGTGCTTCGGGGCGAGGGTGCGTCGCAGCGCGGCCACAGGAGCCTGGGGCGCTGAAGACGACCGCTAGGGAACGTCGGTCTGGCCGTCGCCGTTGTCACCCCAGCAGGCGATCCCTCCGCCTGTCTTGGGGTCGATGAAGGTGCCGCAGGCGTGGGCGCCGGTGCCCGAGGTGTCCACCCGCGCCCAGTCGATGCCCGTGGGCGGCATGGTCTGTCCGGCAGCGTTGATGCCCCAGCAGTCGAGCCTGCCGTCGCCCACGGCGCCGCAGGTGAACTGCTTGCCTGCGTCCAGGCGGGTGTACAGCGGGCCGGACGGGGTGCCCTGGCCGGCGTCGTTGTTGCCCCAGCAGACTACAGCGCCCTTGCCGTTGAGGCCGCAGGTGTGGTCATCGCCAGCGGTGATGGCGGTGAGCACCTCGCTGGGCACCGCGCTGACGTTGCCGTCGCGGTCCGAGCCCCAGCAGGTGGCCTGACCCTTGATGTCCAGACCGCAGCTGTGGAGGGTGCCCAGGGCCAGCTTGGTGAAGCGGGCGCCCTTGGGAGGGGTGGCCTGGCCGTCGTCGTTGCGGCCCCAGCACTCGAGGCTGTTCGAGCTGAGCATCGCGCAGGCGTGATCACCGCCGACCCAGAGGTTGCTGACGGGGCGAGGGGGCGCCATCAGCTGCCCGAAGCGGTCGTTGCCCCAGCACAGCACCTGGTCGGTGTCGGTGATGCCGCAGGTGTGGCTCTTGCCAGCCGCGAGGACCAGGAAGGTGGTGGCAGCAGGCGGCGTGGCCTGCCCGTCGAGGTCGAGGCCCCAGCAGACCGCCTCGCCGTCGCGGGTGAGGCCGCAGCTGTGCTGGCCGCCCACGGCCACCGACAGGAAGTCGTAGTCGGCGTCGGCGTCGGTGTCGGTGTCGGCGTCGGCG
>CALDOK010000216.1 GCA_937912125.1 uncultured Pseudomonadota bacterium
CCGGTCTTGGCCTCGGGTTCCTGGGCAGGGGCGGGTTGGGCTTCCATCGCGCCGGAGCTCGGTATTGGTGTCGCACCGGCTTCGCCGTCGGGCGGGCCTCTCCGCCCGTTCTCCGGTTCGTCCACCTCGGGCTCGCCGACAACCGGTTCTTCCGGCTCGTCGGATGTGTCGAACCTGCTGGATTCTCCAGTCTGGGTCTGTACGCTCAGGTAGCGCCCGAGGTGGGGAAGGGTGCAGGTGGGGGCGACGCTCAGGGTGGGACTGTCCGGCAACTCGAACGCCAGCCATTCGACCATCTTGCGTGGGATCTTCACCACGCGGACCCCCTCGATCACCTCGATGCTGGGCTGGTCGAGCTTCGATTCTTCCGTATGGAGCAGGAAGGCGTCGCCGACGCAGTGCTGGCCTTGGTGGGAGATGGTGTAGTCCACGGAATAGCGGCCGGTGGCAAGGTTCGCCGAGAGCGCGGGGACATTGAGGAAATCGTAGACCCTGGCGTCGAACAGCCCCATGGCGACGGCCTGCTCGAGCTGCGCCTTGATCAACAGCGAAAGCTGCTTGTGGCGGAACACCGCGTCCAGGGGGGCGTCGTCGCCGGCCAGCTTGCGCTGCAGGAGCTTCTGGGTGTTTCGGACCTGTCTGACCGCTTTGTCGCGGACGCCGTTCGAGGCTGCGGTCCTGCCGAACTTCACTTCGATGACCCGCCCGAAGATCCTGGAGGGCACGCCAGCCTTGGAAGGCGTGAGGTAGAGCACCAGGAGGTCATCGCACCAGCCGCTGGCCTTGGCGTTTTGCTCGTCTGGCAACTCGTTGGTGTACCGGAAGACCAAGCCATCCTTGCGGCTGAGGCCGGTGGCCGGGGTGGCGCGCAGCAGATCCTCCAGGCTCACGAAGACGGGCACTACGGGACCAGCGTTGGTCTCAATGATGTTGCCTCCCGCGGCGCTCAGCTCCATGCGCTGCAGCCAGCGGTAGGTCAGCGCTGATCCGACGTTACCCTTGAGCCGCATGCTCTTCTGGAGGTCCGCGATGCTCCCCATGAGGAAGTCCAGCGCCCACGAGCCCGACAGGACGTTGATGTCGTCCAGCAGTTCGTTCGCTGACCTCCGGGCCTCGTCGCCGCGCCCCGAGACGTCGAGATCGGCCATGGTGAGGATCTCTCCGAGCTGATCTCGATAGGGCTGGGCGTGGCGGGTCACGGTGATGGTGTCGTAGCCGGGGCTCTCGGGGACCTCCTGATCGCTGTACTCGATGATGGTCGGCAGATCCTGGGAAGCGCCGGCCCTGAAGAGCTCGAGGGATAGCTCACGATCAAGGTGGATGACCCAGTCGCTGTGCTCGTAGGTGTCTGCCATGGTGCGGATGTCGGGGAGCGCGCACTCCCAGTAGATACCCTTCTCTGCCGAGATATCGCCGTCTTTGCAGCCACGCTGCAGGGCAAGGATGCGGGCCAGAGCTCCGCGAAGGCCTTTGGCGGTGGGATCCACCCACAGCCCACGGCGACTGTACAGCCTACCTAACGTTCCTCCAGGCAGAGTGCGACGCAGGTGGGTCGACATCAGGCCGTCGCCGAAGGCACCATCCCACCATTCGGCCAACCTGCCGGTTTTGTCTGTCTGGCTCGATGCGTCCACGAGTCCGTGCATGAAGCAGACGTGGACCGCGTCACGGGTGGTCGCTGGTCCCTGGCCCTTGCAGTGCCGGTACTTCATGCGGGCCAGCAGCGCCTGGCGGACCATGTCCATGTCCGCGGTGCTCACCTGTTCGCGGAAGAAGCCCTCCAGCGCCACGCCCAGCTCCGTGCCGTCGTGTCCCGTGTCGAACAGGAAGATGTCGATCGCTGGGATCTC
>CALDOK010000217.1 GCA_937912125.1 uncultured Pseudomonadota bacterium
CCGTGGCCCCGGTGGAGACCATCCAGCGAGTGCTACCCCTCCACACTCATCCCCACCACCACGAAGCCCAGCCCCAGCCGGTAGCCCTGTCCCCGCTTGCGCTCGATGATGCGATCGGCGAGATCAACGCTGCCGGTGCTACTTGCGATCATGTTCCGGGCGCGCCTCATCCACTGCATGACCTTGGTGTCTCTGGCCATGGGCGCGAAGCGGGCGAGCTGCTCGCCGGTGCGGTAGCGGCGCTCTCGACCCACGCCCTCGTCCAGCCCTGCGGCGTGGGCCAGCAAGGCCAGGGCGCGCTCGAGGCCCTTCACGCGGCCGAGGCCCAGGGCCTGGGTTCCGAGCCAGATGCCCTTGGCGTCCTGCGAGATGAAGGCACGCTCGGGCTCGACGCCGACGCTCATGCGCTCTGGGGCGGTTGCGCTGGGCTGGCCCGAGGCCTGGTAGCTGGCCAGGGTCCAGGCTGGCCCGGGGAACCGACTGCGCGCGGCTTCGAGCGCCGCGCCAATCAGGCGAGGCTCTGCGATCACCCGTGCGAGGTCCAGGCCCTGATCTCCGCAGGAAGCCAGGAGGGGATCATCGGGTAACCCGACCCAGCAGGCTGGACGGGGCCCCATGTGCTCGGGCTCGCGCCAGGACTCCAGGGCCAGGGGCAGGTAGACCAGGTAGCAGCGAAGCCCGCCCACCATGCCGCTGGCCACCCCTGGCGCCTCCTCGTCGAAGCGGCCCAGCCGGCCTGCGAGCCCCGCCAGATGGTTCCAGAGGGCCCGGTGCCGCAGGGTGACGCGGACCCGGTGGGTCAGGGGCAGGCGGTAGCGCGCCGGGTGCCAGAGCTGGCCGCAGGTGTCGCAGGCGAACACCGCCGCGTCCTCCTGCCGGAAGGGATCGTGGTCGTCAACCGTGCCGTAGGGCATCTCCACCACGCCGGGGCAGTCCAGAGTGTCGGCGTCGAGCACCTGACGGTTCAGGTGGGGATCCCCGCAGCGCAGCACGGCGTGGTCGGCGGTGCGCAGCCAGCTCTGAGCCTGGTAGCGCTGCAGCAGCTTCTGCTCCCAGGGAGCGGGTGACTCCACCAGCGGCCCCAGCAGGCGGCGCAGGTGCACCGCGGTGACCGTGCGGGGCTCGGGCAGGAAGTGGCGGTGGCGCTCCCCAGGCCGGGCCACCTTGGGGTGGACCTCGATGCCCAGTTCGTCACGGAACAGCCTCTCAAAGGCCCGGGAGACGTCCTTGTCACGCTCGCTGTCGGAGTAGGTGAGGGTGAGCTCCTGGTCCTTGGGGGGGAAGTGGACCACGACGCGGTAGTGGTCGCCGAAGCCGACCTTGACCTGGTGTACGGTCTCCCAGCGCTCGCAGAAGGCCATGCTGCGCCGCAGCTCGCGCACAGCGGGTTCCACCCGCGTCTGGCCCGATCCCCCGAGCCGGGCGACGGGCTTGTCGGCGAGGCCGGGCAGCTCCGCGGTGACCTCCACCAGCCGGAAGGTGTCGTCGTCTGGATCGCGCAGGCGCTCGAGGAAGGTCTGCAGGGCCTGGGCGCTGAGGGGCGCCCGGGCGGGCCGGTAGCTCACGTCAGCGTCGAACAGCGCCCGTCCTACACCATCGGCCAGGGCCAGGCCCAGCTCGTGGTGTGCGGTGGTCAGATCCAGCCGGTTCCCGTCCCGGTGAACGCGCAGCAGGGTCCATCCGTCGAGGTGCCCAGCCTTGATCCGCCCGGAGGCGTCCCGCACCCCGGCCAGGGCGGCGCGCTCGCGCAGGGCCACGAGGATCTCCGCCCCGTCCCGGCGCGGGAAGTGGAGCTGGTAGCTGGGCCGGTGGGCATTGCGCAGCTCGACGGGGAGGGTGCGCAGGGCGCGCTCGGTGATGGCCTCCCAGTCCACCTCCGTCAGCGGTGCATGCGGCGCCCTGCGTGGCCCGGCCAGCTCGAGGGCGTGGCGGCGGTGGGTATGCCAGCAGTGACTGGCATCCACGGCAAGGAGCAGGCGCTGGCTCTGGCGGTACAGGTGCACGGCCAGCGGCAGGCGGTGGATGGCCTCGCCCTGGACCCCGAGATCTTCGAGCAGTCCGGCTGGGAGGCTGGCCAGGGCCACGTCGCGTACGGCCGAGGCCTTCTTCTTGTCCAGCCAGGCCGAGATGAGCAGCAGGTGCAGGTCGAGGTCGGGGGATGCGCCGAGCTCGTCGTGGAGCTCTCGGATCAGCTCGCGCGGCGTGGGGCCCTGGTAGTCCTCACGGAGGCGGCGTTCGAGGGCACCAGGCTCGTCCCGTAGGTCCATGAGCGCGACCGTGGGGGCGAAGCCCAGCTCATGCAGCCAGAACGAGTAGGAGGGAGCGGAGAGCAGATGACCGCCGTCCATAAACCACCGGGTTGCGACCGCGGCGTCTATCCCCTCGTGCGCTGAGGTGCTGAACAGATTCCGCAGACTAGAACTGCCGAAGCGCATGGGGCTTGATCGGGGTCAGGGTGGGGCAGGCGGGCTGCTGGGATGCGGTGTGGCCCACGATGACCTCGATGACCTCGATGACCTCACCCTCCGAGCCCAGGTCATCCACCGAAGCCCGCTCGCCAAGCCAGGTACCGAAGGCCTGATGACCTCGATGACCTGTTTCCGGGGTCGATCCGTGCAGGGAGAAGAACAAGGGCGCGCCCTGCTGCGCCCCGGTCTCCTTCTCCACGCCCCCTGAAGATGGCCGATCAGGTCATCCAGGTCATCCAGGTCATCGGGTGGGCCTTGGAAGGTGGAAATGGGCGATGGCACCGGATTGGGGGCAGGTCTTCGAGGTCATCCAGGTCATCCTGTGTCGAAACAGGGCTGGCATTTTTCGTGAGTTATGTAAAATACAAAGGGACATTTCCCGGAGTGATGATGTCACGCCCACCCGCGCGCCACCGGCCGCCGCTGCGCCGGCGTACCCGTGCCGTCCCCCCTGTGCGCAGCCGCGCCCCCGAGCCTCCACCGGAACCCGAGGATGAGAACAAGGTCGACCAGGGCCTGGTCGAGGCCTCGACGCTGACCCGGGCGGTGATCTACGCCAGGGTGTCGTCCAAGGACCAGGAGAAGGAGGGCTTCTCCATCCCCGCCCAGCTCCGTCTGCTGCGCGAGTACGCCGGGAGCAACAGCTTCGCGGTCGTAGAGGAGTTCGTGGACGTGGAGACCGCCCGCAAGGCCGGTCGCACCAACTTCGGCAAGATGATGGCCTGGCTCAGGGCCAACCCCAGCTGCCGCAACCTGCTGGTGGAGAAGACCGACCGGCTCTACCGGAACCTCAAGGACTGGGTGCTGCTCGACGAGATGGCCGACCTGGACATCCACCTGGTCAAGGAGGGCACCACTCTGTCGGAGGGCTCGCGCTCGTCGGAGAAGTTCATCCACGGCATCAAGGTGCTGATGGCCAAGAACTACATCGACAACCTCAGCGAAGAGACCCGCAAGGGCATGATCGAGAAGGCCCGCCAGGGCATCTGG
>CALDOK010000218.1 GCA_937912125.1 uncultured Pseudomonadota bacterium
GACGGGCGAGACGGGCGAGACGGGCGAGACGGGCGAGACGGGCGAGACGGGCGACACCGGCCCAGTGGACTTCTCCATCGTCGAGGACCTCCCCTGCCCCGACCCTGACGTCGTGGACGACGTCTTCATCGCCTTCCCGGAGCCGGGCGCGCAGATCGTGGTCTGGGCCGACACTGTGGACGAGAACGGCTTCGACTTCATCCTCAACACCGCGTACAACATCGAACCCAACCCACCCTGGGACGACGGCACCTTCTTCGCCTACGGCGACGACGACTTCGACTGCAGCCACGGCTGGGAAGGCACCTGCCCGCGGACCGAGTTCATCGCGCCCGAGGGCGGCTTCATCCTGTTCGTGTGGTCCTGGGCCTGGGTCGAGGAGCGCTGGGATGAGTGCCCAGGCGTGCCCACGCCCTATCGGGTCCAGGCCACCGCCGACGGCGAGCCCCTGCTGCTCGAGCTGGTGGAAGACGACATCATCATGGTGCCGGAGCCGCCCCACAGGCTCCTTAGCCCGGCAGCCAGCCGATCCCCGTGCTGATGGGGAAGTAGGACAGGTGGGCGGGATCTCCGCCGTGTTCGGGCTCGAGGATGATGCCCGAGAGCTCGAGCTCGCCCAGGGCTGGGTACTCACCCCAGGGCTGGGCTTCGCCCGTGGGGGTGACAGTGAGAAACACGGATCCCGAGCGGGCGATCCAGGTGGCCGTCACCAGGGGCTCGTACTCCATCACGTCGTTGCAGGTGACGTGGGTGAGGTGCTCACCTCGCTCCACCCAGACCTCGACCTCGGGATCGGGCAGGGTCCAGAGGAAGTCCGTGGCCTCTCCCGCGGCATGGGCCGCCTCGGCCACCCCGTGGCCGCGGAAGAACAGCGCCAGGGTGTCGTCCGGCTTCCATGCGTACATGATCACGTCGGAGCAGCCTCCCTGGCTCTCCAGCTGGTTGGCCCACGCGGGGTGAAGGCCCTCGACGTCGCTGTCGGCGTCGGAGTCGGCGTCCGCATCGGTGTCGCTGTCCGCGTCGGTGTCGGTGTCGGTGTCGGCTGGCTCCTGGGTGTCGTCGGGATCGACGCTGTCGAAGCAGCCAGCGAGCGCCAGGGTGCTGAGGAGAAGGGCGGTGCGCATGAGGACCTCCATCGGCGTGAAACATGCCACGGCGAAGGGCCACCCGCGACCTTGACCTACCCAGGCGGGATTGGATATCACCAGCTCGCCGTGACGACGGCCTGACCCGCGCGACCCGCTGGTGCCTCACCAGCCCGGCCACCCCGCCAGACCGCCGCCCCGACGCCTCGGCTCATCGCTGCCCTGTCTGTCACGGAGAACTCCCATGCGCGGAATCGGCGCGGCCCTCGCGGGCCTACAGTCCCTAGGCGTGCCCCACTGGGCCGTCGGTCTGGTCTTCTTCCTCGGCCTGTTCGCGGTCATCGCCCAGTCCATCAAAGGCGGGCCCGCTGCCCGCGCCCGCGGCATGATCCAACGGGCCTCAGTGCAGCCCGCACCCATCCGCACCCAGCAGGAGCGCGCCGCGCTGGAGCTGGTCAAGGACGATCCCAACGGCCTGCTGGCCATCGCCCAGGAGGCCATCACGCGGGACAGCAAGGCCACCGCCAGGCTAGCGCTGGAGCGCACGCTGCAGCTGAACGCGCGCAACGCCGTGGCACGCCGCATGCTCGCCGAGCTCGAGGGCCGGCCCACGCTGCGCCTCGAGGCCGAGCTGGTGGCCATCCGCAACCTGTTGGACGAGGGCTTGGACGGCATGGCCAAGCAGCGCCTGGCCCGGGCCCAGGGCCTGTGGCCCGACGAGGCGGGCCTCGAGGAGCTCGCTCGGCGCCTCGATCCCGCGGGCGACGAGGGCGCCGTGGGCTAGCCGCGAGCCCACTTTTTTTCCAGGCGGCCTAAAGCGCGGGCCGCGCCGACCGACTGGAGGTGCGAACGCCAGGAGTGATCCGCCGTGGCAGCCCCTCCGAACTCAGCCCTCACCATCCTCGACCGCCTGAAGAATCAGGGCGATGTGGGCGTAGCTGCGGGCATCTTCGGCCTGCTCATCATCATGGTGGTGCCGCTGCCCACCCCCGTGATGGACATGCTCCTGGCCCTGTCGCTGTCCCTGGGCATCCTCACGATGCTGGTCACCTTCTACGTGACCAAGCCCGTACAGTTCTCGGTCTTCCCCACCATCCTGCTGATCACCACGCTGTTCCGCCTCAGCCTGAACGTGGCCACCACGCGGCTGATCCTGCTGCACGGCGCGGAGGGTCCAGAGGCCGCCGGCTCCATCATCCAGGCCTTCGGCAACGTCGTGGTGGGCGGCAACGTGGCCGTAGGCCTGGTGGTGTTCATCATCCTGGTGATCATCAACTTCATGGTCATCACCAAGGGCGCCGGACGCATCGCCGAGGTGAGCGCGCGCTTCACCCTGGACGCCATGCCCGGCAAGCAGATGGCGGTGGACGCCGAGCTGAACGCCGGGCTCATCGACGAGCACACCGCCCGCACCCGCCGGGCCGAGATCTCCCGTGAGGCCGACTTCTACGGCTCCATGGACGGCGCCAGCAAGTTCATCCGCGGCGACGCCATCGCCGGCATCCTGATCACCCTGGTCAACATCCTGGGCGGCATCTTCATCGGCGTCGTCCAGAACGACCTGGACTTCGTCACTGCCATCAGCATCTACACCGTGCTCACCATCGGCGACGGCTTGGTGGGCCAGGTCCCGGCCCTGATCGTCAGCACCGCCGCGGGTATGCTGGTCACCCGGGTGCCCGACGAGAAGGGTGAGCAGCTGCACACCCAGCTGGGTGCCCAGCTCTTCGGTTCCCCTCGTGCCCTGGGCATGATGGCCGTGGCCACCATGGGCTTCATCGCCATCCCGGGCCTGCGTATCCCCTTCATCCTGATCTCCGGCGTGGCGGGCACGGTGGCCTGGCGAATGCGCGGCCGCGGTGGATCGGTGGCGGAGCGCGACGGCGAGCCCTCGGCCACCCCCGACGCCCCCGCCGAGCCCGACCTCAAGGAGATGCTCCACGTCGAGCCCCTGACCATCGAGCTGGGTGTGGACCTCGTGGCCCTGGTAGAGGAGCGCAAGGGCGGCACCCTGGTGGAGCGCATCCAGCGGATCCGGCAGCAGTTCGCCACCGACGACGGGCTCATCGTGCCCGCCGTGCACCTGCGAGACAACCTGCGCCTGGAGGGTGGTGAGTACCGCGTCCTGCTGCGGGGCGAGGCCATCGGCGAGGGCAAGGTGGTTCCCCGGCAGTGCTTGGCCATCGATCCCGGCGACACCAAGGGCCCCATCCGCGGCATCCCCGCCAAGGACCCCGTCTTCGGGCTGGACGCCTTGTGGATTCCCGAGACCGCGCGCCTGCGCGCCCAGGCCAAGGGCTACACCGTGGTGGACGTCCCCACCATCGTCACCACCCACCTCACCGAGCTGCTCCGCCAGCACGGCCACGAGCTGTTCGGGCGCCAGGAGCTGGCCGACGTGCTCGAGCGCACCAGCAAGCACAGCCCGCGCCTGGTGGAAGAGCTCATCCCCGACGTGCTCACCCGCGGCACCGTGCTGCGCGTCTTCCGCAACCTGCTGCGCGAAGGCGTGAGCATCCGCGACAGCCAGAGCATCCTCGAGGCCATGGCCGAACATGCCACCCGCAGCCGCGAGCCCAACGTGCTCACCGAGCTGGTGCGCCAGCGCCTGGCCCGGCACATCAGCCAGCGCTTCACGGGCGGCGCCGGCACCCTGCGCTACATCTCCATGGCGCCGGACGCCGAAGAGGTGGTCACCCGCAGCCTGCAGGCCTCGGAGGACGGCACCACCCGCCTGATCATGGACCCCAACATCGCCCAGCTGTTGCTCACGCGCCTGGGCGAGATCAGCGGACGCCAGCGGGGCGCCGACGACGTCGTGCTGCTGGCCCCGCCTCTGGTACGCGGCCCCTTCCGGCGCCTCAGTGAGAAGCTCTTCCCACGCATCCCCGTGCTGTCCCCCGGTGAGCTGCTCCCCACCATCCGCCTCGAGCGCGTGGGCCTGCTGACCCTCGAGGAGCCGCCCCGGCCCCAGCGCCCAGGCGCCGCGACTCGCCGGCCCCGTGCCCCCGTCCCCAAGCCCTCCCCCGCCTAGCGCCAGGAGCACGACTTGTACCCACGAGCATCCACACAGCCGGTGAGCCCTGACGCTTCCAGGATGGTGGACGGCATGTCGCGGCACGAGCTGTGCACGAAGTTCCAGACCAAGATCGTCATGCTCGCGCGCCGGCTGGCCTCCCGCATCCCCGACTCGGTGGGCATCACCCGCGAGGATCTGGCTTCCTACGGCGCCATCGGCCTGCTCGAGGCCTTCGACCACTACGACGAGACCCAGAACATCAAGTTCTCCACCTACGCCGAGTACCGCATCCGCGGCTCCATGCTCGACGCGCTCCGTGCCAACGACACCATGAGCCGGCGTCGCCGCACCCTGGCCCGCCGCATCCAGGACTGCTCCAACGGCCTGGCCCACAAGCTGGGCCGCGAGCCCAGCGCCGAGGAGGTCGCAGAGGTCCTGGAGATGGACATGGAGACCTACTGGCAGGCGGTCAACAAGACGGCCCAGGTCACCCTGCTGTCCATGGACGAGAGCGCTGACGACGGCGACGAGGGCTTGAGCCTCGGCGAGACCCAGGTGCGCGACAACAGCCGGGACGTGCTGCAGCTGATGCTGGACCAGGGCTCCCGGGACGAGCTCAAGCAGGCCATCATGGAGCTGCCGGATCGCAGCCGACAGTGCGTGCTGCTCTACTACGGCCGAAACCTCACCCTCACGGAGATCGCCAAGGTCTTCGACCTGACGCCCTCGCGCATCAGCCAGATCCTGTCCGATGCCCGGCGCCGCCTGCGCACCCAGCTCGAGCAGTCCCCCGGGGACGAGCTCGAGAAGGAGTCCTGAATGAGCCACGACATCTACGCCTCCATGTCCGCTGCCTCCGCCGCCTGGACCCAGCTCGAGGTGGTGGCCAACAACCTGGCCAACAGCTCCACCGCCGGCTTCAAGGAGCAGAGGGTGAGCTTCGACCTGGAGGGCGCCATGGACGACCCCCTGGCCGATGTCTACGTGAGCGCCGACCTGGCCACCGCCAACTTCTCCGACGGCCCCCTGGTCCACGACAACGTGGAGACCCACATGGCCCTGCGGGGCAAGGGCTTCTTCCTGGCCGGCGAGGGCGGCAACCAGGTGCTGGTGCGCTCGGGCAGCTTCCAGATGGACGGCGAGGGCTTCCTCGTCACCTCCGGCGGCCTGAAGGTGCAGGGTCAGGGCGGCTCCATCCAGCTGCTCCCAGGCGAAAAGCTCACGGTGGCATCGGACGGCACCATCCTGGATCAAGAGGGCCAGGAGCTGGACCGCCTGCAGATCGTCAGCGCCGCCGAGCTGTCTCCCCTGGGAGGCACCTCCTGGCGCGCTGACGGTGCAGTCTACGAGGTGGAGGGGGTCGAGGTCGTGCAGGGCGCGCTCGAAGGCTCCAACACCGACCCCATGCGCTCCATGACCGAGCTGATGGAGGCCAGCCGCTACTTCGAGGCCTACCAGAAGGCCATGCAGACGTCGGACCAGCTGGACGGGCAGCTGAACCAGATGGTGGGCGGCTAGACCAGGAAAAGTTCGCTTCGCCCCTAAAGTGCGCGCCCCCCCGACCGATATCGGGCCCACGAGGACCCAACCATGCGCCTGATCTACGCCCTCATCGCCTTCTTCGCTGTCTTCTCGGCTGCGCCGGCCGAGGCCGCGCGCATCAAGGACGTGGCCCACATCTACGGCAAGCCCAACATCTACCTGATGGGCACGGGGCTGGTGGCGGGCCTGAACCGCACCGGCGACAGCACCCGCAACGAGGCCACCATCCAGCAGATCGTCAACCGGCTGCAGGGCCAGGGCGTCACGGTCAATCCCGACGACATCATGGCCCGAAACGTGGCCTCGGTGATCGTCACCGCCACCATGTCCGCGGACTCCAAGCCCGGCGGCCACATCGACGTGGAGGTGGCCAGCATGGGGGACGCCCGCAGCCTGGAAGGCGGCGTGTTGCTGTTCACCATGCTCACGGCCGTGGACGGCGAAGACTATGTGCTGGCCAAGGGCCCCATGGTGGTGGGCGGCTACAGCGCCGACGCTGCGGGCAACCAGGTCCGCAAGAATCACCCCACCACCGGGCGCGTGCCCAGCGGCGGAGAGGTGGTGCAGGTCCCTGCCAACTACTACGACCTGAACCGGCAGCCCCAGGTGGTCTGGAACCTCGACCAGCCGGACTTCACCACCGCCTCCAACATGGCCGGCACCATCAACGACTACCTGGCCGCGGACTACGCCAAGGCCCTGGACTCCACCTCGGTGGTGGTCCACGTACCCGAGGCCATGCGCGGCAACGTCATCACCTTCGTCTCTCAGCTCGAGAGCCTCGAGTTCACGGTGGACACCTCCGCCAAGGTGGTGGTCAACGAGCGCACAGGCACCGTGGTCATGGGCTCCGACGTGCGCATCTCCCCAGTGGCCGTGGCCCACGGCGGCCTGTCCATCGAGGTCCAGCGCACCACCAACGTCAGCCAGCCGGGCGCGCTGTCCGGCGGGCAGACGGTGCTGCTGGACAACACCCGCATCCAGGTGGAGGAAGAGGAGAGCCGGGTATCCATGGTGGAAGGCGCCACCATCGGCGACCTGGTCACGGCCCTGAACTCCCTGGGCGTCAGCCCGCGAGACCTCATCTCCATCCTCACCGCCATCCGCCAGGCGGGTGCCATCCACGCGGCCATCGAGACGCTCTGATGGCCATCGACCCCATGGGCATCGCCACCACCCTGGCCCAGCAGTCAGGGAGGCCCGAGCTGGGGTCGGGCGCCAAGAACTCGGACGCCGCGGAGGCCTTCGAGTCCTATCTGGTGGAGATGATGATCCAGCAGATGCGGAAGACCATCCCCGAAGGCCTCTTCCAGTCCACCGGGGTGGAGATGTTCTCGGGCATGTTCGACCAGGCGGTGGCCCAGCAGATCACGGCCGGCGGTGGCTTCGGGCTGGCCGAGTCCATGGCGGCCCAGATGAACGGCACCGGACCCACCCAGCTCATGCAAGGGCCGGAGCCCGGCGTGGGCTCTGCGCGGGATCTGGCCGCGCCGGACTTCGGGAGCAGCGCCATGCCCTTGGACGGCGTGGTCACCTCGAGCTTCGGCTACCGCTCGGACCCCTTCGAGGGCACGCGGCGCTTCCACCGAGGCATCGACATCGCAGCCCCCACGGGCACCCCCGTCGGCAGCCTCGGCGCCGGCACCGTCACGATGGCGGGCGAGCGCGATGGCTATGGGCGAGTGGTGACGGTCGAGCACGATGACGGCTGGAGCAGCCTCTACGCTCACTGCGACCGGCTGGATGTCCAGCCTGGGCAGCGCGTGGAGGCCGGCCAGATCATCGGCACCGTGGGCGCCAGCGGCCGATCCACGGGCCCCCACCTGCACCTCGAGCTGCACCACCAGGGACGCGCGGTAGACCCCGCCAAGAGCCTCGGTTGGTAGCCGTTTCTCAACATGAAGAAAAACATCATCCGGCGCTTCAACATCCCGGATCTTGATCCGAAGACCCCATTGGAAGTCCAACAGCGAGGCCAGCCATGAAGATCGCGGCCATTCACACAGCCCCCCGCGTCGAATCCGTCAGCACCCGCGGCAAGCGGACCCACGACGCCGAAGGCCCCTCTGGCGAGATCAGCGTCAGCCTCTCCGACAGCGCCCGCTTCGTCAGTGACGTCAGGGACACCGCAAGCGAGCTGAGCGAGGTCATGGCGGATGAGATCGAGCGCGCCGAGCGCGACATCGCCGACGGGCAGCTCGAGCAGCGCATGGACTGGGACGACGTGCTCAATGGGTTGATCATGGAGCTGTAGCGCCCCGCACTCGAGCAACGCACCACGCAGACCCGCCCACTGGGCGGGTCTGTCGCTTCAGGCGCTCGCCATCCTCTCCTTATGACTCTTTCTTTCAGGTTTTTTCTGACTATTTTGCCGAGCCGTTAACAATACACATCGGGTGGTCCGAAGAACCTGGCGAGGAGCGAGGACAGAGACTGAACGCTTCCTCCGAACCACCGAGCCAGCACGCAGGAGCGACACCATGGCCCTCACCGTCAACACGAACACCGCGTCCCTGAACGCCATCAACAACCTGAACCAGACGCAGCGCGCCCTCG
>CALDOK010000219.1 GCA_937912125.1 uncultured Pseudomonadota bacterium
CGCCGACACCGACGCCGACACCGACACCGACGCCGACACCGACCTGGCGAGCTGGACCTTCATGGTGTTCATGAACGGGGACAACGACCTCGAGGCCTGGGTCCACGTGGATCTCAACGAGCTCGAGCGGGCGGGCTCGGGTGACGGGGTGCACATCGTGGTCCAGGCGGACCGGGCCGAGGGCTACTCCACCAACGGCGGCGACTGGACCGGCACCCGGCGCTACTACATCGAGCAGGACGACGACGACACCCAGGTGGTCTCGGAGCTGGTCCAGGACATGGGCGAGCTGGACATGGGCGACCCCGCGACCCTGTCGGAGTTCCTGCTGTGGGCCTACGAGACCTACCCGGCCGAGCACGTCGCCGTGGTCATGTGGGATCACGGCGAGGGCTGGATGTTCACGGACATCCCCACCCTGCCCGGGGTCAGCTGGGACGAGCAGAGCGGCAACGACATGTCCATCGCGCAAGGCGAGCTGCAGGCCGGCCTGCAGCCCCTGGTGGACGTCCACGGCCCCATCGACGTGCTGGCCTTCGACGCCTGCAACATGGGCGCCTGGGAGGTGGCCCACGCCTTCGCCCCCCAGGCCCTCACCATGGCGGGCAGCGAGACCACGGTGGGCATGTCGGGCTTCCAGTACGACGTCACCCTGGCGGCCCTGCGCGAGACCCCGGCCCTCAGCCCCCAGGATCTGGCGGCGGATCTGGCGCGCCAGGCGGCCGAAGGCGGCGAGTGGACCCAGAGCGCCATCGACCTGGCCCAGGTCGGCGCCCTGTCCTCGGCCATCGACGAGCTGGCCCAGGCGGTGCTCGACGACCCCGGCCTGATGGCCCCCCTGCTCGAGGCCCGCCGCGCCTCCCAGGGCACGGACCACACCTACAACGAGTGGTACATGGACGTCGGCTCCCTGGCGGACAACCTCCAGGCCAGCGGCTCTCCCCCCCTGGTCGCCTCGGGCGAAGCCATCGCCCAGGCCCTGGACGACGCGGTGATCGCCAACTTCACCGGGGGCCCCTACACCTGGGCTGCCGGGCTGAACATCCTGTTCGATACCCGCTGGATCAACCACCTTCGCAGCTACCAGAACGGCGACGGCGCCACCTGGTCCCAGGACACCCACTGGGATGAGCTCCTCTTCGAGGTCGCGGAGCAGTGACCATGGACCAGAGCCCCATCGTCTCCCTGATCATCATGCTGATCGCCTGCATCATCGTGTGCGGGGGTTGGTTCGCCGCCGCGGGCCTGGTGCTGGTCTTCGTGCAGCGGCGAGTCAAGCGCCTCGTCGCTCAGGACCCACAAGGCGCCGCGGAGCCCCCCGACTCGGCCCTGCTCTTCTACGCCCTGTCGGTGTTCTTCTGGCCGGCGGGCTTCCTCTGCGGGGCCTACTTCCTCAAGCGCGCCAAGACCGCGCGCCAAGGCCGCACCTGCGTGGTCATCGGCCTGGTCTACATCAGCGCCATCGTGCTGCTCACCTGCGCGGGCATGACCGCCATGGCTTGGTTCTTCCCCGGTATGCTGGGCTAAGGTTTCTCGCCGCGGCCTGACGTATACTGCGGACGCCCGGGCGCTCTGGCCCGTCGGCACCGCCGCGAGGGAGGTCCGCGTGCCCCTGCTCCTGCTCGCCCTGCTCCACGCCGCCAGCGCCGCCTGCCCCGCAGACGCCAGCGCGCTCACGGCTCAGCTCGACGCTGGCTTCTCGGCCCACCAGGCCCGAGACTGGCCAGCCTTCGAGAAGAGCATCGCCGCCGTCCACGAGGACATCGGCTGCCTCACGGAGCTGGCCGACGTCGACCTCGCGGGCCGACTCCACCACCTGCTGGCCCTGTACTTCGCCCACCACGAAGATCAGGACAACGCCCGCGACGCCCTGCGCGGCGCCCTGAGCCTGGACGGCAGCTTCGCCCTCGATCCCGAGCTCGTCGCCGCCTACCCCGTGCTGCAAGACGCCTACCAGGCGGCGGTCAAGAAGGGCCCTGGCGACAGCCGCGACCTGCCCGAGGGCAGCTGGGTGGTAGATGGACGCCGCGACGGCGAGCACCTGCCCACTCAGCGCGCCACCCTGGTCCAGCGCCATGTGGACCAGGCCCAGATCCGCTCCTGGTACGTCTTCGGCGGCCAGATCCCCCCCGAGCTGCTGCCCCGCGTAGAGACCCAGGCCGCCGCCAGCGGTGGGGTCCAGTCCCGCCCCCTGCTCTTCGGTGGGCTGGCAGGCCTGGCCGTGGCCGCCGGAGGGCTGTCCTGGGCCGAGCTGTCCTGGGCCGCCGCGCAGGATCAGCAGCTGGACGAACAAGCCGCCCATGACCGCTACCAGCGCGCCCACGCCGCCAGCATCGGCAGCGCTGCCCTGGGGGTGGTGGGCGGCGGCCTGGTGGTCGGCGCGGTCGTGGTCGGGCGCTGGTAGGGAGGCATCATGCAGATCCATCGACTCGGACTCCTCTCCCTCACCCTGGCCTCTGGCTGCCTGGGCGTCTGGCCCGGCGACTGGCAGGCCTGGCAGGACGAACACGGCGAAGACCCCATCGACACCGAGCCCGCCACCGACTGCGCCGAGGGCGACGCCGACTGCGACGGCTACGGCGCGGCGGAGGACTGCGACGACGCCGATCCCGCCATCAACCCAGGCGCCGACGAGGTCCCCTACGACGCCATCGATCAGGACTGCGACGGCCTGGACCTCACCGACGTGGACGGCGACGGCTTCGACGCCAGCGAGGTGGGAGGCGACGACTGCGACGACGGCGCCGCCGAGGTCCACCCCGACGCCATGGAGATCCCCTGCAACACCGTAGACGAAGACTGCAACGGCACCATGATCCAGGACGGCATGACCGCCAGCTTCGCCGCCGGCAGCATGGGGCCCAGCGCCGTGGAGCTGGCGTGGGACCCCGCCGCGCGCCGGGTGCTGGCCTTCTTCGTCGCCGAAGACGACGGCTCCTGCAGCGCCCCCACCCTGCGCTATCGAACCTTTGACGAGGGGCTGAACATCCTGATGGACCAGGACATCACCCCCGCCGGCGGCCTGAGCACCGGCGGCGCTCTGGCGGCGAGCGCCGACGCAACGGGCGCTCCCCGGCTGGTGGCCGGCAACGCCTGCGACGACAGCCTGCTGCTGCTCGCGCCCAGCACGGCCGACGAGACCAGCTGGGAGGCGGCCGCCCTCGCGACCCGCGCCGGCACCGTCAGCGCCGTGGACAGCTGCACCGCCAGCGGCGACGAGCTGTGGGTCGCCATGGTGGCCGACGGGGCCCTCGGCTTCGGCAGCCCCGACGGCGCCAGCACCACCTGGACCACCGCCACCGGGCTCGCCGGAGACGCCCAGGGCGTGTCCCTGGCCTGCGCCTCCGCCACCCAGGCCGCCCTGGCCACCGGGGACGCCAACGGGCTGGTGACCCTGGACTTCACCCTGAGCTCGGGCGCCTTCTCAGCGCCCCAGACCCTCCACGCCGGCGCTGGAGCCCCCCAAGGCGGCGCGGGGCCCGATGGCGAGCCCTGGGCCCTGTTCTTCGAAGACGCGGGCGCCGACGTCCTGGGCTACGCCTGGCAGGGCGACGGGGGGAGCGCCTGGGCTCAGGCCGTCATCCCGGGCGTGCATGCCGGCACGGGCCTGAGTGACTCCGGCGCCGCGGTCACCCAGGACGGCTTCGCGCTGCTGGCCCTCATCGACGGGGGCGGCTTCCACCTGCGTCGCGTCGAGCTCTCCACCGGCCTCTCCTCCACCTGGTCCGACACCAGCCTGGAGCGCAGCTACGCCGACGTGGTCGTGGATGATCTCGATCGCGCCTGGTACCTCTACGGCAGCGCCAGCGCCTACAAGGTCGGCGTGCTCTGCCCGGAGTAGCGGACCCTCTGCTATCCTCCACCCATGCGCGCCCTGCTCCTCACCCTGCTGCTGCTCCCATCCCTGGCCCTGGCCGGCGCCAGCCTGTCGATCTCGGCCGAGGGCGACGTGCGCATCCTGGTGGACGGCCTGGACGTGGGTGAGATGATCCACCAGGGGCCCGCGCCGGTGGCCGTGGCTGAGCCCGGCCGCCACACCCTGCGGGTGGAGAGCCACAGCGGCGTGATGCTGGCGGAGCAGAACCTGCAGCTGGACGAGGGCGAGGTCCTGGCGGTGCACTGGGACGGCGAGCGGCTGGTGGTGCGAGCCGCCGAGGACCTTCATCGGGGCTCGAGCGCCTACAGCAGCCAGCAGCGCCGCCCGAGCACCCTGCAGGCCGCCCAGGCGGGCACCACGGTGGCCGGCCTCATCGCCCCCGCGAGCCCAGTGGTGGGCGGGGTGTCCGCCGGCATCAGCGCCCTCTCGGCAGGCAGCACCATCGCGCGCACCGCCCAGAGCGCCCTGGACTCCTCCGCCCGCCATACCCCCGCGCCCCACGGCACCAGCGCCCACGAGGATCACAGCCTCGCCGGCCTGCAGCAGGCCGGGTTCGATCCCTACGCCGCCACCGGTGGGCGCCCCAGCATCGACGCCTCCCTGGCCTCGGTCACCTTCGTGGCCGCGGCCGGCACTCAGGCAATCGTCACCATCGACAGCCAGCCTGTGGCCACCCTGAGCGACGAGGTCACCGAGGCCACCCTGCCCGTGGCGCCAGGCATGCACACGGTCATGATCCTCGACGCCACCGGCGCGAACATGCTGCACCGGGGCTACCTCACCGTCACCGCCGGCTGGGTCCTCGAGATCCGCTTCTCGACCAACGAGCCCCCCACCAGCACCCTGCCCGAGGCATGGCGCTAGGCCAGGAGTCCCCATGCTGCGCACCACCTCCATCCTCAGCGCGCTGCTGTGCGCGGGCTGCGCGGTCCACACGGTCAAGTCCGACGCCCGCCGGGCCTGGCTGGACGTCACCCTGGACGACCCCGTGGAGCCGGCGCGGGTGCTCGCCTTCCTGGACAGCTATGACCCCATCATGGTGGGCGACCAGGCCGTGACGCCTCCCACGGTGGCCGACGCCCACGCGTGGCTGGACTCCTACCGCACCGAGGCCCGCCACTGGATCGCCGAGGTGGTGCAGGGCAACGACAGCTTCGAGCCTGCAGCGCTGCCCCAGGCCACCCTGGACGAGCTGACGGAGCAGCTGGTGGAGCTGGTGCTCGAGCTCGGCCCTCCACAGATCGACCAGCCCGGCTGGCCCGAGGCCGCCAACCCCTACCCATGGCCCACCCAGGACCGGGAGCTCCGCAGCACGCTCTTCGGCCTGTACCTGCAGACCGGGCGCCTCTGCCCCCACGCCTCCAGCCCCCTGGACGGCTGCCTGGTCCACGGCGAGACCGGCACGGAGAACCTGCCCTGGACCATGGCCGCGCAGCTGCTGGCCCAGGATCCGACTCTGATCGAGGGCGTCGCGCGCCCCGCAGAGCGCACGATCCTCGAGGCGCTGCGCTGACGCCTACTCGGTGTCGATGAAGACCACGTCCAGGCCGCTCTGAGACGAGGTGCCCGTGATGAAGCGCCCGTTCTGGGAGCTCGAGGGTGAGCCCGCGGGCTCGCCCGGCGCGTTGACCTCACCGTCGCCGTCCACGTCGGTCCAGACCCACAGGTAGACGATGCTCTCGGCGGGCACCAGCAGGCGGTAGGACAGCTCGGTCTGGCCGGTCCAGCCCGTGGAGTCCCACAGCTCGAAGTCGTAGGCGTCCACGAACGAGTCCACCAGGACCTCGCCGTTGGGCAGGTACTTGAGGGCCGTGGCGTAGATGGCCGAGTCCCCGACACCGCCGTGGCGGGTGAAGTAGTCCTCGAACAGCTCCGAGTCATTCGCGGTGATGGTGCCCCGCAGCGTGACGAAGGGGATCAGCCGGAAGCCGTCTTCGGACAGGGGGATGTCGATGTCGTACCCCGGCAGATCCGTGCCGCTGACCTCGATGGGGTTCGCGTTGGCGCCCTCCACAGCGTAGGCGCCGTAGGTGTCCATGGGGTCGATCAGCCAGTTGCCGTTGCTGTCCCAGGCGCCCACCAGCTCGACCTCACCCAGATCGTCACAGGTGCTCATGCTGTAGGCACCCTCGATGCCCGCGTCACCCAGGTCCATGGTCACCGCGCCGCTGGTCAGCAAGGGGCCCAGGCCGTCGGTGGTGCGCAGCATGGCCAGCACCAGATCGGAGGAGGTAGCGCTGGCCTCGTTGACGTAGACTACGCCGTCGATGGTGGTGCAGCCATCTTCGCCGCCACCGTCACCGCCGTCACCGCCGTCGCCGCCGTCGCCGCCATCACCGCCGTCGCCGCCGTCGCCGCCGTCGCCGCCATCACCGCCATCACCGCCGTCGCCGCCACCGTCGCCGCCACCGTCGCCGCCGCCGTCGCCGCCGTCGCCGCCATCACCGC